>JANWJK010000273.1 GCA_025452005.1 Acetobacteraceae bacterium | reverse complement strand
GCCTGATGTTGCCGAGTGTGGATCGTGCCGGCCGGTACTTCCCACTCACCTTCGCAGCACTCAGCGCATGCGGCATCGCCAAGACATCGGGCGATGCCTGGCTCGATGCATGCGAGGCGGCCGGACGCATCGCGCTCGAACAGGACACACCGCCACAGGTGATTGCCAACACGCTTGGATCGACCGAGTTGCCGGATGCAGAAGTGGGCCTTGCCGAAGCAACATGGTGGAGCGAAGGTTCCATCCGGGTCGGCCGCGCCTGCCTCACTCTGGGGTGTCTGCCCGATGCGGTGACCTATGCGGCCATGCTGGGCGCGGAAATCAAGGGTACGGAGGTCGCAACCGACACATCCGCGCCTGGGGAGGGAGAATGCCAGCCTGGGGAGACGAAATGGGAGTCGCCGTCGTGACGACGCCACGCTTTCGCTCCTGGGCAGTGACGCATCCCGGCGCCAAGCGGACGCACAACGAGGACGCCTATGTGGACCGGCCGGATCTCGGTATCTGGGCGGTAGCCGATGGCGCCGGCGGTCATGCGGCCGGCGAGGTCGCCTCCGGCATGATCGCAGATGCGCTCCAGGCCATTCCGACCGGCCTTTCGGCCCCCGAGTTGCTGGCACAGGTACGGCTTGCGCTCGAACACACGCACAACGCGCTGCGCGAGGAGGCGACGCGTCGTGGACCGGATGTGCTGGTGGCCTCGACCGTGGTGGTGATGCTGGCACGCGGCGACCATTTCGCCTGCCTGTGGGCCGGCGACTCGCGTGCCTACCTGTTGCGCCAGGGAATTCTGCGGCAGATCACGCGCGACCACAGCCTTGTGCAGGAGTTGCTCGAGGCGGGCGCGATCGGACCGGACGAGGCGGCGAACCATCCGCGAGGCAACGTGATCACGCGCGCGGTCGGTGCGGAACTCGACGAATTCCTGCTCGACAAGGTGAGCGACCGGCTGCTGTCGGGCGATCGTTTCCTGTTGTGCAGCGACGGCCTGTGCAAGACCTTGCCGGAGACCGAGCTGGCGAGCCTGCTTGCCGCGATCGACGGCATGCCGGCACAGGCGGTGATCGATGCGGCGCTGGCGCTGGATGCCAGTGACAACGTCACGGCGGTCATGGTTGCGGTGAGCTGAGCAGCGGTTGCGTTCCGCCGCATGGGGGCAGGCCGCGCCGGAGAGGCGAACCTCTCCGGCCGCCTTGCCGTTGCCGTCAGGTGGTTGTGGCGGTGGTGAGGTCGTAGCCCTGTGTCACCGGTGTGCCGGACACCGCGGGATCGGTCCCGGTGAACGACCAGACGACCTTGGTGAAGTTCAGCGACAGGCTTTCGGTCGGCATGTCGCCGCCGCTGCTGACGCTGTAGCCGCTCAGGCCGGTGTTGGTGAGCTCGTAGTTGAGGAACTGTGTCGTCTCACCCTTCGCCGTTGTGGTGAATGAGATCTTCACCGTGGTGTTGAGCTGGCCGGCCACCGCATCCGTCCAGAGGCCGGGCGATGATCCGTCCATGCGCTTGGTGACGACCACCTCGCTGACCGACGGGATCGAGCTTTCGCGGCTTGCCTGGCCGCTCATCGCGGAACCGATGCCGCGCCCGACGCCCCATTGGAACGAGGTGAGCTCGATCCATTTCTCGAACCCTTTGGTCGTCACGTCTCCTGGGACACCGTCCCAATTCATGTAGATTGCCACTTTGCACTCCTGTTGTTACCGGCGAGGCGGTTAGCGGTTGTTAGCCGATATGGTATTGGAACGACCCACCTGTGTCCACGCCCACGGTGACCCCGTTGATCGCCGCGCCATCGGCGAGGCGCGACAGCACTTCCGCAGAGAGTTCCGGCAGTAGCGTGCGAGATAGTATCTTTTCCACGTTGCGTGCTCCGGACGATGTCTCAGTGCAACGCGCTGCTATCACGTCCACGAGTTCTTTGTCCCAGGCGAATTTGGCACCATAAGATTCCTGGACTCTCCGGCTGATTCGTCCGAGTTGAAGTTCGACGATCTGCCGGATGATTTCCGGCGAGAGCGGAAAATAGGGGACCAGATTCACCCGGCCGAGGAACGCGGGTTTGAAGAACTTCATCAGCTCCGGCATCAGCGCGTCCGCCAGGCCGGCGGCGTCGGGCGCGGTTTCCGGATCGGCGAACAGCCGGGTGATCAGGTCGCTGCCGGCATTCGAGGTCATGATGATGACGGTGTTCTTGAAGTCGATGTCGCGGCCCTCGCCGTCCTTCATGTTCCCCTTGTCGAACACCTGGAAGAAGATGTCCTGCACGCCTGAATGTGCCTTCTCCATCTCGTCGAGCAGGATCACCGAATAGGGCCGCCGCCGCACCGCCTCGGTGAGCACGCCGCCCTCGCCATAGCCGACATAGCCGGGCGGACTGCCCATCAACAGGCTGACCTTATGCTCCTCCTTGAACTCCGACATGTTGATGACGGTCATGTTCTGCTCGCCGCCATACAGCAGATCGGCGAGCGTCAGTGCCGTCTCGGTCTTGCCGGTGCCGGAGGTGCCCACCATCAGGAACACGCCGATCGGCTTGCGCGGATCAGTGAGCCCTGCACGGCTGGTGCGGATCGCCTGCGCCACGGCGTCCAGCGCGTGCGGCTGTCCGACGATACGTGCCCCCATCGCCTGCTTGAGGTTCAACACGGTGCGGATCTCGTTCGACTGCATGCGGCCGGTCGGAATGCCGGTCCAGCCGGCGACCACTTCGGCGATCGCCTGGCGATCCACCACCGGGAAGATCAGCGGCGTCTCGCCTTGCAGGTCGCGCAACTTCGCCGATGTGCCGGTGAGTTTCGCGCGCAATGCATCTTTGTCCTCGGTATTCGCGGAATCCTCGATCTTCGCGCGCGTCTCGCCGATCTCGGCCGCCAGGTGTTTTTCCTGCTCCCAGCGAGCCTCGAGTTCGGTGAGTTCCTGCGCGAGCTTCGCACGCTCGCCCAGCAGATCCTCGCGCCGCGCCTGATGCGGCTCGCCGGCAGCGATCTCGCGGTCCAGGATGCCGACCTCGGTATCGATCAGCGATATCCGCCGCTGGCGGTCCTCGAGCGGCGGCGGTACCGCCGCCTGGCTCATCCCGACGCGCGCGCAGGCGGTGTCGATCAGGCTGACCGCCTTGTCGGGCAACTGGCGCGACGGGATGTAGCGTGCCGACAGCCGCACCGCCTCGCTCACCGCCTCGTCGAGGATGCGGACGTTGTGGTGCTTCTCCAGCGTCTCGACCAGGCCGCGCACCATGGCCACCGCCATCGGTTCCGGCGGCTCGTCCACCTTCACCACCTGGAAGCGCCGGGTCAGCGCCGCGTCCTTCTCGAAGTACTTCTTGTATTCCGCCCAGGTGGTCGCCGCGATGGTGCGCAACTCGCCACGCGCCAACGCCGGCTTCAGCAGGTTGGCGGCATCGCCCTGTCCGGCCGAACCGCCGGCACCGATCAACTGATGCGCCTCGTCGATGAACACGATGATCGGCTTGGTGCTGGCCTTCACCTCGTCGATGACGCCGCGCAGCCGGTTCTCGAACTCGCCCTTCACGCCGGCACCTGCCTGCAACAGGCCGAGATCGAGCGTACGCAGCGTCACGCCTTGCAGCCCGGGAGGCACGTCGCCGGACGCGAGCCGCAGGGCGAAGCCTTCCACCACCGCGGTCTTGCCGACGCCAGCCTCGCCGGTGAGGATCGGGTTGTTCTGCCGCCGTCGCGTCAGGATGTCGATGATCTGGCGGATTTCGCTGTCGCGTCCGAGGATCGGATCGATCTTGCCGGCCCTCGCCTGCGCGGTCAGATCGGTGGTGAACTGGTCGAGCGCGCCGGTGCCGCGTGGCGCCACCGGCGCGGCGTCGCCCGCCTGTCCCGCCTCGCCGGACGCCGCTGCCTGCATCTCCGCCGCTTCGGCGCTGTTGGCGGTGATCGCCGCGAAGTCGCGCTTCAGCAGCTCGGGATTGATCTTCAGAAGCTGTCCGGATGCCTCGCGCGCGCGGCGCGCCAGCGTCTCGTCGGCCAGCAGCGCCCACAGCAGGTGACCGGAGCGGATGCGTGCAGTGCCCTGCTCCAGCGAGGCGAGCAGCCAGGCCTGCTTGGCGAGTTCCACGATGTCGGGCGCCAGCGACGGTGCACGCGAGTTGCCGGTCTTCAGCTTCTCCAGCGCGCGGTTCAGATCGGTGACAAAACGCCCCTGGTCGATCTCGTAATGACGAAGAATGGCGGCAATGTCGCTATCGGCGCGGTCGGCCAGCGTCACCAGCCAGTGCTCGATCTCGACGTTGTAATGCGTGCGCGACAGCGTCATGCCGGCTGCCGCTTCGAGCGCTCGGCGGCAGAAATCGTTGAGCCGGCCGACAAGTTGCTTCAAATCGATTGCGGCCATCTAATTTCCCCCGGGGAAAGTCCCCCTTTTCGTATCGCGACAGTATGTGTTACGCGGAACCATTGTCCAGCAGTCGAGAGGCGCATGAATGGCGGACCTGCCGGAAGGTTTCGACCTCGAGGCTCTGCTCGCGCCGATCCCGGGGGACGCGCCGCAAGGCACCGATATCCGCGAGGATTTTGCCGCCACCTCGGCCTACAACCGGCTGCGCGACGCACGCTCCGAGGCACGTGACGCAGAACGCGGACAGGACAAGGGCGAGGCGGAAGCCGGCGATCCCACACCGGCATGGCGCACGGTGCGCGAGCTGGCGCTGAAGACGCTGACGGAAACCACCAAAGACCTTGAGGTCGCAGCCTGGCTGACCGAAGCGATGGTGCGCAGCCACGGTCTTGCGGGGCTTGCCGCCGGCGCGCAGGTCTTGGGCGGCCTCGCCGAACGCTACTGGGACGGCGTGTTCCCGCTGCCTGACGAAGACGGCATGGAAACCCGCGTCTCGCCGGTGACCGGGCTCAACGGCCGCGACGGCAACGGCTCGTTGATGCAGCCGCTGTACAAAGTGGTGCTGTTCACCCGCCGGCAGGATGATACGCCGGTTGCCTTCTATCAGTTCCAGCAGGCGGAAAAGCTCAGCACGACCGCGGCCGACCGTCGCGCGGCGTTCGAGGCATTGGACAAGGATGCGCACGCCGCCGACAACCGTATGTTCGGCGCGGTGTTCGCCGACGCCTGGGCAGCGCGCGACGCCTGGCAGGCGATGGCCAACGTGCTGGACGCGAAGGCGGGTAACGATGGTCCGTCCACTACGGCGGTGCGTGACCTGCTGTCGCAGATCATCGACACCACCAGGCGGTATGCTCCGGCCGATGCCCTGGCCGCGGCGGCCGGCGAGACCGCCGCGGGAGAGGCGGCGGAGGCGGCAGCGCCCGGAGGCGCGCCAGCTTCCGTCCCGACCGCCGCGCCCGGACAGATGGCCTCGCGCGAGGACGCGCTGCGGGTGCTGGGCGAGATCGCCAACTTCTTCCGCCGCACCGAGCCGCACTCGCCGATCTCCTATACGCTGGACGAGGCGGTGCGCCGCGGTCGCCTGAGCTGGCCGGAACTGCTGCAGGAGGTCGTCGCCGACCTGAACACCCGTAACGGCATCCTGAACATGCTCGGCATTCGACCGCCGCCGCCGGAGGCCTAGCATGCGACGAACTGACGGCGGAGCGTCTGTGAAGCGCGTCACAGACAAAGGGAATTATTGACCGTAGTCGTCTCGGCTGTCTAATCTTTGGGCAACCGGCCGGCGTACAGGCATACGCCGATGGGTGCCGTCGGCACGTACCTCACTGGAATGGGGAAGCGAGACCATGAGTGCGAGTATCCACGACAAGCTCAATCGCGTCCGCAAGCCGCGGGTGCACATCACCTACCAGGTCGAGACCGAAGGTGCCGAAGTGCTGCGCGAGCTGCCGTTCATCGTCGGCATCATGGGCGACTTCTCCGGCGATCCGACGCAGCCGCTCCGCTCGCTGACCGATCGCAAGTTCATCCAGATCGACCGGGATAATTTCAACGATGTCATGGCCGGGATGACCCCGGGGCTGAAGATGCGCGTCGACAACAAGCTTTCCGAGGACGGCGGCGAAATGGCCGTCGATCTCAAGTTCAATGCGATCGAGGACTTCGAGCCTGCCCGCGTCGCGCAGCAGGTCCCGGCGCTGCAGGCATTGCTGGAGACCCGTGCCAAGCTGCGCGACCTCATGAGCAAGGTGGATCGCTCCGACGAACTGGAGAGCCTGCTCGAGCAGGTGCTGAAGAACGAGGGCGAACTGAAGTCGCTGTCCAGCCAGTTGGGGCTGGACAAGAAGGAGGGCTGATCGATGTCAGAAGCGCAGACCGCAACACAGGCGGCCGCAACCGAGACCACCGAGAGCCTTTCCTTCCTCGATCAGGTCGTCGCGGCGACCAAGCAGACGGCCCCCGACCAGGCGCAGGACCTGGTGAAGAACCTGGTCCAGCAGGCGCTCGCCGGCACCGTCACGTTCGACAAGAACGTGTCCCGCACCTTCGAGCGCGCCATCGCGGCGATCGACGCGAAGCTGTCCGACCAGCTCAATGCCATCATGCATCACCCCAAGTTCTGCGCACTCGAAGGTTCGTGGCGCGGACTGCACTACCTGGTGATGAACAGCGAGACCAGCACGAGCCTGAAGCTGCGTGTGCTGAACCTGCCGAAACGCGAGCTGTCGCGCGATCTGCAACGTGCGGTGGAATTCGATCAGAGCCAGTTGTTCAAGAAGATCTATGAGAACGAGTTCGGCACGCCGGGCGGCGAGCCGTACGGCGCACTGATCGGCGACTACGAATGGACGCCGCATCCGGACGACGTCGAGACGCTTCGCCTGGTGTCCAATGTCGCGGCCGCGGCGTTCGCGCCGTTCATCTCGGCAGCCGGCTCCAGCATGTTCGGCTTCGATCAATGGCCCGAACTTTCCCGGCCGCGCGATCTCGCCAAGATCTTCGAGACGCAGGAATACACCAAGTGGCGCAGCTTCCGCGATAGCGAGGACGCACGCTTCGTCAGCCTGGTGATGCCGCGCACGCTCGCCCGTCTGCCGTACGGTGCGGCCACCAAGGCGATCGACGAGTTCGCCTACGAGGAAGCGCCGTACGACGAGGCGGGCGCGGCAAAGCCGATGCAGCACAACGAATACTGCTGGATGAACGCTGCCTACGCGATGGGCACCAAGCTTACCGACGCGTTCGCCAAATACGGCTTCTGCACCGCGATCCGCGGCGCGGAGGGCGGCGGCAAGGTGGAGAACCTGCCATACCACGTGTTCACCTCGGACGACGGCGACCTGGACGCCAAGTGCCCGACCGAGATCGCGATCACGGACCGACGCGAGTTCGAGTTGTCGAATCTCGGGTTCCTGCCGCTCTGCCACTACAAGAACACCGACTACTCGGTGTTCTTCGGCGCACAGACGGTGCAGAAGCCGAAGAAGTACGATCGCCCGGAGGCAACGGCGAACGCGGCGATCTCGGCGCGCCTGCCCTACATCATGGCTTCCAGCCGGTTCGCCCACTACCTGAAGGTGATGGCGCGCGACAAGATCGGCAGCTTCATGGAGGCTGGCGACTGCGAGCGCTGGCTGAACCGCTGGATCACCAACTACGTCAACGGCAACGAGAACGCGGGACAGGAGATGAAGGCCCGCTTCCCGCTGCGCGAGGCGCGGGTCGAGGTGAAGGAGATCCCGGGCAGGCCAGGCTCATACAACGCCATCGCCTATCTGCGGCCATGGCTGCAGATGGAAGAGCTGACCACCAGCCTGCGCATGGTGGCCCGCATCCCGGCAGCGGCGGCCTGATCGCCGCTCGTCGCGTCAGGCGGGTACCACGGTGAACGAGCTCAACCTCGCCGTGGACCTGCCCGCCCCCGCGGTGTCCGTCGAGACCGTCGCCGCGCCCGCGGTGCGGGAAGCGATGCTGTCGGGACGCTTCGTCGGCAGCCGCGATCCCGCGCTGGCGGACAGCATCGGCGAATTCCTCGGTGCGCCGTCGGGCGACGCGATCGACCTGTGGTTCGGCGGCGAGCGCGGCGCACGCCTGCGCATCGATCACCAGGCGTTGCGCGACGCGATCGACCGCGACATCGCGGCGATCGACGCCATGGTGTCGGCGCAGGTCGATGCCATCCTGCACCACCCCCGCCTGCGCAAGCTGGAAGGCACCTGGCGTGGCGTCACCTGGCTCGCCGAAGGCGTGGAGCTGTCCAATCGCCTCAAGATCAAGATCCTCAACATCGGCTGGCCGGAAATCTGTCGCGACCTGGAACGCGCCATCGAGTTCGACCAGAGCCAGTTGTTCCGCAAGATCTACGAGGAGGAGTTCGGCACGCCGGGCGGCGAACCGTACGGCCTGCTGGTGGTCGATCACGAAGTCCGCCACCGCCCGAGCGCCGAATTCCGCACCGACGATGTGAGCGCATTGGCCGCGCTGTCCGGCGTCGCGGCCGCGGCCTTCTCGCCGGTCATGATCGGCGCGTCCCCCGCGTTGCTGGAGGCGGACAACTTCACCGATCTCGCGACCTCGACCGACCTCGCCGCACCATTGCGCAATACCGAACACACGCGCTGGCGCAGCCTCGCCTCGCGCGCCGACATGCGCTTCGTCGGCGTGGCCCTGCCGCGCGTGCTGGCGCGACCGCCCTGGCAGGATGACGGCACCCGCGACGACGGCTTCCGCTACGCCGAATACACCCCCACCAACGACGACCGCGTCTGGATGAGCGCCGGGTTCGCGTTCGCCTCGGTGGTCGCCCGTGCCTTCTCGCTTTACGGCTGGCCGGCCGATGTGCGCGGCGTGGAGACCGATCGCATCGGCGGCGGTCTCGTCACCGACGTTCCGCTGGAGCCTTTCAGTACCGATCCCGACCACGTGTGGGTACGCAATCCGGTCGAGATCGTGCTGTCCGAGCGGCAGGAGCATTCGCTGCTGGATGCCGGCCTGATGCCGCTCTCGTCGATCCAATTCAGCGAGGAACTGGTGTTCGGCGCGGTGCGCAGCCTACAGGTGCCGCAGCGTCACCAGGGCCCCACCGCAAACGCGGCCGATGCCAACGCGCGGCTCTCGACGCAGATCAACTCGATCCTGTGTGCGTCGCGGTTTGCGCATCATCTGAAGATGAAGGGCCGGCACATGATCGGCTCGTTCAAGACCGCGGGCGAAATCGAGCGGTTCCTCCAGGCCTGGCTGACGCAGTACGTGAACGGCAACCTCGCGGCGGCCGGCGAAAGCCGGGCGCGTTTCCCGCTGGTCGCCGGCAAGGTCACGGTGAACGAACTGCCCGGCCGGCCAGGCAGCTTCGGTTGCGTGGTGCATCTTCAGCCGCACTACCAGCTCGACGACATATCCGCCGCCTTCCAGCTCGTCACCGACCTAAGCGGCCGATGAGCGCACAGCGGCACGCGTGGGGGTCCCATGAGCGACACTGACCAGACGGCAGCCGGTTTGTTTCGCGCCGGCAGGCTCGACGATGCGCTGGCGGCGGCGCAGGCGGCATTGCGCAAGGCACCGACCGATCTCAACGCGCGTGTACTGCTGGGCGAGCTGCTGGCCTTCGCCGGCAACCTGGAGCGCGCCGATGTGCTGCTCGACGCCGCCTCGGCGATCGATCCCTCGACGGCGCTGGTGGTGGCGGAGTTCCGCCAGCTCATCCGCGCGGACATGGCGCGGCGGCAGTTGTTCCGTGACGGCAGGGTGCCCGAATTCCTCGCCGATCCGACCGAGGCACAGCGGCTGCAGCTCGCCGCCCTGGTGGCATTGCGCGCCGGCGACCTGGCCGAGGCAACGCGCCAGGCGGAGGCTGCGGAGGCGGTGCGCCCGCGCGCACCGGGCAAGCATGGCGATATGGCGTTCGACGACCTGCGCGACGCGGACGATCTGCTCGCCGGCAGCTTCGAGGTGCTGACCACCACCGGCAAGTATTTCTGGATTCCCACCGAGCGGGTACAGACGCTCGAGTTCCACCCGCCGAAGCGTCCGCGCGACCTGCTGTGGCGGCGCGCATCGATGTCGGTCGCCTCGGGGCCCGATGGCGAGGTCTATCTCCCGACGGTCTATGCCACCGACGATACCATGACCGACGCGCTGCGCCTCGGACGCGAGACCGACTGGCGCCAGGCCGAAGGCGGACCGGTGCGCGGCGTCGGCCAGCGCATGTTCATCGTCGGCGAGGACGCGCAGCCGATGATGGAGCTCGGCAATTTCCGGTTCGACGTCGCGTGAGCGGCCGCGCCGGCCCAGGCAATCGGCAGACGACGCGGGTCCAGTCGCCGCTGCTGGACCGCTTGATCGACGACGCTCCCGACCAGCAGCAAGATCGCGCGGTGTCGGCCGCCGATTCGATGGTCGCGCTGCGCAACTCGGTGCGGCGCGATCTCGAGGCATTGCTCAACGCAAGGCGGCGCTGGCGGTCGTGGCCGGCGCACATGACGCAGCTGGCGACCTCGCCGATCGGCTATGGCATCCCGGATTTCGCGTCCGGCGCATTCAGCGATGCCCGCCGCCGGGAGGATCTGCGGATGGAGATCGAAGCCACGATCCGCCGGTTCGAGCCGCGCTTCCTGTCGGTGCGGGTGACCTTGATCGATGCCCAGGATCGGCTGGAGACGACGCTGCGCCTGCGCATCGAGGCGGTGGTGCACGCCGAACCCGCGCCGGAAGCGGTCACGTTCGACACGCTGGTGGATCCGAGTACCGACGATGTGGTGGTGCGGCACGGCAATGTGGTGTGAAGAAGAAGGTTCCACACGGAGGCCACTGAGAACCACGGAGTGGCACGGAGAAGCGATTTGGCGCTTCGCGCGAAGCGCCCGTCTTTCTTCCTCGGTGGTGCTCCGTGGTTCTCAGTGGCCTCCGTGTGGACCCTTCCTTTCTCCCGGCCCCACCGATGTCTGACGCCCTGCTCCCCTACTACGAACGCGAACTGGACGCGATCAAACGCCTGGCCGCCGAATTCGCCGACACCCATCCGAAGATCGCCGGCCGGCTCCGCCTCTCGGCCGATGCGGTGGACGACCCCCACGTCGCCCGCCTGCTCGAAGGGGTGGCGTTTCTCGCCGCACGCGTACACCACCGGCTGGACGACGAATTCCCCGAACTGACCGATGCCCTGCTCGGCCTGCTCTACCCACACTACCTGGCGCCCGTGCCGTCCTGCATGGTGGTGCAGTTCGACTGCCAGCCCGACCTGATGAATCCCGCGCGGCTGCCCGCGGGCATCGCCATCGACACTGAACCGGTCCGCGGCGAGGAACTCCGCTTCCGCACGACGGCGCCCGTCACGCTGTGGCCGGTCGAGGTCGAGAACGTCCGCCTGTCGGGCCTGCCGCTCGTGGCGCCTGCCAACCCGACCGCGCCCGGCGCGACCGGCGTGCTGCGGATCACGCTGAAATGCGCCTCCCCCGAGGTCACCTTCACCCAACTCGGCATCGACCGGCTGCGCTTCTTCCTGCGTGGCCCAACGAACCAGGCGCTTGCCTTGTACGAGCTGCTCGGCGCGCACGCGATCTCGATCGCATACGCCGACAACGCCGTGGATCCCGCCCCTGTCATCGTACCCGCGCGCGCGATCGAGCCGGCCGGCTTCTCGCCCGACGAGGCGCTGCTCCCCTGGTCGGCGCGCGGGTTCTCCGGCTTCCGGCTGCTCACCGAATACTTCGCCTTCCCGGACAAGTTCCTGTTCCTGGATATCACCGGGATGGACACCAAGACCCTGGTATCCGCCGGCAATCGTCTGGAGATTTTCGTCTACCTGGACCGGTCGCTGCCTGAACTGGAGCGCACCGTCGGCCAGTCATCGCTCGCGCTCGGCTGCACGCCGGTGGTGAATCTGTTCCCCCAGCGCTGCGAGCCGGTGACTCTCAGCCACCAGGAGACCGAATATCGCGTCGTCCCGGACGCACGGCGACCGCGCGCGGCGGAGATCTGGAGCGTCGATCGCGTGCGGGAGACATTGCCGGACGGGTCGTTCCGGCCGTGGCGGCCGCTCCACCGGCTGACCGAGGGCGATCCGGAGGCCGGTGTGCCCGGCGGCTTCTACCATCTGGCGCGCCGCCCTGGCGCGCCAGGCGTGCCGGGCACCGAAGTGTTCGTCGCGCCGCACGATCCTGACTTCGATCCGGACCGGCCGTCCGAGGCGGTGCTCTCGATCGATGCGTTGTGCCTCAACCGCGATCTGCCAACCGATCTGCCATTCGGTGGCGGCCATCCGCGCCTCCGGCTGGTCG
Source organism: Acetobacteraceae bacterium (assembly GCA_025452005.1). GTDB lineage: Bacteria > Pseudomonadota > Alphaproteobacteria > Acetobacterales > Acetobacteraceae > JAMXLO01. The sequence continues at coordinate 1,053 of JANWJK010000273.1, read as the reverse complement.
AGGGCGCCGCTGCCGTTGCCGGGCTGAACGCGGTCACCGCTGCGACGCCGACCCTGCGTCCGCCGCTGCGCGAGACCGGCTTCTGGCGCCTGGTGTCGCATTTGTCGCTGGGCCATCTCTCGGTGACCGGCGGCGCGGAAGGCGCGGCCGCGCTGAAGGAGGTGCTGCGCCTCTATGACCTTCGCGATACGGCCGAATCCCGCGCCGCCATCGAGGCGCTGACCGGCGTCAGCGCCGGCCCGGGCACCGCGCGTGCGCCCGGCCGGGCCGGCGGCTTCTGCCGCGGGCTCGATGTCGCGCTCGAATTCGACCCACGAAGCTGGCAGGCCGGCGGCCTCTATCTGCTCGCCGCGGTGCTGGAACACTTCCTTGCCCTGCACGGCACCGTGAACAGCTTCACCCGCACCCGGGTAACGCTGCGCGGCCGCCCCGGCACCGCCGCGGCATGGCCCGCCCGCAGCGGCACCCGGATACTCGCGTGATCGCGGGCAAGGGGATGCGGGGACGCTCTGTGCTCGGCAGGCTGGGGACGGAGCCGCGGCGGTTCCATTTCGATGCCGCGGTCCGAGTGCTTACCACGGCACGACGGGAACAGGATCCCGCCGATGCGGTCCGGTTCCACTCGCCCGCCGGGTTGGTCTATCCGGCAGCCGACGTGCTCGATGTGCGGCAGCCGGCCGATGCGGTGCCGGAGGTGACCGTCGGACTGATGGGGCTCACCGGCCCGTCGGGCGTGCTGCCACGCTACTATTCCGAGGTCGTCACCCAGGCACTGCGCTCGCGATCCACCGCGTTGCGGGACTTCCTGGACCTGCTGGCACACCGCTTCGTTGCGTTCTTCGCCCGCGGCGGCGTCAAGTACCGGCCGGCACGAACAGCCGAGGCGGCGGCGCAACGCGGCGATCTCACCCAGGATCCCGTGGCGCGTGTCTTGTTGGCGCTCACCGGCTACGGGACGCCGCATCTCGCCGATCGGCTGGCTGCGGGAACCGAGCCGCTGCTCCACTACGCTGGGCTGTTCGCGCTGCGTCCCCATTCGGCCGACCGGCTGGG
>JANWJK010000272.1 GCA_025452005.1 Acetobacteraceae bacterium | reverse complement strand
TCCCTGGCGATCTGGATGAGCTGGAAATGCGCTCTCGCCGGCCTGCCGTATGGTGGTGCCAAGGGTGGCGTCACCGTCGATCCGCGCGCGCTGTCGCGGCATGAGCTGGAGAACCTGTCACGACGCTATATGCAGGAGATGATTCCGTTCGTTGGGCCGCACACCGACGTGATGGCGCCGGACATGGGCACCAATGAACAGGTGATGGCGTGGTTCATGGACACCTATTCCATGTATCAGGGCCGCACGGTGACCGAGATCGTCACCGGGAAGCCGGTGGCCTCCGGTGGTACCGAGGGCAGGCGCGAGGCGACCGGCCGCGGTGTCGCCTACCTGGTCGGCAGGGCGCTGGAGCGCATCGGCCTTGCGCCGACGAATGCCACGGCGATCGTTCAAGGCTTCGGCAATGTCGGCAGCTATACGGTGGAGACACTGGCGCAACGCGGCGTGAAGCTGATCGGCGTGTCCGACCACACCGCCTGCTATTTCGATCCGCGCGGCCTCGACGCCGCGGCGCTGCTTCGGCATGCGCGGGAGCATGGCGTGCTGGCAGGTTTCTCGAACCAGTTATCGCTCGATCCGCGCGAACTGCTGGTGCAGAAATGCGACGTGCTGGTACCTGCGGCGGTGGAGCGGGTGATCGATGCTTCGGTTGCCGCGCGCCTGCAATGCCGCGTCCTGGCCGAGGCGGCGAACGGTCCGACGACGCCTGATGCGGATGAGGTGCTGGATCAGCGGCGCGACGAGATCTTCTTGGTGCCGGACATCCTGTGCAACGCCGGAGGCGTGGTGGTCAGCTACTTCGAATGGGTGCAGGATTTGCAGCAGTTCTTCTGGGACGAAAGCGAAGTGATGGAAAAGCTGTACCACGTGATGGATCGCGCCTTCGCCCAGGTCATGCGTCGAGCGGAGCGTGACGGCGTGCCGCATCGTACGGCGGCGATGGCGATCGGGGTGGAGAAGGTGCGCAGCGCCAAGAACGTGCGGGGTCTGTTTCCGTAGGTGCGGGGCTGAACAGGGAGCGAAGAAGGTATCGTCCATTCTCGATAGGAGAACAGAGTGATGGCCACCTGGGAAAAGCGACGCGTCGGACGCACCAACCTGTACGTAACTTCGCTCGGGCTTGGCACGGCCACGCTGGGCGGCAGCCGCATCCCGATGACCAGTAAAGAACGGGTGGATCTGATCGATTCCGCGTGGAATGCTGGCGTTCGCTATGTCGATGCGGCGCCCTTCTATGGTCTCGGCGCGGCCGAGCGAGCCGCGGGCGACGCGTTGCGCGAGAAGCCGCGGGACGACTGGACATTGTCCACCAAAGTAGGACGTCTGTTGCGTCCGCACGACAGCGGCGGCCGCACCGCCGACGGCCGCCTCGCGCCGCTGCCTTTCGAGGTGCGGTATGACTATTCGTACGATGGGATCATGCGCTCGATGGAGGACAGCTATCAGCGCCTTGGCATGGCGAAGATCGACATCCTGCTCGTGCACGACATCGGCGTCTATCAGCATGGCGCAGAGGCAAATGCCGGGCACATGAAAACGCTGCGCGAGAGCGGCTATCGCGCGCTGGAAGAACTGCGGCGCGCCGGCGTGGTCAGCGCCATCGGCGTCGGCGTCAACGAGAGTGCTGTGCTGATCGAGGTCCTTGGCTGGGGCGAATGGGACGTGTTCCTGCTCGCCGGACGCTACACACTGCTGGAACAAGGGCCGCTGGACGATCTGCTGCCGATGTGCGTCACGCACGGTACGTCGATGGTTGTCGGTGGCCCCTTGAACTCCGGCATCCTGGCGGGACGCGAGACGTGGAATTACGCCTCTGCGCCACCGGAGATCGTGGCCCGGGTCCGCGCCATCCGGGCGGTGTGCGACGCGCACAAGGTGCCTCTGGCCGCAGCAGCGCTGCAATTTCCGTTGGCGCATCCAGCGGTGGCCGCGATTATCCCGGGCCCGCGCTCGGCGGCGGAATTCGAGGAGAATGCGAAGTTGATCCGACAGCCGATTCCATCGGCGTTTTGGGCAGAACTGCGCGACCGCCAATTGCTGCATCCCGAGGCGCCGACGCCGTCATAATTCATGTGGGCTGGCACTACCGGTATTGGTCGGCAAGTTCGCGCAGCGAGATCTTGGCGGGTGCGTATAGTGGCAATGCGGGCACAAGCCGGGCCAGATCCTTGACCGCCGAAGCTGGCCGCGTGATATCGATTCCTGCCAATTGCCAAGGCGCGAATCGCCACCACGCGAGCTCGAGCAACGGGCCGATAAGCTGCGGCGGAACCCTGAACTTCCTGATCGCTGCGGGATTTCCGGCCACCACGGCGTATGGCGGCACATCCTTCACGACGACGGCGTGCGCACCGACGACTGCGCCGTCGCCGATGGTGACCCCGGGTCGAATGAAGGCACCATGGCCGATGTAGACGTCGTTGCCGATGACCGTCTGCTTCAGTGTCGTCGGGTTCGCACCAGCAGGCAGGTTGGGGCGAAATTCGTGGAAGGCGGCTGCGTGATCGAATTCGCGGCCCACGTCGAAAAGCGGTCCAGGCAGATAGAAAGCCGGGCTGGTGCTGAGCCACGACGTCGGATGATCGCTCCGCCCGATCTGCACCTGTTCCCCGATCGACGTATAGCGTCCGATCGAGACGTGAAAATAGTACCCGCTGACCGCGTAGCTGAAGGCACCGACAAAGAGGCTGTGGTGCGCTGCCATCCACTTGAGGCTGCACGGCGGTTCCAGGGTTGTATTGAGGGGAACGGCGCTTCCCTGCAGGAAGCACTCGATGCCCGCCTGCCGGAGGCTCTCGATCAGTCCGGAGGTGACCGGGATCATGGCTTCACGCCGGCCCAGACGCCGCCGTCGATTCGGTTGAGCAGGGGCGGCGCGGGCAACCCCGCCAGGAACTCGTCCGTTGCCCGCCTTGAACCTTGGAATATGCCGTAATCGTCGACGATGAGCACTCCGCCGCGTACAAGCTTGCCGTACAGATGCTCGAGTTCTGCCCTGGTCGATGCGTAGAAGTCGGTATCGAGGCGCAGGAGCGCAATGATGCGGATATCGAGAGTTGGCAAGGTCTCTTCAACCGGTCCCTCGACCAAGCGCAGGTTGTGGCACGGCAAATGGCAATGCAAGAAGTTCTCTTCGACGTCTGTCCGGAAATTAGCGAACCGTACAGACTGGACCGGTATGTCCGTTCCGAGCAGGCGGTCCTCCTGCCCGTCCGGAAACCCCTCGAATGTGTCGAGAAGCCAGATCGTGCGATCGGTCATGGCGAGGATCTCTCGCAGCAGCGCCATGAAAATGCCGACGCCCCCGAGGAAGCAGCCACATTCGACCAGATCGCCTGCAAGATCGTTCCGCCGAATGTAATGCATGGATTGATAGATGTTGTAGAAGCCTGTGACATGCAGTAGCGAAAACGGCGATGCGGCTGCATAGAGCTTCCAGAACACCTCATCGGCGATCTCGGGAAAGCTGGAGCGCATGCGGCCCGGTAACCGATCCAGTTCATCACCAAGCACGGCTGCCGACGCGAATTTCAAGCAATTACCTCCGGCGCTGGCGGCGAGACGATCAGAAGAGCAGAATGATGAACAAAACGTATATGACGTGGGGTTACTCCGGTTCTTTTTGCACCGGTCCTACGCGGGGACAGCCGAATGCGCTATGGCGACGCCCCACACTACGCAGCAGAGGAGCAGGTCAATGCCGGAAGTCTATGTCCATGCCATCGAGGGCCGCTCGAAAGAGCAGAAGCGCGCACTGATCAAGGACATCACCGACGCGGTGGTGAGGAATTTCGGTGTCACGGCCGATGCAGTGCTGGTCGAGATCCTTGAAAGCTCGCGCGACAACAAGGCCAAGGGCGGCGTGCTGTTCAGCGAGCGCTGAGCAGCGCCAGCAGTCCCTGAAGCAACTGCGTCGGTGTCGGCGGACAGCCGCGTATCACCAGGTCCACCGGCACTACCTTCGCGACCGCGCCGACGCAGGCAGGGCTGTCGGCGAACACGCCACAGCCGGCGCCGCAGTCGCCGACCGCGACCACCCATTTCGGGTCGGGCGTGGCGCGCCAGGTGCGTTCCAGTGCCTCGCGCATATTGCGGGTCACTGGTCCAGTGACCATCAGCACATCGGCATGTCGTGGCGAAGCGACAAACCGCAGGCCAAAGCGCTCGAGATCGTAGAAGGCGTTGTTGAGCGCGTGGATTTCCAGTTCGCAGCCGTTGCACGAGCCGGCATCCACCTCGCGGATCGAAAGGCTACGGCCCAGCTTGCGCTGGGCTACGCGGTCCAGATTGGCGGCAAGTGCGGCAATGTCTGGATCGTAGGGTACCCGTTCGGTGACGGGGGAGCGCAGACCTTGGAGGAGGGTCCTCAGCATTGCGACCGCGCAACCGGTTTCGTCGGATAGTACGACGCAATGACAATTGTCCTCACAGGTCGTGCCCCGAGTAGGAACAGTTGAATGACTTGTTGCACAGCGGAAAGTCAGCGACGATATTGCCTTCGATCGCGGCTTCCAGCAACGGCCATTGAAACCATGACGCGTCGCGCAGATGGCAGCGATCGATGCCGCCGGCCGGGTCGAAGCGCAGCCAGACCAGCACATCGCCGCGGAATGCTTCAGCGATTGCCAAGCCCTCGGCCGGACCGTGCGGCTCGACGGCGACGCGGACTTCGCCGACGGGAAGCTGGTTCAGCATCTGCTCGATCAGCGAGAGGCTCTGGTCGATCTCCTTGACCCGGATCAGCGCACGCGCATTGACATCGCCTTCGGTCAACACCGGCACCTCGAAGTGCAGCCGGTCGTACGGCGGATAGCCGATCGACCGCCGTGCATCGAAGTCGCGTCCCGACGCACGGCCGACATAGCCGCCCGCGCCGAAACGGCGTGCCAGATCGGCAGACAAAATCCCGGTGCCGACCGTGCGATCCTGCAGCGAGGCAGTCTTGTCGTAGAGATCCACAAGTGCGGGGAAGCGTGCACGTATCTCGTCGATCAGCGATCGGATACCGGCAATACCATCCTCGGTCAGATCGACCGCGACGCCACCCGGAACAATGCGGTCCATCATCAGGCGGTGCCCAAAGCACGTGACGGCACAGCGCAGCACGCGCTCGCGCAGCATGGCGCAGTGGGCCAGCATGAGGCTGAACGATGCATCGTTGCAGATCGCGCCAAAATCGCCGAGGTGGTTGGCGATGCGTTCCATCTCCGCCATCACGCCGCGCAGCCAGGCCGCGCGAGGCGGCGGTTCGACGCCGAGTGCGGCTTCCACGGCGCGTGCGAAGGCGAACGCGTAGGCTGCCGTACTGTCGCCGGAGACGCGACCGGCAAGTCGCGTCGCCTGGTCCAGCGTCGCGCCGTGCATCAGGTGGTCGATACCCTTGTGTACATAGCCAAGTCGCTGTTCGAGCCGCACCACGGTTTCGCCATCGGCGGTGAAGCGGAAATGGCCAGGCTCGATAATCCCGGCGTGCACGGGGCCGACCGGAATCTGGTGCAGGCCCTCGCCTTCCACGGGCAGGAAAGGATACGCGGTGGGATTCGCCCCGTGTTCCAGCCAGGGACGTGTGTCCGGCAGCCCTACAGGATCGAGGCCGAACAGGTCGCGCGCGGCGCGCTCCAAGCGAATAGCCGGGGCATGCAGCGCGCCGACGGATGGGTAGTGGCCGTTCGGGCAATCGAGGCTCAGCACGACAACGCTATGGTCGAACACCGCCATGTGAACGCGGCCAGGCTCACCCCAAAGGCCGAGCAGCGTCACCTCGCCGGCGGCCAGACACCGTATCGCCACCTGCCAGTAATCGACATCGACGAGCGTCATCCAAGCAACGCCGCCACGTGCTGAAACCAGGCGACCAGCGGGCCGGGCAGCCAGATCCCTGCGATCAGCACAAGGGCGAGATGAGCAAACATCGGCACATAGGAAGCGGTAACCGGGCCGGTGGGGCCGCGCGGCTCACCGAACGCGATTGACGCCACGCGCAGGAACAAGGCGCCGAACGCCACCAGCAGGCCAAACACCAACATGATCGCCAGCAACGGTTCGCGCGCGAAGGTGGAACTGATCACCAGGAACTCGCTGGTGAACACGCCGAACGGCGGCAGTCCGGCGATTGCCGCGACACCGGCGATCAGGCCCCAGCCCAGCACCGGATGCGTCACTGTCAGTCCGCCCATCTCCGCGATGCGCTGCGTGCCCTTCACCTGCGCGACATGGCCTACTGAAAAGAAGATCGCCGATTTTGTCAGGCTGTGCATTGTCATCTGCAGCAGGCCGGCGAAGTTGCCCAGGGGCCCGGCCATGCCGAAGGCGAATACCGTGATGCCCATGTGTTCGATGGATGAGTAAGCGAACATGCGCTTGATGTCGCGCCTGCGATACAGCATGAAGGCAGCGAAGATCAGCGAGATCAGGCCCAACGCGATCATCAGCGGCCCAGGGGCAATGGCGTCGGGATTGGCGGCCAGCAGCATCTTGAAGCGGAGCAGCGCATAGAGCGCGACGTTCAGTAACAGGCCCGAGAGAACGGCTGAGATCGGCGTCGGGCCTTCCGCGTGCGCGTCGGGCAGCCATGCGTGCATCGGCGCGAGGCCGACCTTGGTGCCGTAACCCAGCAGCAGGAAGATGAAGGCGATGTTGAGCAGCGCTGGGTCGAAATCGCGCGCGCGGGTGATGAGGACGCTCCAGACCATGGCATCGATTCCCTCGCCCACCACAGGTCGCGCGGCGAGATAAACCAGGATAGTGCCAAACAGCGCGAGTGCGATACCGACGCTGCCGAGGATGAAATATTTCCAGGCGGCTTCGATCGCTTCGTGCGTGCGATAGATGCCGACCATGACCACCGTGGTGAGGGTGGCCAGTTCGACCGCTACCCACATCAGGCCGATGTTGTTGGCGATCAGCGCCAGGTTCATGCCGAACAACATGAGCTGGTACATGGCGTGGTAGAAACGCAGATAACTGGGCGCGAGGCGGCCGGTTTCGAGCTCATGGCTAACGTAGCTGGCGCTGAACGCGCTGGTGGTGAAGCCGACGAATGTGTTGAGCAGAATGAACACAATGTTGAGATCGTCGACTGCGAAGAACTGGCCGGCAGCGGGACGATCGGCCAGCAGGAGCAGGGCGGCGAGGAATGAAAGGAAACTGGCGGCAACGTTGATGCGGGCGGAACGGCGGTAGTCGGAAACCAGCGACAACACGGCCGCCGCAAGCAGAGGTACAAGAAGGACGAGTGACTCGGTCAAATTCTCTCCCTCCCCTTGCGGGGGGGGGTTGGGGGGAGGGGGCGCGCGGGCTTGCACCGCCCCCCCTCCCTAACCTTCGCCCGCAAGGGGGGAGGGGATTCTTTTTCGCCGCCTTCCACGTCCTGCCCCTTCATTGCCTCTCTCCACGGAACGCGTCCAGTGCCTGCAGATCCACCGTGTCAAAGCGTTCGCGGATGCGAAATAGGAAGATGCCGATCACGATGAACGCGATCAGGATGGAGAACGCGACGCTGATCTCCACCACCAGCGGCATGCCCTGCGCGCCGGTGGCGGCCAGGTTCACACCGTTCTCCAAAGACAGGAAGCCCGCCACCTGGCTCACGGCATTGCGCCGTGTCACCATCATCAGCAGGCCGATCAGCACCACCGACAGCGCGAGCGCAATGTCCTCCCGCGCCACCGGATCGGCATGCGCGGTGACCGGCAGCATCACCATCATCGACAGCGCGACAAGCGCGATACCGGCCAGCATGGTGAGGCCGATGCTCACCACCGTCTCGATCTCGCGATGGATGCCGAGGCGGAACACCATGCGGCGCAGCGCCATGGGAATTACGATGGCCTTGAATCCAAGAGCGATACCCGCCGTGATATACAGGTGTGGCGCCTGCTGGATGTAGGCTTGCCATCCCACCGCGGCCGCAAGGACGAGCGCATGCAGGGCGAGCACATTGATCAGCGCGTACAGCCGATCCTGGTACAACATGGCGATACTGACCAGCACCAAACTGCCGGCGAGCATATGCGCCACATCGAAGGCGAAGCCGTGTGTCACATTCCCCCCGAAACGAACAGCAGGAGCACCCCGAGCAGGCTCAACATCAGGGCAGCGCCCAGGAAGTTGGGCACGCGGAACACGCGCATCTTGGCAATCGACACTTCGAACACGCCCAGTAGTACGGCGGCGACGCCAAGCTTAAACAGATAGGCCGCCAGTGCGACCGCATAGCCACCTGCGAAGCCGAACGGAAAGAAGATGCAGGCGATGACCGAGACATAGAGCAGCAGCTTCAGCGATGCGGCGAGCTCGATCATCGCCAGATGGCGGCTCGAGTATTCCAGAACCATCGCCTCGTGCACCATGGTGAGTTCCAGGTGCGTTGCCGGATTGTCCACCGGGATACGCGCGTTCTCCGCCAGTGCCACGACGATGAACGCGACGAGGCCCAGAGCCAGCGACACCCGCAGGCCTACCGCGGAGAACGCCATGTACTCAGCGATGGTCGAGAGCTGGGTGGATCCGGCGATCAGCGCGACCGACAGCACGATCATCAGCATCGCCGGTTCGGCAAGTGAGGCGATCATCACCTCGCGCGAGGCGCCAATCCCGCCGAAGCTGGTGCCGATATCCATCGCCGCCAGCGCCTGGGCAAAGCGCGCGCTGCCGAGGAGCGCGGTGATCGCGATCAGATCGCCTGACCAGCTGAACAGCAGGCCAGTGGCGAAGGTCGGCACCAACGCCGCGGCGACCCAGGTCACCGCGAAGATCACGTAAGGCGCGGCGCGGAACAGCCACGACGCGTTCTCGGCCAGCACAACCTCTTTGCCAAGCAGCCGCTTCAGGTCGCGGAAAGGCTGGAGCACCGACGGTCCCTGGCGACGCTGCAACCGCGCCTTCACCTTGCGCACCAGGCCGGTGAGCAACGGTGCAAGCATCAGCACCAGCGCCATCTGCACACCCTGCACGAGCAGGCCCTGGATCACTGCCATAGCGCGAGCGCCAGCAGCAGGATCACCAAGGTCGCGAATACAAAGCCGAGATAGCGGCGGATGGTGAGGAACTGCATCACATTCAGCACCAGCGACAGGTGCGATACCGCGCTGGCGACCGGCTGGTAGAATACATCCCAGACCGGATCGGTGATGTGCTTCTCGATGCGTGCCGGCCCGGTGTCGCCTGGTGGCGGCATGGTGACCGTCTCACGTGTGCGGAACACCACCGCGCCATACACGCGCCGGATCGGCTGGGCGAAGCTGGCGCCGGTATATTGCGTATCTGGTCGCGGATCGGGGAAACCGCAGTCCCAGGCCGGTGCTCGGCGCAGCGCGCGCGAGGCGAAGCGGTGTATCGCAAGCACGGTCAGCGACGCCGAGACCGTGATGAACAGGAATATCAACAGCCCATTGTAGGAGCTGCGTGCGCTCTCGATCGGCACGATGGAGAGCCATTCCACACCAAGCTGAGTTGGTATGTGGGTGCCGGTCAGCGCCTGCGTCACCGGCGCGAGCAGATCGATCACCACGCCAGGGAAGATGCCGGCGAACAGACAGAGCGCGGCGAACCCGAACATCGCGGCGAGGGAGAAGCGGTCCACTTCGCGCGCGTCCGCCGCGACCCGTGTGCGCGGACGGCCGAGGAAGGTGATTCCGAACGCCTTCACGAAGCAGGCGGCGGCGAGTGCGGCGGACAGTGCCAGGAGCGCGCCATCCGCCGGGATGGCGATCTTCAACCCCCATTGGGGCAGGTCGGGATGCAGCAGGATGGCCTGAAACGTCAGCCATTCCGAAACGAATCCATTCAGCGGCGGCAGTGCGGAGATCGCCACACAGCCGACCAGGAAGGCGAACGCAGTCTTCGGCATGCGGTGGATCAGCCCGCCGAGGCGATCCATGTCGCGCTCGCCGGTCGCGACCAGCACGGCTCCGGTGCCGAAGAACAGCAGGCTTTTGAACACCGCGTGGTTGAGCACATGGAACAGCGCCGCAGTCAGGCCCAGCGCCGCGGCGGCGGGAAGCTGGTTGGCGCCGAACGCCAGCGCCAAGCCCAGGCCGATGAAGATGATGCCGATGTTCTCCACCGTATGGTAGGCGAGCAGCCGCTTCAGATCGTGCTCCATCAGCGCGTACAGCACGCCGAGCACCGCGGTGATGCCGCCGACCGCCAGGACCAGGGTGCCCCACCACCAGGCAGGTGCGCCGAGCAGGTCGAAAGCGATGCGGACGAAGCCGTAGACCGCGACCTTGGTCATCACGCCGCTCATCAGTGCGGAGACGTGGCTGGGTGCGGCTGGGTGCGCGAGTGGCAGCCAGGCGTGCAGTGGCACCACGCCAGCCTTCGAGCCCGCGCCGATCAGCGCCAGCACGAGAGCCAGCGTGGCGATGCCGGGTGACGGGTGCACAGCGCGCATTGCGGTGAAGGCGTAGCTGCCGGTCGAGCCTGCGAGCAGGCCGAAGCACAACAGAAGTGCAAGGCCGGAGAAGCTCGCCATGATGATATAGACGCAGCCGGCATGGGCGTTGCCGGGCTCGCGGTGGTGCGACATGACCAGTGCCCAGGAGGCGAGCGACATCAACTCCCACGCGAACAGGAAGCTGAACGCATCGTCGGCGATCACCACGAGGTTCAATCCCGCGAGGAACGCAGGATAGAATGGCAGCACGCGTTGCGGATCTTGCTCGTGTCTGCCGTAGCCCAATGCATAGAGGCTGGCCCCGATACTGCCGAGCCCCACCACAACCAGAAAGAACGCTGAGAGCGGATCGAGCCGGAAATGCGCGCCGGTCCACGGGAGGCCGATCGGGAGCGTCACGGTCGATGGCGCGGCGGCGAGCGAGAACAGCGCAATCAGCAGCGAGGCCGACGCAGCGACAAGGCTGCCGCCATAGACGATGCTTCGACCGAGCTGTGACTGTGCGACAAGCGCGGCGGCGCAGGTGAGGCCCAGCAGCAGCGCGATGCAGGCGAGCGTCGGTTCGATCATGCGCGACGCAAGCGAGCGGCGATGCGCGCCACTCCGGCGCTCGCTTCCTTGCGCTGTCTGGTCGGCACAGAGAGGCCCGACAGCCGGGCCAACGCTCGCTGATCGATGTCAGGCATGGCCCGAGCGGCACCCATCTGTGCCGCAGTGATCACTTGTCGCGCATAGGATTTGCTGGATTCTACATCCGAGTCGAGCATCCAGCAAACCTCGGAGACGACACGGGCTATCCGACCACTCGGCCGTGTATGTGCCGGTCGGGCAGAGCGTGTGGCCATCAACGGTTGGCTAGGGGTTTGCTGCCTACACTTGGTCGGTCAAAAAGGCAGCAGGGCATGGGCCTCTGGCGAGCGCGCAGGATGCGCGGCCTGGCGGCGTGGTTTCGCACCGAAGCGGCCGTGACATGGCTGCCCCTGGTCGTGGCGATCGCGATGTTCGGTGACGTGTTCGCCTGGCAGGCCTTTCGATCCAACGAGGAGCGCCCCGAGAGGCCTGCATCCAGCCTGGCCGACGCGGTGGCACAGGATATCGGGCGAAATATGGAGCAGTTCGATCTCATCCTGCGGACGGTGATGGGTGGTGAGCGGACGCCCGCGAGTCCGGACCTCACGCGGGAACAGCGCAACACCATTCTGTTCGAGCACGCCCCGAGCGACCGCAACATCGACTTTCTCGACGTGCTGGACGTGGATGGCGGTGTCCTCGCCAGTTTGAGACCGGGTGAACCGCCCAGGAACTGGGCAACGCGGGACTACTTCTACGCGCTCCGCGACAATCCCACGAAGGAGATCTATGCGGGCGCGCCATTCTCGACCAAGAGTGAAGCCTCCGTCGGCTTCACGGTCAGTCGTCGCATCGCCGCCGGCGACGGCAGGTTTGCCGGGGTCGTCGTCATGGGCGTCCGGCTCGCGGCGGTCCGCGAGCTGCTGAACCGGCAGAAGCTCGGGACAAGCGAGGCGGTCACGCTGATGCGTGACGACGGCACCGTTCTGATGCGCCGCCGTTCGATCTGAAGGATATCGGCCATCGGATCGAGCCATTCGCGCCGTTCCTTGCCTTTTCACGAACAGGGCAGTCCAGTGTCGCGACCCGCGTGACGAGCGATGACGCAGCGCAACGGTTGGTCTTCCGCCGGGTCGACGGCTATCCCCTGGTCGTCGGCGTCGCGACGCTGCCGGGGGAAGACGGCCGCGGGTGGCCGTATCTGCCGTGGCCGGTCGGCGGTGCGGCCACCGTCGGCATCGGCTGCTGGCTGCTGGTGCGGCGATTGCGGCGAGAACGGCGCCTGCGCAATGCCGCGCAGCATCAGAGCACGGAGGCGCTTTTGGTCGGGAGGAGAACCTAGAGCGCTGTCACCCTGACTGGGAAATAGCCACTGTGTCGGAAGAAGTTTCTGCACTCCTGGGGTGACACGCATTGGGTGATGGTGCCGAGTGCGTTCCAAAGCGCCTCGATGGTCCGGATGGCCTTGGCCCGTAGCAGGGCCTTGAGCTTGGCGAACACCTGTTCGATGGGGTTGAGATCGGGGCTATAGGGCGGCAGGAACATCAGGGTCGCCCCCGCCTGTTCG
>JANWJK010000271.1 GCA_025452005.1 Acetobacteraceae bacterium | reverse complement strand
GTGCATCTGTGGTTTCATAAATTCTTCCTTTGGATCGTCCCAACCAAAGCTTGCCAATCCATTGCCGAACCTTCGATCTGGGAAGCAGCCGCAGCGGAACAATCAACCGCCAGGCGGGCGATGTACCTCGCTCTCCACCAACGCCCAGATCTCTGCCTTCAGTGCAGCATAGTCGGGCGAAAGCTGGATCGATACGTGACGTGGCCGCCGCAGCGTGTTGTCCAGGATCGCCTTCACCCGTCCGGGCCGCGCCGACATCACGACGATCCTGTCGGCGAGAATCAATGCCTCGTCGATCGAGTGGGTTATGAACACCACGGTCTTGCGGCTCGTCTCCTGGATGCGCAGCAACTCCTCCTGCATCTCCTGTCGCGTCATCGCATCCAGCGCGGCAAACGGCTCGTCCATCAGCAGCACCTCGGGGTCGGCGGCGAGGATACGCGCGAGAGTGACACGCTGCTGCATGCCACCGGACAGTTCCGCCGGATAGTATCGTTCGAAACCGGCAAGCCGGACCAATTCGATGAACTGCGCGGCGCGGCGCCGACGTTCGGCGGCGGGAACACGCCGCATGCGGAGGCCGAACTCAACGTTGCCCTGCACGGTCTTCCACGGGAACAGCGCGTAGGATTGGAAGACCACGCCGCAACGCGGTTCGATGCGGACGATCGGTTCGCCGTGCAGCAGCACGCGGCCTTCGGTGGGCTGGATGAAGCCCGCGAACATGTTCAGCATTGTGGTCTTGCCGCAGCCCGAGGCCCCGAGCAGGCATACCAGCTCACCGGCCGCGACCTCGAGCGAGAAGTCCTGCACCGCAACCACGTCGCGGCCGCGGCTGATCGAGAAGCTGCGCGTGACGTGCTCGGCGCTGAGGATCGGCGGCATCAGGTGCGGCGATGACGTTCCCAGGGGAGCAACAGGCGCTCGATGCGTTCGGCGATCATGTCGGCGATCAGCACGGTGATCGAGATCGCCACCATTCCTACAAGCACCAGCGGCAGATTGCCCCAGTCCTTGCCTTGCCAGATCAGCGCACCGAGGCCCGATTGCGCCGCCACGAGTTCGGCGGAGAGAACGCAGGACCACGAGATGGCCAGCGTTATCTTGAGTCCGGCGATGATGCCAGGAAGTGCCGCCGGCAGGATCACCTGCCACATCACCGCGGTATCGCCGGCGCCCAGATTGCGTGCGGCGCGGACCAGCAGCGGATCGACGCGCTGCACGGCGGAGAGTGTGTAGAACAGGATGTAGATCCACGAACCCAGAAAGACGATCGCCACCTTTTGCTGTTCGCCGATCCCGAGCCACAGGATGGTGAGAGGAATCCAGGTGATCGATGGCAGCGGACGCAACAGCGAGATGAACGGATCGACGATCGCCTTGGCCGGCCACCAGACCGCCATCACCACGCCAAGCGGCACCGCGACCAGTCCGGCCAGGACGAATCCGGCGAACACCCGCTCGGAGGAGACCAGCACCGACTTCCAGAGATCGCCGGTGGCGATCAGCTCCTGCGCCTGGGCGACGATCTGCCCCGGTGACGGCAGGAACAGTGGCGACACTGCGCCGGTGGTCGTAACGAAGTGCCAGCCGAGCAGGAAGGTCGCAACGGAGGCCAGCTTGATGGCCGTTGCGCTCTTGGCGGCCATGACGATGGACGGATGGTGCCTTGCCTGCGTCATTCCTTCGGCATGAAGCTGGTGTTCTCCCACTTCGTCACGTCCGGCACGCTGGGGATCTTCTTGTTGTCGTACAGCCACTGCGCCAGGTACTGCATTTGCGCGGTGTGCAGCTTCATGTGCTGCTGCCAATCCTTCGTGCCGAAGTATTTCAGCGGTTTCATGCCCGCCAGCACTTCCTCGGGCGTCTTGCGGAAATAGTGCGCGGTGGTCTTCGCCGCGTCCTGGGGATCGGAGATGGTATAATCGGCACCCTTGAGCATGCCCAGTGCGATCGCACGTGCCTTGTCGGGATGCTCCTCGACCAGCCTGCGCGCGATGATAACGATGTCGGGCGACGCCATCGTGCCGAACTTCTGATACGTCGTGGTATCCATGTCGGTGCCGAGCAGCTTGCCGTCCGGTGCTGCCTTCTTCAGTCCGTCGAGCAGGGGCTGCCAGACGCAGGCCGCCTCGACATCGCCCTTGGCGAGCGCAGGCGCCATCTCATTCGGGCCGAGGTTGAGATAGTCGATATCCTTCGCAGTCATGTTCTGCGTGCCGAGCAGGCCGCTCAGCGTGATTTCGGCCGACGTGTTCGCGGCGACCTTCTTGCCGCGCAGGTCCTTGATCGAGGCGATACCTGGACGCGCCCAGCAGCCCTCGATGCCCGGCGAGTCATCGAAGTTGTAGAAATAGAAGAAGTTGGTGTCGCCGCGCGCCATCGCGGGAATGACCGAGCTGCGGCCGAGATTGCTGAACGCCGATGAACCGGCATCGACCGAGGCCAGGCGGTCGCTGGAATTCAGGATTACCTGGTACTCGACCTCGATGCCCTGTTCCTTGAAGAAGCCCTTGTCGACGGCGACCATGATGGGCACCTGGCCGAACCAGGTGACCGAGCCGGCGAACCCGTATGATTCCGCCCGCACGTCCGGTGCACAGAGCAGCAGCGCCGCACAGACGAATGTCCTGATTGAGCCGATCATACTCCCCCCATCTGGTTGTCAGCGCCGCGCCGGACGTTCTGGTGCGCGGGCGTGCGACCCGCCATGCTCGGGCCATTCCCACGGCCCGTCCACATCCACGCCCATCCCTCGCAGCATCTCACGATGGTCCTCGGCATTGTCCCGCGGATGATAGCCGAGAAACTCCCAGTTCGGATCGAACGTCTTGATGCGTGTGTTGGCCGAGTATCCGTTCACCACCAGGCAACCAGGATCGGGATGGCGGAGCGCGGCATCGACCAGGCGCGCGACGTCGCCGGGCGACAGCCATGTGGCGAGCGAGCGCTGGTCGATCGGCAGCTTGCGATACGTGCCGATGCGAAGCGACACGGAGCGGATGCCGTGGCGGTCGAAATAGCAGCGCAGCATGGTCTCGCCCCACGCCTTGAACGTGCCATACAGGCTGTCAGGGCGTGGCGGCAGGGCTGGGGAGACGCGCTCCTCGATCGGATAGCAGCCGAACGCGTGGTTGCTGGAGGCATAAACGATGCGCTGCACGCCGGCGAGACGTGCCGCTTCGAACACGTCGAACATCCCACGGACATTGACCCGGAACAGATCCTCCAGCGTGTAGTCGCCGCCGACGCCGGTCATGTACACGACCGCGGCCACGTCCTGCATCATGCGCTCGATCGCCGTGCGGTCGGCGACGTCGGCGACGACACATTCCTCGTTCGGTGTTGGGTTGGCGATCGACTTCACATCGGTCAGCCGCAGGTGGCGCCAGTCGGCGCGCAGACCGTCGCGCAGCGCTGTGCCTATGGCACCGGCGGCGCCGGTGATGAGGACTCGGTCGGTAGCGGGGTTGATCATGGATTTGGCTCCGGTTCGCGTGTCATTGCGAGCGAAGCGAAGCAATCTCCATGGGGATTGCTTCGTCGCTTCGCTCCTCGCAATGACAGTTGCATCACAGTCCCTCGGCGCATCGTGCGACGCGTTCCACCGCCGCCAGGTACTCCTCGATCCCGCGTTCCTCCGGCGCCACCAGTACGTGCTGAATGCCCGCCGCCTTGTATGACTCCAATCGCCCACGCAGTGCGCCGGTGTCTCTGCCCTCGTCCGATGTGCGCAGCGAGATGGTGAACGCCGCATCCGGGCGGCCGGCGCGCAGACGCCGCACCATCGCTGGCACCTGTTCCGGTGTCACGCGGCTGCCGTGCCAGCCATCCAGCCGTAGCGCACGTGCGATCGCGGCTTCCGACGAACCGCCGATCCAGATCGGGATCGGCGCACACGGCTTCGGCTGCATGCGCATCGTGTCGATCTTCGCGGGAATCCAACGCGTGGGGAACGTCACCGGGTCGTCGTTCCACACCGCCTTCATCATGGCGATGCCTTCGTCCATGCGCCGGCCGCGCTCGCGGAAGGGCACGCCGAGCGCGTCGAACTCCGCCTCCATCCAGCCGACGCCGCCGCCCAAGATCAGCCGTCCCTGCGACAGGTTCTGTAGCGTCGCCAGTTCCTTGGCGAGAGGCAACGGGTGGCGCATCGGCAGCACCAGCACGCTGGTGCCGAGCTTCACCCGCTTCGTAAAGGCGGCGGCCCAGGTGAGCGTCAACACCGGGTCCCAGAAGTTGGGAGAGGGCGGATAGGCCGCGTCCTTGGGAATGATGATGTGCTCGCTGACCCAGACGTCGGCGAAACCGAGTTCCTCCGCCTGCACCGCGGCGCGGCGGATCGCGTCGGGGCCTGCCTTGCGGCCAATATGGGGCAGATGGACGCCGACCTGCATGACCGCTGTCTCCTCCCGTTACGGGGGCAACGTCGCGCGTCGTGGCCGCGGCGTCCAGGGGATGCGGGCGCGACGCCTGTTATAGCGCCTGGCGGGCCGCCGCCTTGTCCATCGCCGCCAGGATCGCGGCAAATCGTTCCTCCAACTCCGCTCGCCAGTCCGCACCATGATGGGTGAACACGTAGAGTTCGTTCTCGCGGATCGCGGTAAGAACTTGCGCCGCGACATTGGCCGGATCGAGCCCCACCCGTCCGAGTTCGGTGAGCTCCGCGAGCAGTTTCCCGGCGGTGCTTGCCGGATGCGGTATCTGCGTTGGGCCATAGCGTTCCGGCCGATTGCGTCCGCTTTCCCAGATGCGGGTTCGAACAAATCCCGGACAGAGGACGGTAACCCCAATGCCAAGCGGTGCGAGCTGCTTCGCCAATCCCTCGGACATGTTGACCACTGCGAACTTGCTGGCCGAGTAAGGGCTGAATCCCAGTCCGCTGTTCATCCCTGCCATAGATGCGGTGTTGACAATGTGGCCGCCTTCGCCGTGGGCGCGGATGTGGGGAAGAAAGGTTCGGATGCCGTGCAGGACACCCATAAGGTTGACGTCGATCACCCACCGCCAGGTGTCGAGCGAAACGTTGTCGATGCCGCTTCCACCGCCGACGCCGGCATTGTTGCAAACCACGTGGACATTCCCGAATGCCTCGTATGTCGCCTTGGCCGCACGTTCGACGCTGACAGGGTCGGCAACATCACATCTGACGTCGCACACATTCGGCCTGAAATCGTGCAGGCTCTCGACGGCTCCGGTCAGTGCGTCCGCTTCGATATCGGCAAGCATTACCTTCATGCCTGTCTCGGCAAATTTTCTGCCGAGCGCGAACCCTATGCCGCTCGCCGCACCGGTCACAAATGCCGTCTTGCCGGCAAGGTCCTGCATGACGATATCTCCTCTGCACTTCCTCGCCTCGGATGGCCGATGTGGAGTTTACGCCGTATCGGAGACGACCTACAGCCCGGGTCATGCGGTGGAAGAGTGGCAGCCTTCGACGCCAGATGATCCGGCCGCCAAACGTCCGCTCTCCACACGGAGCAAATCTATGTCGAGGGCACCAAGCGTCATATCTTACCTACTAGACCCGCATCAGTCGCCCGCTCATGGCGACGCCGAGAAGCAAGATCGCCAGGATTAGAAACGCCGCCGATAGGCTGGCCATATGTGCCACGAAGCCGATGAAGGCTGGACCAGCGAGGATGCCTGCATACCCGAGAGTGGTGATCGCCGGGACGGCCACGTGTTCCGGCATGACGGTCTGGCGGCCGACGCTGGTGTACAGGACAGGCACGATGTTGGAGCAGCCGGTGCCGATCAGGCCATAGCCGACCAGCGTGAGTTGCCAAGATGGCACCAGCGTCGCGAGTGCAAAGCCTGCCGCGGCGCAAGTTCCACCGAAGGCGATAATGTTCGTGTTGCCGAACCGTTGCACGATGCGGTCACCGGTGAGACGCCCGATCGTCATGGTCAGGGAGAATACGGCGTAGCCCAGGCCGGCGTAGGCGGTCGCCATGCCATCAACCGAAGTGAGGAACACGGCACTCCAGTCGAGCATGGCGCCTTCCGCCAGGAACGCAACTAAGCAGAGAACGCCGATGAACAGCACAACGCCGTGCGGAACGGCGAACGCAGGACCCTCGCGTTTGCTGCCGCGCGGGAGCAGATGCGGGGCTGCCGTCGCCAGTGCGACGACGATGCTACCTGCCACGCACAAGGTCGCGGCGAGCGGCGATGCTCCGGCGCCAAGGAGCGCGGCGATGCAGGCAGCGCCGGCTATGCCGCCGAGGCTGAACAGGCCGTGGAACCCCGACATCATCGATCGTCCGCTCGCCCGTTCGACGATGATCGCCTGGATGTTCATCGTCACGTCGATCGAGCCGAGACTGGCACCGAAGACCAGCAGCACCGCGGCGAGCAGTGCCGGGCTGGAGACGGTCGCCAACAGGGGCAAGGTGAGGCACAGCGGCACCGCCGATACGATGACGACGCGCCGACATCCGAAGCGTGCGGCAAGTGCGCCTGCCAGCGACATCGTCGCAATCGAACCGACACCGAGACACAGCAGAAGCAGCCCCAGCGCGCCATCGCCGATGCCGGCGCGTGCCTTGGCGAACGGGACGAGGGGTGCCCAGCCTGCCATGCCGAAACCTGCGATGAAGAACACGATGCGTGTCGACCGCTGCTCGAGGCGAGGCGTGCGACTGATAACGGGTTCCATGACGTGCTAGGTGGCGCACAGTGATTGTTTGTGGAAGTCGCATGTCATTGCGAGTGGAGATTGCCGCGTCGTTTTGCTCCTCGCAATGACACGCGTTGGCGGCGCGCGGGTCGAACACCCAGACTGATCAGCCCTTCACGGCCCCCGCCGACAACCCCTGCACGACGAATCTGCGCAGCAGCAGCACCAGGATCACCGTCGGCGCCAACGCGATTAAGCAAATCGCCATGGTCAGGTTAAAGAACGCGAACACATCGCCGACCAGGCTGGCGATCATCACCGGCAGGGTCATGAACTCGGCGCGGTTGTTCAGAATGAGCGGGATCAGCAGGTCGTTCCACGCAACGACGAACACGATGGCGCCGTACGAGGCGAGTCCCGGTGTCGACAGCGGCAGCGTCACGCGCAGAAACGCGCCGAAGCGCGAACAGCCGTCAATGCGCGCGGCATCGTCGAGCTCCTGTGGGATGGTAGCGAAGTATGGGACCAGGATCAGGATGCCGTAAGGCAGCAGGAAGCCGGTCTCGGCAATGATCACGCCCCAGATCGAGTTCAGCAGGCCCGTCTGCCTGAAGGTCACATAGAGTGGGATCATCAACACGATGATCGGTACGAACCGTGCGAACACGTTCACACCCATCAGCCACATCGCCCAGCGCGCACGCAGCCGAACCACTGTATAGGCAGTCAGCGAGGCAAAGATCATCGTCAGCAGCGTGACGCTGACCGCGATCACCGTGCTGTTGATCAGCGCGAAGTGGAACTTCTTGATGTTG
>JANWJK010000270.1 GCA_025452005.1 Acetobacteraceae bacterium | reverse complement strand
GGAACAAAACAGGAATTTCGGCGAACCCAGCCTGCCTTGGCTCCGCCGGATTTCCGCTACAAATCCGCGCAATGGTAACCGGGTATCCTTCCTATTCAGCAATGTATCGCCAGCGGATATATCTGCGCCGTGGGGCGGAGGGGAGCGATGTTCAGGACCATATTCGTTCTTTTGGCGATGGCAGCCGGCGGCACCGCGGCACAGGCCCGCCACATGACGCATGATCTGGACCTGGTGAACCGCTCGCGGGCCACGGTCGCGTCGTTCTTCGCCTCCAACACCGGCGCCGACCACTGGGATGTCGATCTGTTGGCAAGGCATGGGCTACAGCCGAACCACTTCGTGCAGCTCGACCTGGATGATCAGTCCGGGGTCTGCCACTACGACTTCAAGATGGTCCTCACCGACGGAAGCACCGTGATCCGCCGAAACGTCAACGTCTGCGAGCGGCGGATCTATACGCTAACCGATTGATCGCCGGCCCGCGACCTACACGGTTGCCTGAGTGCCAAGGATCACCGTCGCCTGCGCCGACAGCACACCGCCATTGCCGTGCACCAGTGCGGTCTCCGCCCGTGCCACCTGGCGCTCGCCGCATTCGCCGCGCAACTGACGGACCGCCTCGATCAGCAGGAACAACCCGTACATGCCGGGGTGGCAATAGGACAGGCCGCCGCCGTTGGTGTTCACCGGCAGGCTGCCCTTGGGGCCGATGCGTCCGCCGCTGACGAAGCGTCCGCCTTCGCCTTTCGGACAGAAACCCAGGTCCTCGAGGAACAGGATCGTGTTGATGGTGAACGCGTCGTACAGCGCCAGCACGTCGATATCGCTCTCGCGCATTTGCGCCATGCGATAGGCGGCGGCGCCCGATTCGCGTGCGCCCGTGACGGTGAGATCCGGCATGGACGAGATCGACGCATGCGTGATCGCCTGGCCGCAACCCAGCACATAGACCGGAGGTTTGGCGAAGCTGCGCGCACGGTCGGCCGACACCATCACGATGGCACCGCCGCCGTCGGTGATCAGGCAGCAGTCCCGCACGGTGAACGGATAGCTGATCGGCCGCGCGGACAAGACCTCGGCGATCGTGAGGGGCTTTTTCTCCCAGGCCACGGGATTCAGCAGCGCCCATTCGCGAGCGGCTACCGCCACCTCGGCCAACTGTTCGCGTGTGGTGCCGAATTCATGCATGTGGCGCGATGCGGCGAGCGCGTAGGCGGTAGCGGGCAGGAACGGACGGAACGGCGTTTCGTACGGGTTGTACTCGCGCGCCGATGCCTGGCGGCGACCGACCGTGCGCTGGGTGCTGCCATAAGCGATCACCGCCACCGAGCAGAGGCCCGCCGCGAGTGCCGCCTGTGCGTGCGCGACGTGCACTTCGAACGACGAGCCGCCCACGATGGTGGAGTCGGTATAGGCGGCGGGCAGGCGCAGATATTCGCACAGCGACATCGCCGAAGTGCGTGCCTGAGTGGCGGCGCAGAAGATGCCGTCCACGTCTCGCAGTTCCAGGCCGCAGTCGACCAGCGCGCGATGGATGCCCTGCGCCATCAGATCGAGCGGGCTCATGTTGGCGGCAACCGCGCCGATATCGGATTCGGCGGCGCCGACGATGGCGGCGCTGCCGCGCGTGAGGCCGTTCATGGCGCAGCGTCCGACGGCGTGAACACCGGATAGGGTGGTTCGTCGCCCTCGGCGGCATGGACCCGGAATTTCACCCGCATGCCGATGCGCACGTCGAGCGGTGCGATGTCCTCGACGCGGCTCATCATCCGGAAGCCTTCGTCCACGTCGATCAACACAACGTTGTAGGGATCGCCCTTCACCGGGGTCACCACCGTGGTGGCGTACACCGTGCCCAATCCCTTGCTCACGCGCCATTGCAGATCGTCGCGGCCGGTGAACGGGCAGATCACGCGCGGATAGAACACCGCCGCGTTGGCACCCGGGCTGAACTGGTACGCCAGTTCGCCTTTTCCCAGGTGCTCGAGATAGACGCCGAGAGGCGAGGCCGGAGCGTTCGCCATTACACCGGCCTGTCGCCCTGCACGGTGACGCGATGGCCGGACCGGGTGTGCGGCCAGTAATCCCACATCGCGCGATGCTGCACGCAGCGATTGTCCCAGAATGCGATGGAGTTCTCGCGCCAGCGGAAGCGGCACTGGAACAGCGGGTCCTCCGCGATGTCCCATAGATAGTGCAGGATCGCGTTGCTCTCGTCGCGCGGCACGCCGACGATGCGCTTGGTGAAGCCGCGGTTGACATAGAGCGCCTTCTCGCCGGTCACCGGATGCGTGCGGATCACCGGATGTTCGGCGCGCGGATAGGTCGGTTTGTCGGCAATGCCGAAATTGGCATAGGTGCCGCGATAGGAGTCCTCGCCGTCATGGATCGCGGTGAGACCTTCCAGATAGCGCTTCATCCGCTCGGACAGCGCCTCGTATGCCGCGTACATCGAGGCGAACAGCGTGTCGCCGCCACGCGGCGGGCAGGTGCGGATGTAGAGGATGCTGCCCATCGGCGGCTCCACGTCGCAGGACACGTCGCTGTGCCAGCCTTCACCGTTGGCGCGCGGCGAGTCTTTGTCGGCGTGGATGATCATCAGATCCGGATGGCCCGGTTCGTGCGGCGCCGCCGGGTGAATATGTAGCTTGCCGAAGCTGCGACCGAAATCGAGGTGCTGGTCGTCGCTGATGTGCTGGTCGCGGAAGAAGATCACCAGGTTCTCCGCCAGTGCGCGGTGGATCTCCTCGAACGTCTGGTTGCCGAGTGGCTTGGAGAGATCGACGCCGCCGATCTCCGCGCCGATGATCGGCGTCAGCTTGTCGACCGTAATCGTGTCGTACGGCGCCGACGCATCGGTATTGTGCTTGTAACGCGGTCCGTTGTTGCCACGCAGGACGCTCATGGACGGTCTCCCTTGGCGGACAGGTCGTGGCGAGGAGTGTACGCGCAATCACTTCCGCCGCGAAGCGTCGGTCAGCGTGTGGCCACGTCGGGGTAGAACTGCGGGGCCTCACGCCGATCGGCCAATCCGTAGTCGCGGATCACCCGCACGCGCCGATAACGGATGCGACCGGCGTCCGGCAGTGCGGCGGGTGGCTGCCAGGCATCTGCCGCGCTCGCATCTCGCCAGGAGACCAGAGACAGCAACTTGCCCGGCGTGGTGATGCTTTCGAACAGCTCCGCATCGAGCACGCCGTTGCGGCCGTCCACGCACAGGCTCTCGGGCGGCGCAGCCGCATGGAACTCGGCGATGCTGACAGCCTTTGCCGCGCCGACCTCTGTTGTGTCGAACCGGTTCTGCGCAAGCGTCCGGCCGGGCGGAATATCCGTGTCGGCGGTGATCTCACCGACCCGCAGATGGTAGTCCTCGAACACCTCGAAGCGTCCCTTCTTCTGGACGCCATGGTGCATGGCGTGGGTGCGCCAGCGGATCACCGACTTCTCGTCCGCCCAGATCGACAGCGACAACAGCCGGCCTTCGGTGCGTCGGCTGCCGTAGCGCTCGTTCTCGATGAACCCGTCGATCCGCTGTAGTTCCGGCCGCAACTGTCTCGCAAGATCGAGATACTGATTCCAGCGGTCCGACTTCGGCTGTACTTCGAAGATCACGGCAAACATCGCGTCCTCCTGATCGGTTCACGCCGCCCGCGGCGGTTCGTCCGCGCCTGCGAGGAACGTCTGCGTCTCGCGGTACAGCGCGTAACGGCTCGCCTCCAGATGCAGCAGATGCGTCCCGCGGCTGATCTTCACGTCGCGGCGGATCGGCGAACCTGTGAAGGCGGCGAACAGCCAGGCGGCATCGGCATCGTTGCACATGCTGTCCCACTCACCACGGATGATTGCCACCGGTGCGCGCACGCGTGACGGATCATAACCCAGATCGCCTGTCCAGGCGCGGGCGATGTCGGACCACGGCCCGCTCGGGGTCCGGACGCTCGGTGGTGTTCGTGTGCGGCTCTCCGGGTCGCTGTCCAGATAACGCTCGCTCCATTGGTCGAAATGCCGGCGCGACAGCACGGGCAGTTCGCCGGCCGGCACTTCGGCGGTGAAACGCTGCCATTGGTCCTGCAGCGAAACCAATCGCCACGGCGGGCAGTGAGGCGGCGCGGCTTCACCATCGCGCCGCGCGATGGCGCCGAACAGCACCAGACGCGCGACGCGCCTCGGACAACCTGTCGCGAAGCGGCCGGCCACGATCGTGCCCCACGAATGCGCGATCAGCGAAATCCGTTCCGTTGCGTGATGCTGACAGATGAACCGCACTGCCAGCTCGAGTTGCCGCCAGGCATCTTCCACCGTGCAGAGCGGCTCGCATCCATCCGGTGGCTCGGCCATGGCGGGATAAGGATCCGAATGTCCGTAGCCATGGAAGTCGAAGCCCCAGACATGGAAGCCGGCTTCGCACAATTCATCGCGCCAGGAGCGGCCATCGAACCGGTGCGCGATCGAAAGGGCGGACGGGAACGTCGCCCCATGAACATAGAGCACGATGCCGCGTGCCGGTCTCCCATCGGGAGGCGGCAGGTGCCGCAGGAACAGCGACAGCCCGGGTTGACTGCCCGGGATGCGGTGGTGCGACTCGCGTGGATCGAGCAATGCGGGCATGGAAGTCTCCATCGGTATCCGCGCCCGATATGCTTCCCCCAACGCTGCGCGGCCACACGCGTTGCTACGGCCGCAGCCGAAGTGTCACACCACGGCGATCGCGCTCATCTCGATCAGGTAGTCGGGATGGGTGAACTTGCTCACCTCGACCAGCGTGGAGGCCGGCGGCGGCGAAGGGAAATATTCGCGGCGCACCTTATGGATCGGCGCCAGGTTCTCCATGTTGCGCACATAGACATCGACCCGGCAGACATTGGCCAACGTGCCGCCGGCGGCTTCCACCGCGGCCTTCACGTTCTCGCACACCTGGCGCGTCTGCGCCTCGATATCGCCGACGCCGGCTATGCTGCCGTCCGGCCGTTGCGCGACCATGCCGGAGATGAACACCAGCCTGCCGGTCGCCTCAACGGCGATCGCCTGTGCAAAATGCCCGCCCGGCTTCGGTGCCTTGTCAGTGGCAATGGCTTGTCTCGGCATGGTTCCCTCCAGTCGATCAGTGGCACTTGAATGCGTCGAACGGTTCGCGGCAGGCGCGGCAGCGATGCAGCGACTTGCACGCGGTCGAGCCGAACTCGCTGATCTGTTCGGTGTCGGCACTGCCGCAGAGCGGACAGGCAGGATGCGCCTCGCCGAACAGCGCGCGGCGCGACGTGGTGTGTTCCGGCGGCGCGATCCCGAATGCGGCAAGCTTGCGGCGCGCTGCATCGGTCAGCCAGTCGGTCGTCCAGGCAGGCGACAGGCTCGTGCGGACCTTTGCCGTAATGCCGGCGCGGGCGAGCGCGGTTTCTATCTCCACAACGATCATGTTCATCGCCGGGCAGCCGGAATAGGTGGGCGTGACGGTGACCTCGACAGTGTCGCCATGCACCGCCAGGTCACGCAGGATGCCAAGATCGGCAATGGTCAGCACCGGGATTTCCGGATCGGTGACCGTCTCCAGCACGCTGAGCGCGCGCTCGCGCAACGATGCCGCTACCATGCGACGCCCGGATAGCTGCGTTGGAGGAACTGCATCTCGGCCAGCAGGTGACCGAGATGTTCGGTGTGGCGTCCAATGCGCCCGCCGGACTGCATCCAGCCATCCGCCGGCTGCATCAGGGTAGCGCGCGCCAGCACGCCGTCGATCGTGGCAATCCATGTTTCGCGCAGGGACGCCGGATCGGGGGTCACGCCGATGTTGTCTGGCATATTGGCAAACAGTTCGCCGGTGTAGGGCCACAGATCGTCGATCGCCGTTTGCGCGCGCCGGTGGCTTTCCGCGGTGCCGTCGCCCAACCGGATCAGCCATTCTGCAGCGTGCCGCAGGTGATACGCCGTCTCCTTCTCCGCCTTGGCAGCGACAGCGGCGATTGTGGGGTCGGTCGATGCGGTCGCCGATCGCCAGAACGGGTCGGCAAACGCCGATATCAGCAGCAGGCGCGCGACGCTGAATGCGAAATCACCATTCGGCAACTCGACCATCAGGCAATTCCGCCACGCCTCGGCATCGCGCAGATAGGCAAGCTGGTCCTCGGTGTGACCGATGAGCGATCCGGCGTAGTCGAAGAGCAGGCGCGCCTGGCCGATCAGATCGAGTGCGATGTTGGCGAGCGCCAGTTCCTCCTCGAGCGTCGGCGCGTGTCCGGTCCATTCCGACAGACGATGTCCCAGGATCAGCGCATCGTCCGCCCGCCACAGAAGCTGGAGGACGAGTGGCGTCTCTTCGACGGTGATTGACGTGGTTGCCGCCACGATCTCAGTGCACGGGAATCCGGACCGGCATCGAGGCAATGCTGCGCAGGATATTGGAGTAGGCCCGCTTCGGCGGCTCCAGTACCTCGATCATCGGGAAGCGCTGCAGGATTTCCTCCCACAATATCGTCAACTGGAGCTCTGCCAGCCGGTTGCCGACACAGCGATGGATGCCGAAACCGAACGACAGATGCTGGCGTGGCCGTGCGCGGTCGATGATGAAGTCGTTCGGGTGCTCGATCGCCTCCTCGTCGCGGTTGCCGGAGATGTACCACATCGCCAGCTTGTCGCCCTTGCGGATATGCTTGCCGCCGAGTTCCGCATCCTCGAGCGCGGTCCGCCGCATATGGATCACCGGCGTC
>JANWJK010000269.1 GCA_025452005.1 Acetobacteraceae bacterium | reverse complement strand
GAGGAAGCGTTGCGCGCGCATCAGGGACTGCCGCCGCGTGCAGCGCGGGCAGCAGGCATCCAGTTGCTGGAGGATGTAGGCATTCCATCAGCCGCAAGCCGGTACGACGATCATCCACATCTGCTGTCCGGCGGCATGCGTCAGCGCGTGATGATTGCCATGGCGCTGGCCGGCCACCCGCGACTGCTGATCGCCGACGAACCGACGACAGCGCTTGATGTCACGATCCAGGCGCAGATCCTGGCGCTGATGCGGCGACTGCGCACCGAACGCGGGTCCGCCATCCTGTTCATCACCCACGACATGGGCGTCATCGCGCAAATGGCCGATCGTGTCGCGGTGATGTATGCCGGCCAGATCGTTGAAACCGCGCCGACGCGCGCGCTGCTTACACAGGCGCTGCATCCTTACACGCGACTTTTGCTCGCCGCGATTCCGACCATGCGTCGGCGCCGTGGGCGGCTGGAGGTGATCCCCGGACAGATGCCGGCGCCAGGCAGTATTCTGGCCGGCTGCCGCTTCCGTGCCCGCTGCCCGATCGCGGTGCCGCGTTGCGCGGCAGAACAACCGCTGCTCGCGTCATGGGACGAAGACCGCACCGTCCGCTGCTGGCGTGCCGGCGAGCACGCTATGCCATGACATCCACGGCGATTGCCGTCGAGGGCGTGGTGCGCGACTTTGCGACCGGTCGTGGCGTGCTGCGCGCGCTCGATGGCATCGACCTGGCCGTGGCTAGCGGCGAGACGCTTGGCGTGGTCGGCGAAAGCGGCTGCGGCAAGAGCACGCTGGTCCGTATCATGCTGCGTCTCATTCCGCCGACCGCGGGCAGAGTCCGTCTTCTGGGCGAAGATGTGACCGATCTTCCGGAATCCGAGTTGCGTTCGCGCCGACGCCATCTGCAGGCGGTGTTCCAGGATCCGGTATCGTCGCTCAATCCCCGCTTGACGGTGCGCGACATCGTCGCCGAACCGCTCCGCCGTCTCTGCGTCGGCCGAAACGCCATGTGGGACCGCGTCCGGGAGGTGCTGCTGCTGGTCGGCCTGCCCACCGATGCCGGCGGCCGCTATCCGCATGCTTTCTCCGGCGGCCAGCGCCAGCGCATCGCGATCGCCCGTGCCCTGGCAGCGGAACCGCGCGTGTTGATCTGCGACGAGGCGACATCGGCGCTCGACGTGTCGGTGCAGGCGCAGATCCTGAACCTGCTGGCCGACTTGCAGCAGCGCCTGGATCTCGCGGTGATGTTCGTCTCGCACAATCTTGGCGTCGTGCGTCACGTCAGCCACCGCGTGGCGGTGATGTATCTCGGCCGTATTGTCGAGCTTGGATCGGATGCTGCAATCTATGGGCGGCCCGCGCATCCCTATACAAAGGCACTTGTCGCTGCCGTGCCGGACCCGATGATGGTGGGATCGCCGGAACCACCGCTGCGAGGCGAGGTGCCAAGTCCGCTGAATCGGCCGTCCGGCTGTCACTTCCATCCGCGGTGTCCGCTGGCTAGCGATCGGTGCCGCAAAGAGGCGCCGATCCTGATGCCGTTCGCCGACCAACACGCCGTCCGCTGCTTCCATCCAGGATGAACCGATGACCGTCATCGAACGCACGCACTACTTCGCCCGTCCTCGCCTCGCCGATCAGGTGCTCGTCACGCGCCTTCGCGCCTGCGCGGTGCGCCTGGCGATCGGCCTGCCCCCCGGTGAGATATTCTGCAAGCGTCCGGGCGGCGACGGCAGTGAAGCCGACGTGTCTTGGCAGTGTGCCTTCCCAGACGAAGCTGCCCAACGTCACGATCTTGAGGTGCGCTCTGCCAGTGCGGAATTCGAAGCGGTTCGTGCCTCGATGCGCCCGCTTATCGCGCGGTTTGAGCGTCACGTGTTCACATCAAATGCCGCTTGACCTCCCCAGCAAGTTGCGCGACACGCCGATCGATGGCCATCCGATCGCGCCATGCGAGATCCCGTTCACCAGCGGCGCCAACCGGCTCAAAGGTTGGCTGCACGTGCCGCCGGGGACGGGACCGTTTCCGTGCCTGATCACCAACCATGGCAGCGGCATCAGCCAGGGCACCGAAGATATCTCTCGGCCTGGCACCGCATCCCTACTGATGTCGTGGGGTATTGCATCGTTCCTGCCGCATCGACGCGGCTACGGTGCGTCCGAGGGCGTGGCGTGGCGTGACGAGGTGACCGCGCCGTATGGCACTGACGACTACGACAGCCAGCTCGCCGATCGGCTGGATGCCGAAAGCGACGATGTGCTGGCCGCGCTCGATGTCGTTGCCGCATTGCCCGAGATCGATTCACGGCATATCGGTGTGATGGGTTCGTCGTTCGGCGGCACCACCACGCTGCTCGCCGCGTCGAAGACCAACCGCTTTACCTGCGCCATCGACTTCGCGGGCGCCGCGATGAACTGGGACCGGACGCCAGGGTTGCGCCGATTGATGACGGCGGCGGCGCTCCGTCTGACGATGCCGGTGTTCTTTATCCAGGCGGCGAACGACTATTCAATCCGGCCGACCATCGAACTCGCTGCGGCGCTGGCGGGTACGGGGAGCATAATGCAGTCACGCGTGTTTCCGGCCTTCGGCGTGAATGCGCATGAGGGTCACCTGCTGGAGAGCCAGGGGCCGACCGTGTGGAGCGCAGAGGTGCGCTGGTTCCTCGAGCGCTACCTGTGAGCGGTTGCGACGTCATCATCGTTGGCTTCGGCTATGCCGGCGGCATCGCCGCCATCGCTGCCCACGACGCTGGTGCGCACGTGTTGCTGCTGGAAAAGCAGCCCGATCCTGGTGGCATATCCGTGTGCAGCGCTGGCGGGGTGCGTTGCAACGATCGGCCGGACGATGCGCTTGCGTATCTGGTTGCCACCAATGCCGGCACGACGCCGGAGCCGGTGTTGCGGGCGCTGGCCGAGGGCATGTGCGAACTCCCCGGGTTCGTCGGTGACCTTGCCGAGGCGATAGGCGCCAAGGTCTCCCTGCGGCCGGCGCCAGGCAATTATCCGTTCCCCGGCTATGACAGCTTCGCCTTCATCAACGTCGATACCGTCCCGGATTTCGATCCGCGCACCACGTTTCCGACAGTTCGTGGTGCGGAGGCAGGTGCGCGGCTGTTCCAGGTCGTGCTGGAGAATGTGCGGCGCCGGGGCATCGAGGTGCGCTTCGGCATGGCTGCCGAGCGGCTGCTGGTCGAGCGGGGCCGTGTCGCGGGGGTGGTTGCCAACGGTGTCGAGTTGCGTGCCCGTGGCGGTGTGGTGCTGGCGACCGGGGGGTTCGAAGGTGACGCTGCGTTGCAGCGGCAATTCTGGTCCATGACGCCGGTGCTATCAGCAGCGGTGCGGAGCAACACCGGCGACGGGTTGCGCATGGCGCAGAAGGCCGGGGCCGGTCTGTGGCACATGTGGCACTATCACGGTTCCTATGGCTTCCGACACCCGGATTCCGGCTATCCGTTCGGTGTCCGCCTGAAGCGCCTGCCGGACTGGGTGCCCGGCACGGCGCCGCGCGACGATGTCACGATGAGCTGGATTCTGGTAGATCGCGCGGGTCACCGCTTCATGAATGAATACGAGCCTTACGTGCAGGACACTGGGCATCGGCCGCTGGACGGCTTCGACTTCGCGCGGCTTGCGCATCCGCGCATCCCGGCGGTACTCATCATCGATACGGATGGCTATACGCACTATCCACTGTCGGCGCCGACCTGGCACGATGCCGGCACGGCCGCCCGTTTCAGCGAGATGACGCCGCACGACTTCGACGCAGCAATCCTGCGGCACTTCGGCACGCTCGCGACGCTGGCCGCGGCCTTCGACCTGGATGCCGCGGTGCTTGCCGCGACGGTGGCGGATTGGAATGCGCTTGTGGCAGCAAATGGTCCTGATCGCTTCGGGCGCCCGATACCCGGCCGCCGGCCGATCGCACGCCCGCCGTTCTATGCCGCCCCTGTGGTGCCGATCGTGTCAAACACCCAGGGCGGACCGGTGCATGACGCGGACCAGCGCGTGCTGGACGCGTTCGGCGTGCCGATCCCCGGCCTCTATGAAGCCGGCGAGATCGGCAGCGTATTCGGTCATATCTACATGTCCGGCGGCAATCTCGCGGAATGCTTCGTCGGTGGCCGGATCGCCGGCCGCAACGCCGCCGCCTTTGCGTCAGGAGAACAGCGATGATGGATTTGCCCTACGATCTTCCAGCTCGGCGCCCTTATTTGGAGCCGGAGTTCAGCGATGCCGAATACGACCGGCGCCTGCAGGCGGTCCTGGCCGGCATGGCAGCACAGGGTCTCGACGCGCTGATCGTCCACTGCGGTGCATCGAGCTATGCCTCGATCCGCTGGCTCACCAGCTATCAACCATTCGGCGGAACCTGCTTTGTCGTGGTCCGGTCGGATGGCGGCATGACAGTCACCACCGACGGGATCCTGCACGCCGAGCCCATGCATTCGATGGTCTGGACCTGCCGCAGCGAGGATGTTCGCTGTGCGGCTGGGCCCGTGTATGGCGGCGCGCCGAACGAGGTCGCGACCTTGGCCGCTGATGCGGTCGGCAAGGCGCGGCGGATCGGCCTCGCGGGCAGTGCCTCGATCCCACAGCGTTTCCATGCGGAGTTGAGCCGCCGGCTGCCGGGCCTAACGCCTGCGGATGCCGTCATCGCCAACGCCCGCCTGATCAAGAGCGTGGACGAGATCGCGATGATGGAAGAATCCGGCCGCATCGCCGATGCCGCTTTCGCGGCAGTGTTTGCCGCTCTGGCGCCGGGCGTGGAGGAAACCGAGGTCGCCGCCGCGGCCGTGTCGGCGATGCTGCGGCGTGGCGCAGTCGAGTCGTTCCGAACCTGTGTGGTCGGCGGACGCCTGGCCGGTCTCAAGCATTCGTATCCGCCGGCAGAAGCTGCGGTCCGGCGAAATGGTGTTTCTCGATCTCGGCGCCAGCTACAAGGGCTATGTGTCGGACACCAGCCGCACCTGCGTGGTGGGCGAGAAGCCGCGGGGCGATGCGGCCGAACTGCTCGCGATCTCTGAGGACCTGCATGCAGCCGGCCTGCAGGAGATGCGGCCAGGCCGCACCATTGACGATGTGGCACAGGCGTTGATCCGCACGGTGCACGGCACGCGGTTCGAGAAGCAGTTCTTCCCGGGAGGGTTCGGCCATGGGGTGGGCCTCGATCTGTTCGAGGCGCCTGGTGGCCTGTTCGCCGGATCGCCCGTTGAGCTGCGGCCCGGCATGACCGTTGCCTATGAGCCAATGGTGGTGGTGGAAGGGCTTGGGACCGGTGTGGTGGAGGACACGGTGCTGATCACCGACACCGGCTATCGGCTACTGACGGGCAGTCCGCACGCCCCGTCGTAACGGGTTCTCGTTACATTGGTGCCGAAAGTGACGCTAGCAAAGATGTCGATTTTCCAGTCTCTTAGCCCAACTTCGCGTAACGGCGAGTGCGACGACCTGCCATCCGTACGGGTTCGGCCCGACCAGCGGTGCGACAATATCAGTGACGCCCATCGCCATCTTGACGCAGCGTACGGTCAACAATGGCCGCATTCTGAACGAGCCGCGTCTGCGCTCCTTAAAGCCGGGAGACGCTGTCCCGAGCTCTCGGTGGCTCTCGGAGGGTTCGAGGAAAGAGGACTCGCCCCGTGGTGCGAGGTGAGTTGTGTTTCATTGAATAATTGGCGTCACCAAGTGGATGACTGCATCAGGTGTGGATTGCCGCGTGAAATTCGTCGTGCGGGATGTTGTGGTTTTTATCCGGCCGACGAAGCCCGCCTGATTCGGGAACAGCCGCTTCGCAAAGCCGGGCAGGAACAACTTGTCCTGTATGACGCCATGTCTCACGCCGGCGTCATGTGGTGTGCGGCACGTGCCAGCGCCATGGCCTCGTCGGCCGGTGGACGCCGCCGGCGGCGGCTGGCAAAAAGCGCGGGTGCTTATTGGGAGGGTACCGTGAACTCGCGCTACTGGACGCTTGCCAAACGGCCCCCACCGCCCTGGCCCGATGAGGCCACCTTCGCGCT
>JANWJK010000268.1 GCA_025452005.1 Acetobacteraceae bacterium | reverse complement strand
TTCCTCGGCGCTCGGACGGGCGGGGTGGAGCAGCGCAAGCCCTGCGGCAGCGAGAAGAGCACGGGCGCACAGCATCGACGGACCTCCCGGCAAGAAGCGTCCGTCTCCTCCCGCAATCTGTGGGCGATGCCAATGCATGATTAGTGCTCGCCCAATTCCGAAGTAGGATCGATAATCGCCCCCGCGTCAATCAGGACATTCGCCCATGCGCCTGTTCAGTGCCACGATCGCCACCGAGACCAACACGTTCTCTCCATTGCCCACCAGCCTCGAAGCCTACAAGGAGGGCGTGTTCCTGCGGCCGGGTGAACATCCCACTGACGCGCCGCGCATGTGCACGGCGCCGCTGTTCGTTGCACGCCGGCGCGCCGTCGCCGAGGGCTTTACCCTGATCGAGGGAAGCTGCTTCGCCGCCAGTCCGGCAGGCACCACGAACCGCGCCGACTATGAGTTCATGCGTGACGAGATCCTGTCGCAGATCAAGGCCGCATTGCCGCTCGACGGCGTGTTGTTCGGGTTGCACGGCGCCATGGTGGCGCACGGTTACGACGATGTGGAGGGCGACGTGCTGGAGCGCGCCCGCGCGATCGTGGGACCGAATTGCGTGATCGGCGTGGAACTCGATCCGCATTGCCATCTCACCGTGAAGCGCGTGCGGCTTGCCGACATCACCATCCTCTACAAGGAGTTTCCCCACACTGACGTGGTGGAGCGGGCCGAGGATCTGCTGACGCTGGTGTTGCGCACGATCCGCAAGGAGATCAGGCCCACCACGTCACTGTTCGATTGCCGTCAGATCGGCAGTTATCCGACCACCCTGGCGCTGATGCGCGGCTTCGTTGACCGGACCTCTGCGATGGAAGGCAAGGATGGCGTACTGTCGGTTTCGATCGGCCACTGCTTTCCGTATGCCGATGTGCCCGAACTGACCGGTCGCATCCTTGTGATCACCGACAACGACAAGCCGAAGGCGGACCGCCTGGCAAGCAAGATCGGCGAGGAATTCATCGCCATGCGCGGCCGCACGGCGCCCGACTATATGCATTGCGACGAAGGGATCGGCGCCGCGCTGGCGTTCAACGGAAGCCCGGTTGTGATGGCGGATCCGGCGGACAATGCCGGCGGCGGCGCGCCGTCCGACAACACCACGATCCTGCGCCGGCTGGTGGAACGCAATGCGGACAGTGCGGCGCTTGGCCCGGTCTGGGATCCGATCGCCGTGCGCCTGTGTTTCGACGCGGGTCTCCACGCGCGGTTTCCGCTCCGCTTCGGCGGCAAGGTGGGCCCGACATCGGGCCAGCCGATGGATGCGGAGGTCACCGTGGTCGGTCTGCGGCGCGACTGCTGGCAGAGCTTCGGCCCTACCCAGGTACCGCTTGGCGATTGTGCCGCCATCAAGGTCGGTGGGGTCGAGGTCGTGCTGATCTCCAATCGGACTCAGGCGCTGGGCCTTGAATTGTTCCGCAATCTCGGCATCGAGCCGACCGAACGGAAGCTGGTGGTGGTAAAGTCGACCAATCACTTCATGGCGGCGTTCGGGCCGATCGCGCAGCGGGTGATCTACATCGATTCCGATGGCCCGCTCAGCCGGGACTACCGCAAGATCGGCTACACCAAAGTGCTGCGTCCGATCTGGCCGCTCGATGAGCACACCACGCCCTGCCTCATCGCGTGACGGGCATCTCGCTGTCAGGACAACCCGAACTATCGGCCGATTGCCCTGGGCAGGCTTTCTTGACTTGCGGGCGGGGCCTGCATAGAACAGCCGCTCCCCGCTGGACGGCATGGCTGCAGCGGGACATTTCTGTTCGACCGAGTGATAGGATTCATGGCCAATACTGCTTCCGCGCGCAAGCGCAACCGGCAGACCGAACGCCGCACGGAGCGCAACCAGGCGCGCAAGTCCCGCATGCGGACCTTCATCAAGAAGGTCGAGCTGGCGATTGCCGGCGGGAACAAGGCTGCCGCCAGTGAAGCGTTGCGGGAGGCGCAACCCGAGATGCAGCGTGCTGCCGGCAAAGGGGTGACGCACCACAATACCGTCGCGCGCAAGCTGTCGCGGCTTTCCGCGCGGATCAAGGCGCTATCGATGGGATGAGTGCTGCTCCCGGTCCGGTTGACCGGGGCGGCAGCATTGCCGATGATGCGCGGCGGACGCGTTACTCCGCAGTTGCAACGACAACCCTCGGCTGCATGGAGAATTTATACTTCGTGCACCCACAGTATTATCCACAATATCGGGCAATGTTGTTGCGTTCTACTTGGTCGCTCGTCGCTCGGGCAGTTTTCCCGTTGCCACTGTACCCCAACGTGACATAATCATTTCTGGGTCGGCCACTGACCGGTGGCTGATGAATTCCTCTTTCGATCGTTCTGCCGCCGGCATCGGCGGAAAGTGTTTTGGCTGGACGACGGCGAAAGACCGTCGTTGTGGGATCGGTTCATGACGTCGGGGGGCGGCAGCATGGCGAACGATATGTCCGCGACGATTGATCAGGCGATCGCAGACATCTCGCAATTACCGATACAATGGGCCCGCATCCGCAACCGCCTCCAGGGCGAGGTCGGCGACCTCGAATACCGCAACTGGCTGCGACAGATGACCCTCGCCGGAATCGACGGCGATGAGATCACCGTGCTATTGCCAACGCGTTTCCTGTGCGACTGGGTACGCAGCCGCTACGGCGACAGGCTGAATTCGTTGTGGCATGGGGAGAACCCGGCAGTCCGCCGGGTCGATATCCGGGTGGGCGGTGGGGTGGCGCCCATGACCGGATTGGCCGAGAGCCTCGCGACGACAGTAGAACCGCCTCCCGTGGTCCCGAAGCTCGAGGAACGGATGGATCAGCGCCCGGAACTCACGATCGATCCTCGCTTCACCTTCGAAGCCTTCGTGGTCGGCAAGCCCAACGAGTTCGCCTACGCCTGCTCACGCCGGGTGGCCGAGCAGCCATCGAGCGCCGGCTTCAATCCGCTGTTCCTCTACGGCGGCGTCGGCCTCGGCAAGACACACCTGATGCACGCAATCGCCTGGGAACTCGTGGCACGCGGCAATACCGGCGTCGGGCGGCCGGTCTCGGTCACCTACATGTCGGCCGAGAAGTTCATGTACCGCTTCATCGCCGCGATCCGCAGCCAGTCGACCATGCAGTTCAAGGAGCAGCTCCGCAGCGTCGACGTACTGATGATCGACGATCTGCAGTTCCTGATCGGCAAGGACAACACGCAGGAAGAGTTCTTCCACACGTTCAACGCGTTGGTGGATGTCGGCAAGCAGATCGTGGTGTCGGCCGACAAGTCGCCTTCCGACCTCTCGGGGATCGACGACCGGCTGCGCACCAGGCTCGGCTACGGCATGGTGGCCGATCTGCACGCCACCACGTTCGAGCTGCGCATCTCCATCCTCGAGGCGAAGGTGGCACGCGCCGGTGTCGCCGTCCCGGCGAAGGTGCTGGATTTCCTGGCACACAAGATCACCAGCAACGTCCGTGAGCTGGAAGGCGCGCTGAACCGCCTGGTCGCCCACGCCAACCTGTTCGGCCGTCCCGTGACGCTGGAGACCACCCAGGAGGTGCTGCACGACATCCTGAAGGCGCACGACCGCCGCGTGACGATCGAGGAGATCCAGAAGCGCGTCGCAGAACACTTCTCCATGCGCCTGACCGACATGTCGTCGGCCCGCCGCGCGCGTGCGGTCGCGAGGCCGCGCCAGGTGGCGATGTATCTGGCCAAGCAACTCACCCAGCGCAGCCTGCCAGAGATCGGCCGCAGGTTCGGCAACCGGGATCACACCACGGTGATGCACGCCGTCTCCCGCGTCGGCGAACTGATGAGCCGCGACGCCGGCTTCGCCGAAGACGTGGAACTGCTGCGACGAATGCTGGAGTCCTGAGCCTCAGCGCGGCGCGCGGCCGAACACGAACCGGTCGCGCGATGGCCACTGGCCGAGCAGGCCGAGATCGACGAACTGGATCCACCCGCCCGCATCCGCCGCCTCGCCCGGCTTCGCTTCATCCATGCGGCGGCGCTGGATGGCCAGTACCGTATCGCCTTTCAGCCAGGTACGGCCCTCCGGGCCTTCGCTCGCGCCACCACGCACCTCGTGGCCGGCGAGCCAGCCGTCGGCCGCCAGCCGCTCACGTAATGCCGCATCGGCGGCTTCCAGCTCCGGACGCGAGAGCAGCCGGCTGGCGGTGCCGATCGACATCATGTCGATCCGGCTGGTGTCACCCTGCGCATAGGTCATGAAGTAGTAGCGGCAGCGCGGGACGCTGATCGCGGTATCGGCGACCTCGAAGGTGAAGATCGTGCGTCGGCGATCACCGTCCGGCCGACATTCAGCGCCAGCGACGAACGCCGCGCGATCTCCGCCACCGTCATGCCCGGCCGGGCGACCAACGTGCCACGGGACGGGGTGGCGGCGATGTCGGCTGCCGCGTCGGACCGCGCGTCGCCGGTGAAGGCGAGCAGCACCATCGCGCCGAACAGGCCGGCGGCGATCAGGACATGGGCACGAAACAGGCGCATGGCGCCGCGATCATTGCGCGTCCGCCGGCGCCCGATCGGTCACGGCTGCGCGAGGAAACCGGCCAGTCGGGATGCGACCGGCCTTTCCCCGCGGACCCTGCCATTGCTACAGTGCATCCGTGGATTCGCCTGGGCGTCGCCGCAACCCGGCCGAGTAAGGATACAAGCCATGAAGCTGAAGGCCGACCGGGCTACCCTGCTGAAGGCGCTGGCCCATGTGCAGAGCGTGGTGGAGCGCCGCAACACCATTCCGATCCTGGCCAACGTCATGCTCGCCGTGCGCGACGGCAAGCTGACGCTGACCGCGACCGACATGGAAATCGCCATCGTCGAGGACGTGCCGGCCAGCACCACGCGCAACGGCGCCTGCACCGCGCCCGCCGCGACGCTCTACGAGATCGTCCGCAAGCTGCCCGACGGAGCCGAGGTGGAGCTCGATCATGGGGGTGGCGATGCGCAGCTTGCGCTGCGTTCGGGCCGCTATTCCACCAGCCTCGTGGTACTGCCGACCGAGGACTTTCCCTCGATGACCGCGGGCGCGCTGCCGCACCGGTTCAACCTGTCGGCGCAGGTGCTGCGCGGGCTGATCGACCGCACGCGCTTCGCGATCAGCACCGAGGAAACGCGCTACTACCTCAACGGCATCTACCTGCACACCGCCGAAACCGAGGGCACGCGCGTGCTGCGCGCGGTGGCGACCGATGGTCATCGGCTGGCCCGCGTGGAGGAACCACTGCCGGAGGGCGCCGGCTCGATGCCGGGCGTGATCATCCCGCGCAAGACGGTGAACGAACTGCGCAAGCTGCTGGACGAAGTGACCGCCAACGTAGAGGTGGCGCTGTCGGACACGCGGATCCAGTTCCACGCCGACGCGGTGCTGCTGACCAGCAAGCTGATCGACGGCACGTTCCCCGAATACGAGCGGGTGATCCCGCGCGGCAACGACAAGGTGCTGCGGGTCGGCAAGAAGGACTTCGCCGATGCGGTCGGACGTGTGTCGGCGATCTCGGCCGAACGGTCGCGCCCGGTGAAGCTGTCGCTGGCGCGCGATCTGCTGGTGCTATCGGCGGCGAGCCCCGAACAGGGCACCGCGACCGAGGAGCTGGATGCCGATCACGTCACCTACGAGGCGGGACCGCTGGAGATCGGCTTTCAGGCACGCTATCTGAACGACATCACCGACCAGATCGAGGGCGACGTCGAGTTCCGCTTCGCCGACGGTTCGGCGCCCACAGTGGTGCGCGACGCGGCGGATGCCAGCGCGCTCTACGTGCTGATGCCGATGCGGGTGTGACAGGTCCGACCCGGCTCACGTCTTGAACTTGGGGATGACCTCCTCGCACAGCAGTTGCAGCGAGGTCAGTACCCGCTCGTGCGGTATTTGGCTGCCGCAGTTCATTTCGGCCAGGATGCCGCTCAGCCCCAGTTCCTCGCGCAGCACGCCCAGCCGATCCACCACCTGCGCCGGCGTGCCGACGATGATCTTGCTGGCCAGCACCGTGTCGTAGTCGATCGACTGGAGACGCTGCCCCCTCTCGGCACGGTTCTCGATCGCGCGCGCGCCTTCCAGCCTCGCTGACTCCTCGATGCGCTCGCCGAGGTAGCGGTAGAAGTGCATCACGCTCTCCTCCGGCTCCGACCGGGCACGCTCCTCGGTCGCGGCGACGTACACCGGGACACGCAGGAATATCTGGCCGTTGCCGGGATGCCCGGCGGCGGACCACGCCTCGCGATACGCCTTCAGGTTCGGCCCAAGCTCCGACAGATCACCGAGCCGCGTGGCACAGAAGATCGGGTTCCCCTGCGCGCCGTTGGCCGGATAGGTGTCCGGACTGGTCGCGGCGACACGGATTTCCGGATACGGCTTCTGGTAGGGCTTCGGCACCAGGTACACGTCGTGGAAATGGTAGTACTTCCCGTCGAAGCTGAAGCGCTCCTGCGTCCACGCGCGCTTGAGGATCTCGAGCACCTCGACGAAGCGATCACGGCTCTCGGCGTAGGACACGCCATACGCCTGATACACCCGCGGAAAGCCGCTGCGTCCGACCCCGAAGATCAGCCGGCCGTGGCTGATCTGGTCCACCGTCGCCGCCTCCTCGGCCAACTGGAGCGGGTGGCAGAGCGGCAGCACCTGCACGGCGGTACCGATCTTCATCCGCTTGGTCCGCGCGGCGATCGCGGTTGCGATCGTCAGCGGCGCGGCCAGCACCGAACGCTCCGGCGCCGTATGCAGTTCCGCCAGCCACATCACGTCGAGGCCGTAGCGTTCGGCCGCGTCCACCTGCTCGAAGGAGTCGGCGAACGCCTCCTCCTCGGTCTGTCCCGGCACACGTTGAAACTCGTGGAACATGCCGAATTCCATTGTCGTCGTTCTCCCTTGAGTACCGGTATTCCTAGTATCCGCGCGCCGTGTCGAACAGGTTGGGCATAGCCCTGCCCTCGCGCCAGGCGCGCAGGTTGTCGAAGAACATATCCAGGCTGCGCGCATTGTAGGTGTTCGGGTCGTCGGCAGCGGTGTGCGGGCTGACGATCAGGTTGCGCGTGGTCCACAGCCGGTGTCCG
Source organism: Acetobacteraceae bacterium (assembly GCA_025452005.1). Lineage (GTDB taxonomy): Bacteria > Pseudomonadota > Alphaproteobacteria > Acetobacterales > Acetobacteraceae > JAMXLO01. The sequence goes on along the minus strand of JANWJK010000268.1, from coordinate 4,579 downwards.
GCCGGGATCGGTTCCGGCGTGAACACGTCGAGCACCGCGCCCGACAGGTGGCCATCGTCCAGCAGGTCGCACAGCGCATCCTGGTCGATCAGTGCGCCGCGGCCGATGTTCACCACCCCGGCGCCACGCGGCAGCAAACGCAGACGGCGCCGGTCGATCATGCCGCGTGTCGCGTCGGTGAGCGGACAGGCCAGCACCAGGAACTCCGTCCGCGGCAACACGTGATCGAGGTCGGCGACGGTGATCACCTCGGCGCAGTGCGGGTGCGGCGCCGCGGTTGCGCGCATCCCGGTCACATGCATACCGAACCGCTCGGCCTGCGTCGCCGCCGCGCCGCCCAGCGAGCCGAGGCCCACGACGGTGACACGCCGTCCGTCCAGCACGGCACCCCACAGCTTCTGCCAGCGACCGGCACGCTGATGCGTCACCATCTCCGGCACCCGGTTGGCCAGCATCAGCACCGACATGATCGCGAATTCACCGGCCTTCGTCGCGTGCACGCCTGCGTTGTTCAGGAGCGCAGCCCCCGGCGGCAGCCAGTCGAACGGCGCCAGCCGGTCCAGGCCCGCGTTGGTGATGAACAACATCTTCAGATGAGGCGCGCGGCAGGGGAACTTCGCCGCCACCACGCCGATCTCTGTGATGAGCGCCTCAGCCTCGGCCATACCGGCGGCGAAGTCGGCGTCGCTGTCGCCGATCGTCACCTCGTGGCGGGCGCCGACGCCGGGTGCGCGCGACGCCGCCGCATCCCACATCGCGCGGGAGAACAGGAACAGCGGGTCGTTGACCGGGTTCTGGATGTGGATACGCATCTGCGCCCAGCCTGCCACGCCTTTGCCACAGCGGACAAATTCCGGCAGTGAGCCGTCATGCCGCCGATCCTGTTCCAGGACGACCGTTTCGTGGTGCTGGACAAGCCCGCCGGTCTGCCGGTGCATCCTGGGCCGCGCGGCGGGCCAAGCGTGGAGGATTGGTTTCCGTTGCTGTCGCGGCGCAGCCAAGGGCCGTGGCTGGCGCACCGGCTGGATGCCGACACGTCCGGGTGCCTCCTGGTTGCGTTGCGCCGGCCGGCGCTGCTTGCGGCTCAGGCGGAATTCGCGGCGGGTCGCGTTCGCAAGGCGTACTGGGCGATCGTACGAGGCGGTCCGTCCACGGCGTCCGGCACGGTCGACGCGCCGCTCGCCCGGCGAACCAGCCGAAACGGCTGGCACATGGCGGTCGATCCCGGTGGCAAGACCGCCGTCACCGATTGGCGCGTACTCGGTCGCTGCGGCGAGTTGGCCTGGCTCGAGCTCGCGCCGCGCACCGGCCGGACGCACCAGGTGCGGGTTCACTGCGCGGCGCTCGGCTGCCCGGTGCTGGGCGATGCAATCTATGGCGGGGGCATTGGCAGGCTACATCTGCTGGCGCGCGGGATAGCGCTCGATCTCGCCCCTCCCGTCGTTGCCGTCGCATCGGTGCCCGCGCACATGCAGGACGCGCTTATGCGCTGCGGCTGCGACGCGGCGTGATGGCGGCATCAAGCCCTTCAGGGCGACTGCTTAAACCACAGTGCGCAATTCGTGCGACGGAGACTGAACGCGGCTGGCTCATTCGACGCAGAGGTCGCCGAGGGGCTCAGAGGGCCCAGAGAAGGACAACATGACGCTTCGCGCGGAGCGCGTTGAAACAACAGTGCCCTCTGCATTGCTAACCTGGCAAATCACCGCAGCCCGCGGTTATTTCCCGATGCAATGATGCACTGCCCGTAACGCGCTGTTCGCCTAACGTTTTCCCTCAAGGGTCATGGCGCGTGGGTATCGCATAGAAGCAAGGAAAGGAACCGCAAATAACGCAAATAACGCAAACGCAGGTTGCAGCGACATCACCTCAAGTCTGGCGCCCTGGCCATGCACGCGCGTGATTTGCGTGTTTTGCGTGTTTTGCGGTTCCCCTTTCCTTGCTTCGGTTTGGTTGCGGCCGATCGGGCCGCGCTAGGGACCTCGGCGCGCGCTGTGTCGAATAATCCGGCGGCCCACAGGCTCCTGCCCCGGACTTCGGGCTTCGCTCAGCGATCGACACGTTGCCGGGTTTCGTGCCGGCAAGTTAGGCTGCCGCCCCGACCTCGCCGGACCGCTCCGGCCACAACCGGACACCGGAGCACCGCGCAATGCCGCTGTGGATACCCATCACCATGTCCGCCGCATTGTTCCAATGCTGGCGGACCGCCATGCAGCAGAAGCTTCGTCATCTGCTGTCGGTCAACGGCGCCGGTTTCGTCCGCTATCTGTACGGCGCGCCCGCCGCACTCGTGCTGTTCGTCGGCGCGCTGATCGCAACCGGTCTGCCGATACCGGCGCCCAACCTCGCCTTCCTGTTGTATTGCGCCGCGACCGGGCTGTTGCAGATCCTCGCCACCAATCTGCTGATCCTCTCGTTCGGCTACCGGAATTTTGCCGTCGGCACGGCCTATTCGAAGACCGAGACGGCACAGAGCGCGATCGTGGCGCTGATCGTGCTGCACGAGGTGCTGCGTCCGCTCGCCTGGGTCGGCATCTGCATCGGCCTCGCCGGCGTGATGACGCTGTCGCTCTCCGGGCGAGGCATGCGGCCGGCGAAGCTTGCGCGCGCCACGGTGCAGCCCGCGGCACTCGCGGGTCTTGGGGCCGGGTTCCTGTTCGCGTTCACCACGGTGTTCATCAAGCTTGCCAACCAGTCGCTGAGCGGGCCCAGCCTGTTCGTGCGTGCGCTGTTCGTGCTTGTCGTCACCAACACGCTACAGGTGCTGATGCAGGGCGGCTTCCTCGCCTGGCGCGAGCCGCGCGAATTGCGCAAAACGTTTACCACGTGGCGCAGTTCATCCTGGGTGGGAACGCTGTCGGCGATGGGTTCGGCCTGCTGGTTCACCGCCTTCGCCATGGCCCCGGTCGGGCTGGTCCGTTCGGTCGGTCAGGTGGAGATCGTCTTCACCCTGCTGTTCAGCCGGTTCTACCTGAAAGAGACACTGAAGGCCGGCGATGTCGCTGGGCTTGTCCTGGTGGTGGCGGGTGTACTGCTGATCGTGATCGTGAGCTGAGAGGCCATCTCTGAATAATTGCTTAACGACTGCTCGCGACCCACTGCGGACCTATGGCGAGAGAGATCTGATTCACCGATGGCGGATCATTGACCTAAGTCAATGTGCAAAACCGTGGTCCAGGCTAACCGCCATTCGAAATTGTGGTCCATGCATCCGCGCGCGGGCGTCTCGCGCGGGTATCTATGGTTCCGAGTAACTGGGGTGCACATCAGTGAATACCGAACACGAAGAACCAGCCGCGGCGGCGGACGGGGGGAAGACCGACACCCGCATGCGAGGCGGAACACTCTCACGCCGTGAGTTCGTGGCTGCCGCGGCGGCAGTCGGCGCGACGTCCGTCCTGCCTGGATCCCTGTCCGCGGTGCCAGACGGCAAGAAAACCTTCACCATTCTGCACACTAACGATATGCACTCGGCCTTCATCGGGTTAAGCCCGGCTCTGGACTACACGCCGCTTACGCTCAACGATGACCAGACCACGGGCGGATATTCGCGCCTGGCGAGCCTGATGGCGAAGAGGAAAGAGGCGCGCAAAGGCCAGGGGCCAGTGTTGGTGCTTGACGCTGGTGACTACAGCATGGGGACCGCGTTCGGCGCCGCCACCCGCACGATCGGCGGTGAACTGCAACTCATGTCGCACATGGGGTACGACGCCACCACCCTTGGCAACCATGAATTCGACTACGGACCCGACGGCCTGGGCAAGTCGATCGGTGTGGCCAGCAAAGCCGGCCGCATTCCGACGGTGCTCGCCTCGAATACCAGCTTCGCAGGCGGCGACCCATCCCTGGCCGCGCTCCAGGGCCAGGCCAAGGTCGGAATTGTTCGCCGTCACCTCGTGATAGCGCGCGGCGGCATTCGCTTTGGCCTTCTCGGGGTGATCGGAAGGGAGGCCATCATTTATACCAATGCGGGTGCGGTGACGTTCTCCAACGACATCGAGGCTGCCCGGGAAATGGTTAAGATACTCCGCGAAACCGAGAAGGTGGATGTGGTCATCGCGCTCAGCCACGGTGGCGTGCAGAAAGGCAAGGACGGGCGCTACACTGAGGGCGACGACGTGCGGCTGGCCGAGGCCGTGCCGGGTATCGACGTGGTGATCAGCGGCCACAGCCACACCGAACTGCGGGAACCGATCATCGTCAACGGCCGTACACCGGTGGTCCAGACGGGGAAGGAAGGCAAGAATCTCGGCGAATTGGTGATCACGTTGGATGACGGAAAACTTACGGTCGAATCCTACCTGCTCTACCCGATCGACGACACCATTGCCGGCGACCCCGCCATCAATGATGAGGTCGCAAAGCTCAAGACGGGTGTCACCGCGGCAGTGTTCGCATCGCGCGGCTACAGTGTTGATCAGCCGCTGTGCGTGATCCCGCAAAACCTGCCCAACACATACACCGACAATGCGGCCGGCACGCCCCTCGCCAATCTGTGCACCGACGCTTTCAGAAAGGCCACGAAAGCGGACATCGGATTCAGCGTCAACGGGCTGATGCGCACTGGCCTGACCCGCGG
>JANWJK010000267.1 GCA_025452005.1 Acetobacteraceae bacterium | reverse complement strand
GACCTCCACGCCGTACACCGTGATGCCCGGCCTCATCGCCTTCGCCGCGATCGCGCATCCGGCGAGCAAACCACCGCCGCCCACCGGAATCACCAGCACGTCGAGATCCGGCATATCCTGCAGCAGTTCCACCGCCAGCGTGCCTTGTCCCGCCATCACGCCGACATCGTTGTAGGGGTGCACGAACACGAGGCCACGTTCCGCCGCCAGCGTCCTGGCATGCGCCGCTGCTTCGGCCAGTGTCTCGCCATGCAGCACGACCTTGGCGCCAAACGATGCGGTGCGTGTCACCTTCATGTGCGGCGTGAACTTCGGCATCACGATGGTGGCGCCGACATTGCTCAACCGCGCATGCCGTGCCACCGCCTGCGCGTGATTGCCGGCGGACATCGCGATCACGCCCCGCTCGCGTTCCGCATCGGTCAGCAGCGCCAGCCTATTGGCCGCGCCGCGCTCCTTGAACGCACCGGTGACCTGCAGGTTGTCGAGCTTCAGCACCACATCGGCGCCGGTGGCACGCGACACCGCCTCGCTGGGCAGCGCCGGCGTGCGCAGGACACGGCCAGCAATCCGCTCGGCGGCCGCCGTCACATCGGCGAAGCGCAGCACGTCAGATGAACTTGATGCCGAGGATCTCGTACGACCGGTCGCCGCCTGGTGCGGGAACCGAAACGGTGTCGCCCACCTTCTTGCCGATCAGCGCCTTGGCCAGCGGCGAGGAGATCGACAGCCGGCCACCCTTGATGTCGGCTTCGTGCACACCGACGATCTGGTAGTTGGATTCCTTCTCGGTCTCCTCGTCCACCAGCCAGACATGCGCACCGAACATCACGTGCTCGCCCGACAGCGAGGACGGATCGATCACCTCGACCGAGGCGACGATCTCCTCGAGCTCGGCGATGCGCCCCTCGATGAACGACTGACGTTCTCGGGCGGCGTGGTATTCGGCGTTCTCCGAGAGATCGCCGTGCGTGCGCGCCTCGGCGATCTGGTGAATGATCGCCGGACGTTCCGCCGCTTTGAGCTGGCGAAGCTCGTTGTTCAACCGCTGCAGTCCAGGGGCGGTCATCGGGAACTTCTGCACGTCACTCCGTCCTTTGGTGGTCGAACGTCATGAGAGGCCGGGTTGTGGCCAAGCGCAAGCGCCGCGACAGGCCTCGCCCGGCCACGACGATGGGTTCAGAACGAACCGCGAAAATAGGACTGTAGCGGCGCAACTTCAAGCGCTCCCGACTTCAACGCGGCGATGGCGTGAACCGCCGCCCGGGCGCCGGCCATCGTGGTGTAGTGGGGAATGCCGTGGGTCAGCGCGCTGCGGCGGATCGCGAAGCTGTCCGCGATCGACTGCGGCGTGGAGGCGGTATTGATCACCAACTGCACGTCGCCGGAACGAATGGCATCGACGCAGTGCGGCCGGCCCTCCAGCACCTTGTTGACGACCGATACGGCAAGGCCGGCGTCGCGGATGCGCGCGGCGGTGCCGCGTGTCGCCATGATGGCGAAGCCCATCTCGGTAAGCCGGCGCGCGAGCGCGGGCAGGCCGCGCTTGTCGGCATCCTTGATCGAGAGGAACACCGTGCCGGCGTCGGGCAGGATCACACCGGCGCCGAGCTGCGCCTTGGCGAAGGCGCGCTCGAAGCTGGAATCGAGGCCCATCACCTCGCCGGTCGATTTCATTTCCGGCCCAAGGATCGTGTCGACATTGGGGAAGCGGGCGAACGGAAACACTGCCTCCTTCACCGCAACGTGCGGTGCCACGCTGAGATCGTCGAGATGGAAGTCGGCGAGCCGCGCGCCCGCCATGACGCGCGCACCGATCTTGGCCACCGCGACGCCCGTCGCCTTGGCAACGAACGGCACGGTGCGCGAGGCGCGTGGATTGACCTCCAGCACGAAGATCACATCGTCCTTGATCGCGTATTGCACATTCATCAGCCCCACGACGCCGAGCGCCTTGGCCATCGCCTCGGTCTCGGCCTTGAGCTCGGTGACGGTGGCGGGCGGCAGCGTATAGGGCGGCAGCGAACAGGCGCTGTCACCGGAGTGGATGCCGGCCTCTTCGATATGTTCCATCACGCCGGCGACATAGACGGTTTCGTGGTCGGCGATGCAGTCGACATCCACCTCGATCGCATCGTTGAGGTAACGGTCGATCAGCACCGGGTTGTCGCCCGAGACGCGCACCGCCTCGCGCATGTAGCGATGCAGACCGGCGCGATCGTAGACGATCTCCATGGCGCGGCCGCCAAGCACGTAGCTCGGCCGGATCACCACCGGATAGCCGATCCGATCGGCAATCGCCTCGGCTTCATCGGCCGAGCGCGCAATGCCATTCTCCGGCTGGCGCAGGCCGAGGCGGTGCAGCAGAAGCTGGAAGCGCTCGCGATCCTCGGCGATGTCGATCGCATCGGCGCTGGTGCCGAGAATGGGGATTTTCTCGCGCGCCAGGGCCTGCGACAGCTTCAGCGGGGTCTGCCCGCCGTACTGCACGATGCAGCCCAGCAGGGTGCCGCGGCTCTCCTCGCGGCGCACCAGCGCGATCACGTCCTCGGCGGTCAGCGGCTCGAAATACAGCCGGTCCGATGTGTCGTAGTCCGTGCTGACGGTTTCCGGATTGCAGTTGACCATAATGGTCTCGAATCCCGCATCCTTCAGGGCATAGGCGGCATGGACGCAGCAATAGTCGAACTCGATGCCTTGGCCGATGCGGTTCGGTCCTCCACCGAGGATGATGACCTTCCGGTTTTCGCTGGGATCGGCCTCGCAGACCGGTGTGCCGAAGCCGCCTTCGTAGGTTGAGTACATGTACGGCGTGGCGGAGGCGAACTCGGCGGCGCAGGTGTCGATGCGTTTGTAGACCGGATGCACGCCAAGGCGGGCGCGCAGCGCAGCGACCGCGTCCTCGCTGCTCCGCGTGAGCTGCGCCAGATGCTGGTCGGAGAAACCGAGTGCCTTGACGCGGCGCAAAGGACCAGCCTCACGTGGCAGACCGGTGGCAGCGATCGCCCGTTCGGCATCGATGATGCGTTCGAGTTCGCGCAGGAACCAGGGATCGAACTTGCAGGCGTCGTGGATTTCCTCGACGGCGAGCCCGGCGCGCAAGGCCTGCGCCGCGATCAGCAGGCGATCCGGACGCGGCTCGGACAGCGCGGCGCGGAATGCATCCGGGCCGCCGTCGCCCGGCGGCTCGATCTCGTCGAGACCGGACAGTCCGGTCTCCATGCTGCGCAGTCCCTTCTGGAGTGCCTCGGCAAAACAGCGGCCGATCGCCATTGCCTCGCCGACGGACTTCATGGATGTCGTGAGCAGCGCAGGCGTGCCAGGGAATTTTTCGAAGGTGAACCGCGGGATCTTCACCACGACATAGTCGATCGTGGGCTCGAAGCTGGCTGGCGTGACACGCGTGATGTCGTTGGCGAGTTCGTCCAGCGTGTAGCCCACCGCAAGCTTCGCAGCGATCTTGGCGATCGGGAAGCCGGTCGCCTTCGATGCCAGCGCCGACGATCGCGACACGCGCGGGTTCATCTCGATGATGACCATGCGGCCATCTGCGGGATTCACCGCGAACTGCACATTCGATCCACCGGTATCGACGCCGATTGCCCGCAGGCAGGCGATCGAGGCGTCGCGCATCCGCTGATATTCCTTGTCGGTCAGCGTGAGCGCAGGCGCCACCGTGACGGAATCGCCGGTATGGATGCCCATCGGGTCGACGTTCTCGATGGAGCAGACGATGATGCAGTTGTCCGCGCGGTCGCGGACGACCTCCATCTCGAATTCCTTCCAGCCGAGCACTGATTCTTCGATCAGCACCTCGGTGGTCGGCGAGACTTCCAGGCCGCCGGAGACGATCTGCTCGAATTCTTCACGGTTGTAGGCGATGCCGCCACCGGTACCGCCAAGGGTGAAGCTCGGGCGGATCACGGCGGGCAGGCCGGTGGTCACCAGTGCTGCGCGCGCCTCCTCCAGCGAATGGGCAATGGCGGAGCGCGGCGACTCGATGCCGATCGCAGCCATGGCATCGCGGAACTTCAGGCGGTCCTCGGCCCGTTCGATCACCTCGGCTCGCGCGCCTATCAGTTCGACGCCGTGGCGTGCCAGTACGCCGGATTGCGCAAGCTGCATCGCGGTGTTGAGCGCGGTCTGGCCGCCCATGGTGGGCAGCAGTGCGTCGGGTCTTTCCCGCCTGATGATGCGTTCGACGATCTCGGGCGTGATCGGCTCGATATAGGTGGCATCGGCGAGCCCGGGATCCGTCATGATGGTCGCGGGATTGGAATTCACCAGCACGACGCGATAGCCCTCAGCCTTCAGCGCCTTGCACGCCTGTGCGCCCGAGTAGTCGAACTCGCAGGCCTGGCCGATGACGATGGGGCCGGCGCCGATGATCAGGATGGAGGCTATGTCAGTGCGTTTGGGCATGCGTGACCCGTCGCCTAATCGTTTTGGCCGGCGCAGGCCGGCCATCCACGTCTTCCATCCGGATAGAATGGAAAGCCGTGGATGGCCGGGCCAAGCCCGGCCATGACGGTTGAGTGGACGTTCATGTGATTCGCGCCGGAAGTCGACGTGCCGCTTCGACACCTTTTGCAGTGAGCTCCAGGTGCCAATGGCATTGGAGCGCGCCTTCTGGCAGGCGGATCGGTTCGTGTATCAGGCGTTCGCGAAGACAGGCAGCGACGGCGTCACAGAATGCCTGGTAGTCGACGGTCTGCTCGGCGACGGCCGCGAAGCGCTGGAAGCCTGCCTCGATGTTCGGCTCATCGATCCTGTGGCGGAGCGCGGTCGTCAGCAGCAGTGACTTCGGGTCCACCTTACACCTGCCGCTCGATCATCTCGACGAACCGTCCGAACAGATAGTGGCTGTCGCTTGGTCCCGGGCTCGCCTCAGGATGGTACTGCACGGAGAAGGCCGGTCGATCCGTGCACGCCAACCCCTCGTTCGATCCGTCGAACAGCGATACATGCGTTACCTTCACGGTCGGCGGCAACGTCTCGGGGTCCACGGCGAAGCCGTGGTTCTGGCTGGTGATCTCCACCTTGCCGGTGACCAGATCCTTCACCGGCTGATTCGCGCCCCGGTGACCCCGCTCCATCTTGTAGGTCTTCGCGCCCAGCGCCAGTGCCAGCAACTGGTGGCCGAGGCAGATGCCGAATACCGGCACGCCGGCCTCCAGCACGCCGCGGATCGCCGGCACCGCGTATTCGCCCGTTGCAGCCGGATCGCCTGGACCGTTCGACAGGAACACACCGTCCGGGTGCCGGCCCAGAATGTCCTCGGCGGTCGCCGTCGCGGGCATCACGGTGACCCGGCATCGCGCCGACGCGAGGCATCGCAGGATGTTTCGCTTCGCCCCGTAGTCCACCGCCACCACGTGGTACCTCGATGCCGTCTGCCGGCCTGCCCCCGCGGGCCAGGCCCAGCGCGTCTCGTCCCACTCGTAGGACTGACGGCAGGACACTTCCCTGGCGAGGTCCATGCCTTCCAGGCCAGGCCATGCTGCGGCCTGGGCGCGCAAGGCCGGCAGGTCGAAGCACCCATCGGCGGGAAACGCCAGCACACCGTTCGGTGCCCCGCCGTCACGGATACGCACGGTGAGCGCCCGTGTGTCCACGCCTCCCAGCCCGGCAATCCCGCGCGTCCGCAGCCAGGCGTCCAGGTGCTGCGCCGACCGCCAGTTGGACGGCTCCGTGATGTCCTGCTTCACCACCAGTCCGCGCGCCGCGACCGTGGCGGCCTCGATGTCCTCCGGGTTGGTGCCGACGTTGCCGATATGCGGGAAGGTGAAGGTGATGATCTGCCCGGCATAGGAAGGGTCGGTGAGCGTTTCCTGATAACCGCTCATGCCGGTGTTGAAGCAGACCTCGCCCACCGGTGCCGGCGTGGCGGTATGAGCGCCGAAGCCGCGCCCCCAGAACACCGATCCGTCTCCCAGAACCAGGGCGGCGGTCGCACCGGTCGGTATCGCGTCGCCACCGGGCGGGATAGCTTCCGTGCGCGGCGTCGCCGGTCCTCCGGCCAGGTCGGACAGCGCGAGACCAGTGGCGGCAATCACCGCCGCCCAGTGGCGCGACGGAACGGCCCCGGCCTGGCGCCATTTGCGGACAGCCTCGGTCCCGACGCCGGTCAGCCGCGCAGCGGCCTCGGCACCGCCCAGCCGTTCGATGAGAGCATCCACATCGATGGTCATGCGGCACACAGTATGGGAAGGAAATTCCCGACGCAATAGCCGGGCGACGTGGTGGGAAATTTCCTCCGCCGGATTACAGCCTTGTCACTTCGCATATAGTAGAGGGTGTTTTTTGTCGGAGAGGGTGCCATGAGCCTGCGCGAGCAGTTCACCGATCAGCTCAAGGCATCGATGAGGTCCGGCAACGCGTCGCGCACCTCCACGCTGCGCATGATCCTCGCGCGCCTGAAGGACACCGACATCGCCGCGCGGCCCAAGGGGATCGATCGCGTGCCGGATGACGAGATCATCGGCATGCTGCGCGGCATGGTGAAGTCGCGCCGCGAGTCGGTGGAGATGTATCGCCAGGGTCACCGGCAGGACCTGGTCGACAAGGAGGAGGCCGAGATCGCCGTCATCGAGGCGTTCCTGCCGCAGCAGATGGACGAGCGCGCGATGGCCGAGGCGGTCGCGACGGCGATCGCCGAGACCGGCGCGGCCAGCATCAAGGACATGGGGAAGGTCATGGCGGTGCTCCGCGCGAAGCATGCCGCCACGCTGGACATGTCCATGGTGGGGCCGATGGTGAAGACGAGGCTGGGGTAAGGATGTTCACCTGATGGCACTCCCTGCCGGCTTCCTCGAGGAACTGCGTGCTCGCACGCCGCTGCCGGCCATCGTCGGGCGGCGGGCGCGCCTCACCCGGTCGGGAAGGCAGTGGAAGGGCTGCTGTCCCTTCCACGGCGAAAAGACGCCCAGCTTCTATGTCTATGAGGACGGCCACTACCATTGCTTCGGCTGCGGCGCGCACGGCGACGCGATCGGCTTCGTGATGCAGTCCGAGGGTACCGGCTTCATGGAGGCGGTCGAACGCCTTGCCGCCGAGGCGGGGATCGAGGTGCCGAAGCCCTCGCCGGAGGCCGCCGAGGCCGAGCAGAAGCGGCTCGATCTCGCCGGGGTGCTGGAAATGGCGCAGACCAGCTACCAACGGCGGCTCTTCCTGCCCGAGGGGCGCAATGCCCTGGCCTATCTGCGCGGCCGTGGATTGTCCGAGCAGACAATCCACCGCTTCGGACTCGGCTGGTCAGGCGAGGGGCGCGGGGCGCTGGCCGCCGACCTGGGCCGCGAGGGCATCGTCCCGCAGCGGCTGGTCGACGCCGGATTGATGCGTCGCGACGATGAAACCGACAGAACGTTCGACTTGTTCTTCAACCGCGTGATGTTCCCGATCCGCGATCGTCGCGGGCGGGTCATCAGCTTCGGCGGACGCATCCTCGGCGATGGTCAGCCGAAATACGTCAACGGCCCGGAGACGGCGCTGTTCTCGAAGCGCCGCACGCTCTACGCGCTCGACCTGGCGCGCGAGGCGGTGCGCGGCGGCGCCCCGCTGGTGGTGGTGGAAGGATATATGGACGTGATCGCCCTCGATCAGGCCGGCATCGGCGGGGCCGTCGCGCCACTCGGCACGGCGTTGACCGAGGAGCAGCTCGAGGAGTTGTGGCGGCTCGCGCCGGCGCCGATCCTGTGCTTCGACGGCGACGCCGCCGGCAGCCGCGCGGCGGCGCGCGCCGCCGAGCTTGCTCTGCCGTTGCTGGCGCCTGACCGGACGCTGCGGCTCGCCAGGCTGCCCACCGGCGAGGATCCCGACACCCTGGTGCGACGTCAGGGAGCAGACGGCATGCGTGCCGTGCTGTCCGCCGCGGCTCCGCTGTCCGAAGCGCTGTACGACCTGCTGCGCGAGACCGGCGGCGAAGCAACGCCGGAGCAGCGTGCCGCCTTCCGCACACGCCTGGAGGCAGCCGCTCGGCGCATCCCCGACCGGGCGCTGGCCGGCGAATATCGCCGCACGCTGCTCGACCGTTTCTTCGCCGGCCGTGGCGCCGGCCGCCGTGCGCCCGCGGCGCGGCCCGTCGCCCGGCCCAGCCCGGCCGCCGGCTCTGTCTCAGGCGAGCGGTGCCGCATCCTGACCGCCATCCTGCTGCGTCATCCCGTCCTGCTGGGCGACATCGAGCACGCCTATCTCGGGCTCGAGCTGCCGCAGCCGCTCGCGGCGTTGCGGACGGCGCTGCAGGAGTGGGCGGAAACGGCCGAAATCCTTGACTCTCAGGCACTGATGACCCACCTCACGAATTCTGGATTGCAAGCTGAGGCTGATCAGGTCCTGGCGACGGTGCCCGTGCCGCTCCCGGCCTGTGCGGCATCGGCGGCGATGCCGGCGGAGGCCGCGGCAGGGTGGTGGCACATTTTCGGGTTCCTCAACGTGCAGCGACTGAGCGACGAAATTGCCCTGGCCGAGGCCGCCTGTGCACAGGACCTGACCCAACAGAGCCAGAACCGCCTGCTCGCGCTGAAAGCCGCGCTGAACAAGGTCAACAGCGGCGAGCCCGACGGGGTGGACCTCGCGGCTTGAACATTGATTTGGGAGTTCGCTGAACGATGGCCACCAAGCCCTCAGTCGCCACCGACACCGTGACCGCAGAACAGGATGTCGAGACCACACTGCTCGACGTACAGACCGCCGCCGTCAAGCGGCTGATCGCGCGTGGCAAGGAGCGCGGCTACATCACGTTCGACGAGCTGAACCAGATCCTGCCGCCGGACCAGAACAGCTCCGAGCAGATCGAAGACGTGATGGCCAATTTCTCGGAGATGGGCATCCAGGTCGTCGAGAGCGAGGAGACCGAGGACGGCGAGGCGCCGGTCGTCAAGGTCGAGAAGGCCGACGAGGCCGAGGAAGAGGAGCAGACCGGCAACGTCGACGAGGCGAGCCTCGGCCGCACCGACGATCCGGTGCGGATGTACCTGCGCGAGATGGGCAGCGTCGAGCTGCTGTCGCGCGAGGGCGAGATTGCGATCGCCAAGCGTATCGAGGCCGGCCGCGACATGATGATCGGCGGGCTGTGCGAGAGCCCGCTGACCTTCAAGGCGATCATTTCCTGGCACGACCAGCTCAAGGCCGGGCGGATGCTGCTGCGCGACATCATCGACCTGGAGGCGACGCAGGGTGCCGGCGCGCCCGCGCCCGACGGCAGTGTCGCGCCCGATCCCTCGATCCCCGCCGGCGCTACGAACGGCGCCGATGCGCCCGAGGTGCCGGACGATCTCGATGGCGACGACGAGGGCGACGGCCCGGGCATTTCGCTGTCGGCGCTCGAGGAGAAACTGAAGCCCGAGGTGCTGGCGACCTTCGAGGAGATCGAGGCGCTCTACAAGAAGCTGCACAAGGTGCAGCACCGCCGCCTCGAGACGATGACCTCGGGCGAGGAGGTCACCGCGCGGTCCGAGAAGACCTATGAGCGCCAGCGCGAGGAGCTGGTGCGCAAGGTCGAGCAGGTCCGGCTGCACAACAACCGGATCGAGGAGCTGGTCACCCAGCTCAAGCAGCTCAACCAGCGGCTGACCGCGCTGGAGGG
>JANWJK010000266.1 GCA_025452005.1 Acetobacteraceae bacterium | reverse complement strand
TGCGTGCCGTGCTCGCGACCATGAGCGGCGACCTCTCCGCACACGAGACCTCGCTGCTGGCGGAGGTGGAGGCGCTCGGCCGCACCATCGCCTGCGCCAAGGCCGAGATCGCCGCGTTGCGGGTGGACGACATCACCGACAACCACATTCCCTTCGCCACCGACGAACTCGATGCCATCGTCGAACACACCGCGACCGCCACCAATGCGATCCTGAGCAGTTGCGAAACCCTCGACGACGTGGCCGGCAGTGTGACCGGCGAACCGGCAGCGAGGCTCCAGGACGCGACCACGCGTATCTACGAGGCTTGCAGCTTCCAGGACATCACCGGCCAGCGCATCAACAAGGTGGTCGGGACGCTGAAGACGATCGAGACCAAGGTCGCCCAGATCGTCGCCACGTTCGGCGGCGGCCACCGTCCGATCCTGGACGAGGCGGCGATGGACCCGACCGAAGCCGCGCTGCTCAACGGACCGCAACATCCCACCGTCGCGATGGATCAGTCCGACATCGACAAGCTGCTGGCGAGCTTCGATTGATGCCCCGCGGGTTGGCCTGGCCGCTTGCGGCTTTGCTGACCGCTCTGCCGCTGGCGGCGACATTCGCCGATGGCGGTTCGGCCGTGCCGGTGCGCGTCGGCGTACACGAGGGCTACAGCCGCGTCGCATTCAATTTCGCGTCGCACACCGACTACCATGTGATCCAGCAGGGCCAGCACGTCGTTGTCCAGTTCACCGGCAACGTGACGATCGGCACGGCGAACGCCGTGCCGCGCAACGTGCTCTCCATCAGCGGTGGCGCCGGTCAGGCGGAGATTGTCGTGGCCGCGGGAACCTCCGTGCGCGATTGGCGCCTGGGCAATCTCGTGGTCATCGATGTCATGGACGGCAGCGCGGCCGTTGGGAAGGCGGCGCCGACCCAATCGATCGCAGCCCAACAACCGCCGGGCAAACCGCCGCCCAACGCGGCGCAGCCGGCCGCGTCCCCGGCTCCAGCCGCCGCTGCGCCGCCGGCCGGACCAGCACCGCCGGTACAGGCGCCCGAGCCGCCGCCCTCCCAGCCCAAAGCGGAAGCGACCAACCCGCAGCCCGAGCCGGTCCAAGCGGCCGCGTCGGCACAGCCCGCACCAACCGACCCGGCGCCCACCGCGATCGAACAGCCCGCCCCGGCGGTGGGTACGGCCGAAACCGCCGCGCAGGCCGCATCCGGCGTCGAGGCCGGAATGATCGTGCCAGGCGGCCCGCAGTTGGGCGTCGCAGCGTTTCGTCGCGGCGGCACGGCGTTGATCGTGTTCGATCAGCCCCGCAGCATCGACCTGTCGGGGCTGCGCGACGATCCTTTGTTCGGCGCCGCCGTGGTGCAGACGCTGCAAACGGCGACGGTGATCCGGCTGCCGCTCGACACGACAATGGCGTTGTCGCCGTCGCGCACCGCGGACGCATGGCGCATCACGGCGGTAAAGCTCGAGCCGGCATTGCGGCCGATTCAGGCCAATGTCGCGGACGACCGGCTGGTTCTGCCGGCGGCCGAGCCGGGCACCGTGGTGAGCCTGACGGACCCTGATACCGGCGCCACTCTGCTGGTTGGCACGCAGCGGCGAAACGGCCAGGGCGTTCCGGCACTGCGCCGCGCGCCTGAGTTCAGCCTGCTGCCGACCTGGCAGGGCGTGGTGGTGGAGCCGAACGTCGATACGGTGGCGCTGCGGCCGACGCCGCAGGGCTTCGTGCTCGCCGGAGCGCTCACGCTGTCGCCGCCATCCGACGTCGCAAACGAGCTCGCGCGTTCCGCCGGCCTGACGCGGCAATTCGACTTCCCCAGCCAGCCCGTGGCGGTCCTGACGGAGCGTCTGCGGCGTCAGGTGGCCGAGGCCGCGGCGGCAGCGCCGCTGGCTCGCGGTCCGCGCCGGCAGGCGGCGGCGCGAACGATGATCGCGCTCGGTCTCGGCGCCGAGGCGGGCGCCATGCTGCATATGGCCGCGGCCGATGATCCGCATGCCGCCGGATCGGCCGACACGGCGGCGCTCGCCGCGGTCGCGGCATTGCTCGCGCACCGGCCTGACGAAGCGGAGGGCCTGGCCGACCCGCGCCTGGCCGCCGCCGACGACGTCACGCTGTGGCGCGCGGTGCGTCTGTCGCAATTGCACGATGGCTCCGTCGCGGCGGCAGCAATGTTCGCCGCGACAATGCCGCTGCTGCTCGCCTACCCGGCGGAAATGCGCGATCGGCTGCTCCCGCTGGCCGCCGAGACCCTGGTGGCAGGCGGCGAAACGGGCCCTGCCGCGGCTTTGCTCGATGCGCGCAAGGACAACGCCACACTCGGCCTGGCGCGCGCCATGTTGCAGGAGGCGAAGGGCGACACCGCCGGAGCCTTGGCGAGCTATGACCGGCTGACGCAGTCGCGGGACCAGT
Source organism: Acetobacteraceae bacterium (assembly GCA_025452005.1). Lineage (GTDB taxonomy): Bacteria > Pseudomonadota > Alphaproteobacteria > Acetobacterales > Acetobacteraceae > JAMXLO01. The sequence continues at coordinate 10,542 of JANWJK010000266.1, read as the reverse complement.
TGCTGCACGCCCGCGCCGCCGCTCGGGCCGTGGAGCTGCGGCTGGCCTTTGGCGTGCTCGATGCGAAGCAGGCGGCCGACCGGCTCGAGAGCCTGCTGTACGCCTGGCGCGGCGATCGGCACGAGCGCGCGCTGCGCGAGCGCCTGGCCGAACTCCGGGCGCGCACCGGCGCATGGCGCTCGGCACTTGCCCTGCTGCGGGACAGCGAGACGTTGTTCCCGGATGAGAAGGCCGCGATCCACGCCGGGCTTGCCGACATGTTCGCTGCATTGCTGCGCGACGACACGGCGGACGCGCTCGCTCCGCTCGAACTGGTGTCGGTGGTCGAGGAGAATGCAGATCTGCTCCCCACCGGCCCCGACGGCGACGCATTGCAGGGGAAACTCGCCGATCGACTGGCGGCGCTCGACCTGCCGAGGCGTGCCGGACCGGTGCTGGAGAAGCTGATGCAGGCTGCGAACTCCGGTATGGCTCGCGCCGGCTTCGGTGCACGGTTGGCGGCGCTGCACCTGCGCGAAGGCGATGCTGCGGGCGCGCTGGCGGCGCTCGATGCTTCAGCGGCCGCCGACCTTCCTGCCGAGCTCACGGAACGCCGCACCTTGCTGCTCGCCGCGGCCAGCGCACGGCGCGGCGAGGGCGACCGCGCGCTGGCCGCGCTGGCCACGCTCGACAGTCCCGCCGCCGATGAGGCGCGGGCGACGATCCTGGAGCGCGGCAATGACTGGCCGGCGGCGCAGCGGGCACTCACCGACTATGCCGGCAGGACCGTTCCCGCCGCCGGCAATCTGGACGACGCGCAGCGGCGCATCCTGCTGCGTCTGGCCACCGCCGCGGCCCGCGCGGGCGACGATGCGGCGCTGACCGCACTGCGCCAGCGCGAGGGTGCCAGGATGGGATCCGGGCCGCTCGCCGACATGTTCCGGCTGCTCACGGCCGACCAGGTACGCGGCGTTGCCGACCTGAAGCGGGCCGGCCAGGAGACGGCGCTGGCGCGCGCATTGCCCGGACAGTTGAAGGCGCTGCTGCCGCCGGCGCGGGAGAACCCATAAAACCGGGGCAAAGGGCAAAAAAGCCTCTTGCATGCTGCCCCCCCTTTCCCCATGTTCCGCCGCCTTGGCCCAAGGGAACGGACGCAGCGCGCGCCCGTTCAACAGGCTGTCTGCTGGTAGGAACAGGGTACGTGATGGACGCACTCAGCCCACTGGGGATGGTCACCGACGCTCCGAACGAGATCGAGCAGAAGGACTATTTCGTCGAGAAGAACGGCGTGAAGTTCGCCGGTACGCATCTGCTGCTGGACCTGTGGGGGGCGAGCAACCTCACCGATCCGGAGCTGATCGATCGCGCGCTGCGCGACGCAGCGGAAGCCGCCGATGCGACGATATTGCACAGTCATTTCCACCACTTCGGGCCCGACGGCGGCGTGAGCGGCGTGCTCGTGCTGGCGGAGAGCCACATGTCGATCCACACCTGGCCGGAGCGCGACTTCGCCGCAGTGGACATCTTCATGTGCGGCGCATGCGATCCGTATCGCTCGCTGCCCGTCCTGAAGGATGTGTTCGCACCGAAGTCGATCCTGCTGTCCGAGCAGCGGCGCGGGCTGATCGCGTAACTTCGTGGCGACCGATAGCTGGATCAACGAGACGCTGTACCCCGACTGGGGCCAGCGCTTCCTGGTGAAGCGCGAGCTTGCGCGCGTTCAGAGCGACTTCCAGGACATCGTGATCTTCGACAGCTTCTCGCACGGCCGCGTCATGGTGCTGGACGGCGTGATCCAGATCACCGAGCGCGACGAGTTCGTCTATCAGGAGATGCTGACCCACGTGCCGCTGCTGGCGCACGGATCGGCGGCGAACGTGCTGATCATCGGCGCCGGCGACGGCGGTGTGCTGCGCCGGGTGCTGCAGCACCGCGGCGTCAGGCGCGCGGTAATGGTCGAGATCGACGGCGAGGTGATCCGGCTGGCGAAGGAGTTCCTGCCGGCGATCGGCGGCGATGCGTGGCGCGATCCGCGTGCCGACGTGATCGTGGGCGACGGCATCGACTACGTGAAGCGCGCGACGGACGCCTCGTTCGACGCGATCATCGTCGATTCCACGGACCCGATCGGCGTGGGCGAGGTGCTGTTCACCGATGCGTTCTACGCCAACTGCGCGCGCATCCTGACTTCACGCGGACTGGTGGTGAACCAGTGCGGCGTGCCGTTCATGCAGGCGGACGAACTGCGCGAGACCAGTGCACGGCGGCAAAAATTCTTCCCGCATGTGACGGCGTATGTCGCGGCGGTGCCGACCTATGTCGGCGGGTTCATGACGCTGGGCTGGGCGGCGAAGGATGCGTCGCTGACGCGCGTCGTCACGGAGGAGATCCGGGCGCGGGCGCAGGCTGCCGGTGTTCTCGGCACGACGCGCTATTGGACGCCCGAGATCCACGTCGGCGCGTTCGACCTGCCGCCCTATATCAGCGGGCATCTGCCGGTGGCGTGAGGCCGGCGGCCAAGCTTGCCGCGGGCAGGCGCGCCGCATACCTTGCCCATGCATGAGCGCATCCCTGAAGCCGCTGACGTTGGACGAATTCCTGGACTGGGAGCGATCCCAGCCCGAACGCTACGAATTCGACGGCATCCAGCCGGTCGCGATGACGGGCGGCAGCCGGGCGCATTCCTTGATCGCAACGCGTGTCGCGGCTGCACTGGTCTTCCACGTCAAGCCGCCATGCGAGGCACATGGACCCGAACTCAAGGTGATTACCACGGGCCGCGTGCGCTACCCGGATGCGAGCGTTGTTTGCAGTCGCTCCGAGGATGATGACGACGCAGTAACGCCAAGAGCCGTCTTCGAGGTCATATCCCCATCGACCGCGCTGACCGACCGCAGGGTCAAAGCGATCGAATATGCGGCTGTTCCTTCAATCCTGGTTTATGTCCTGCTGGAGCAGAACCGGCCCGAAATCACCGTTCGCCGCCGCTCCGCCGGGTGGGAAGCCGAGTCTTTGACTGGCGTCGATGCGATGCTGGATCTGCCGGAAATCGGCGTGACCATCCCGCTCGCCTTCATCTATGACGTGACATGACCGCCACCGTCGTCATCACCCGCACGGACGGCGTGCTGGAGATCCGCCTGAATCGCCCCGAAAAGAAGAACGCGCTCACCCGCGCGATGTACGACGCGATGGCCGATGCGTTCCGTCAGGTGGACGCCGATCCCACCCTGCGCGTCGCGCTGCTGACCGGCACCGGCGACACCTTCACCTCGGGCAACGACATAGCCGATTTCCAGGCGCGCGCCGCAGGCAATCGGGAAGCCTCCGCGTCGCGTTTCCTGCCGACGATCTCATCGATGCAGAAGCCGCTGATCGCCGCGGTGAACGGTGCGGCGATCGGCGTCGGCACCACGATGCTGATGCACTGCGACCTGATCGTCGCGGCGCGGTCGGCGCGCTTCGTGATGCCGTTCACCAGCCTGGGCCTCGTGCCGGAGGCGGCAAGCTCGCTGCTGTTCCCTCGCCTGCTCGGCCACCAGCGAGCGAGCGCCCTGCTGCTGCTCGGCGAACCGCTGGATGCCGCGACGGCACACGAATGGGGGTTCGTGAACCGCGTGGTGGACGATACGGCACTGATGGAAACGGCGCACGAGATCGCTCAGCGTCTCGCGGCGCTGCCGCCGCAGGCGGTGCGGCTGACCAAGCGGCTGATCCGCCACGGCGCCAGCGATGTGGCCGGACGCATCGATGAAGAACTGGCATTGTTCCGCGAGCGCCTCGGCTCACCCGAGGCAGCCGAGGCGTTCAAGGCATTCCTGGAAAAGCGCAGACCGGATTTCTCGCAGTTCGCCTGAACTACTCCAGCACCAGCCCCTGCGGCCGGATCAGCCCGTCCGGCACCGGGACAAAACCCTTCAGCCGGTCGCTGTGCGCATACAGCCACGTCATGTGGAACAGGAAGATCAGCGGCCGGTCCGTCAGATAGATCGACGCCGCCTCGTGATACGCCGCTGCGCGCTGCGCCGGATCGGTCGCCGCCCTCCCGCGGTTCAACGCGTCGTCGAACTTGGTGTTGCAATACTTGGCCCAGTTCTGGAAGCCATCGCACGCCAGGAACTGCACGATATTGAAGTCCGGATCGGACCGGCCGCTCCAGATCACCAGGTTCGCCTGGAATTCGCCCGAGTTCATCGCCTGGATGTTGGCGTTGGTCTCGCCCGCGACCAGCCTGATGTCGATGCCTGCCTCGGCCGCCATCGATTGCAGCACCTCGCCGATCTGCGTGTCGGCCGGCGTGTTCAGCGTACGCAGGCTGAATGTCACCCGGTCGTACCCGGCCTCCTTCAGCAGCGCCTTCGCCTTGGCGACGTCGCGTGCCGGCACCGGCAGGGCCGTGTTGAAATACGGGCTGGTCGGCAGCTCGGCCTGGTTGTCCGGCACGAAACGCCCGTCCATCACCACCTGATTGAGGGCCTTGCGGTCGATTGCCGCCTCCAGCGCGGCGCGCACCCGCACATCCTTCGCCAGCGGATTGTCCGCCGCCGGACCATGCGCCAGGTTGATGTCGATCGCCTCATAGCCGAGCGATGTCACGCCACGCAGCTTCAGCTTGGGATCTTTCTCCACCTTCGCCGCATCGGACGGCGCCAGTTCCTCCAGCATGTCGAGCTGTCCGGTCTGCAAATTCAGCAGCCGCACAGTGGAATCGGCGATCGGCCGGAACACGATGCGGTCCAGATGGATCGCGCCCGCATCCCAGTAGCCGGGAAAGCGCGCAAGCACCATGCGATCCTGCGGCACGCGCTCGACGAAGCTGAACGGGCCGGCGCAGACCGGAGCGGTGGCGAAGTCCTTGCCCAGACGCTCGATCGCCTTGGGCGACCCCATCATTCCCGCGCGATCCGACAGCACGGCGATCAGCGGCGCGTAGGGCTGCGACAGCACCAGGCGCACCGTCTTCGGATCGATCACCTCCACCGCGGTGACCGGCTTCAGTTCGCCCTTGCGGTTGCTCTCCGGCGCGCTGCGGTAGCGGTCGATGTTCACGCGCACCGCATCGGCGTTGAACGGTTCGCCGTCATGGAACTTCACGCCTTCGCGCAGCGTCAGCGTCAATGCCTTGCCGTCCGCGGCCCACGACCAGGCGGTGGCAAGCTGCGGCGCGAATTTCAGGTCGGGACCGAGATCGACCAGCTTATCGCACAGGCTGACAAACACGATGCGGCCTGCGAACGTGCCGCCGCGCGCCGGATCCAGCGCGTCGGGATCGTCCTGCATGCCAACACGCAGCGTGCCGGCCGCCTGCGCCGACGCGGCCATGGCGAGCAGAACGGCGCCGATGCCGGCCGCCTTCAGGTATCGCATGCTTCCCTCCCCCGGTTGAGCCGCGCAGCAGCCCTTGGACACGACGCGGCGCCGGCCTCACAATGGCCGCCATGCATTTCGATCTGAGACTGTGGCGGATGACAAGCGGTCTGCGGTGGCGGATCGCGCTGGGCATCGCCCTCGGCCTGCTCGCGCTCGCCATCGGCATCGCGCGCTTCGCCTTCCTCGGCCAGTTCCTCGCCCGCCTGTTCCGCGCGGCACCCACCGGCGAACTGGTCGTCCCGCTGATCGCCACGCTCGCCGCCATCCTGCTGCGCGCCTGGCTCGACGACATGCGCATCATGGTCGCGCATCGCACCGCGACACGCGTGCAGGAGACGTTGCGCGGACGGCTCTACGACAAGATCGTGGCACTCGGCCCCGCCTGGTTCGGCGCCGAACGCACCGGCGGCGTGATGCTGTCCATCATCGACGGCGTCGAGCAGCTTCAGACCTTCTTCGGCCAGTACATCCCACAGGTGTCGATCGCCGCCTGCGCGCCGCTGGCGATCTTCGCCTTCATGGCGTACTGGGACGTTCCCGTCGCTGCGGTGATGCTGGGCGCCGCGCTGTTCACCCTGGTGGCGCCCGCGGTGGTGCACGAACGCACCGGCCGGGAGTCCCGCGAGCGCCAGCACGCATTCAAGGCGTTCGGCGAGGAATTTCTCGACGCCATGCAGGGCCTGCCGACGCTCAAGGCGTTCGGGCAGAGCGGCGCCTACGGGCGCATGCTGGCCGACAAGGCCCGCGCGCTGTCCGACAGCACGTTCCTGGTACTCGGCACCAGCATCCTGACGCGCGGCATCACCGATCTTGGCTGCGCCTTCGGTGCCGCCGCGGCACTGGCACTGGGGGCGTATCGGGTGCGCTACGGCGAGATGAGCCTCGAGGCGCTGCTGATCGTGCTGATGGCCGGGACGGAGATCTTCCGCCCGCTGCGCGAATTACGGACGGTGCTGCACCAGGGCTTGACGGGCCAGGCGGCGGCGGCGGGGATCAATGCGCTGCTGGATGAGCCTGTCACCGCTCCGGGCGCCCCCTCCCCCACCATGAACTCCCTCTCCCGCGAAGCGGGGGAGAGCTGGGGACAGGGTGCCGCGATCGCCCCCAGCATCGCGTTCGACGCCGTGGGCTTCGCCTATCCCGGCGGCCGGCGCGCCGCGCATCACGGCCTGACCTTCAGCATTGCCGCCGGAGAACGCGTCGGCATCGTCGGACCCAGCGGCTCCGGCAAGTCCACCATCGTTCGCCTGCTGCTCCGCCTGCACGACCCGCAGAGCGGCACGGTGCGGATCGGCGGGCATGACCTGCGCACGCTCGACCCGGGCGCCGTGCGGCAGATGATCGCCGTGGTGGCGCAGGACACCTACCTGTTCCACGGCACCATCGAGGACAACCTCCGCCTCGGCTGCCCCGACGCCAGCGAGGCGGACCTCGCCGCCGCCGCCCGCGCCGCCAACGCGCACGACTTCATCGAGGCGCTGCCCGACGGCTACCAGACGGTGATCGGCGAACGCGGGGCACGCCTGTCGGGCGGCCAGCGCCAGCGCATCGCCATCGCCCGCGCGCTGCTCCGCGATTCGCCCATCCTGGTGCTGGACGAGGCGCTGTCCTCGGTCGATGCGGAGAACGAGGCGGTGATCCAGCAGGCGCTCGACCGACTGATGGCCGGCCGCACCACGCTGATCCTGGCGCATCGCCTCTCCAGCGTGATCAACGCCGACCGAATCCTCGTGCTGACCGACGGCGCGGTGGCGGACAGCGGCCGCCACGCCGAACTGATCGCGCGGGACGGCCCGTACCGCCGCCTGATGGGCCCGCAGCTTGCCGAGCGCGGCGACGCTGTCGCGCCGTTGGACGAGCTGGCCGCACCCAGCGCCGCCGCACCGGTGGAGGACACCACGGCCGTCGTACGCGACCTCGCGCTGGATGCGGCCGAGGTCGGCTGGCCCGAGACCATTCGCGCGCTGACCGGCTTCATCCGTCCGTGGCGGCGACAGCTTGCGATCACCGTGTCCTGCGGCATCGGCCGCGTCGTCGCCTTCATCGGCGTCGGCGTGCTTGGCGCACTGATCATCGCCGCGGTCAGGGCAAACGCGCCGTCGCTGCTGCTTGTCGTGCTGCTGCTCGCCGCCGCACCGGTGACCGGGCTGCTGCATTGGCTCGAATCGTTCCTGGCACACGATATGGCGTACCGCCTGCTGGCGGTGATGCGCGTCGATCTGTACCGCAAGCTGGACGCCCTGGCGCCGGCATATCTGCTGCGACGGCGCTCCGGCGATCTCGTCGCGCTGGCGACACAGGACATCGAGACGATCGAGTACTTCTATGCCCACACCGTTGCGCCGGCGTTCGTCGCGGTGCTGATCCCCGGCGCCGTCCTGGTGACGCTGGCGGTGGTTGCCTGGCCTCTGGCACTCGCGTTGCTGCCGTTCCTGGCCTACGCCGCCGGCTCGCCGGTGTTGGGACGGCAGCGCATCGACAGCCTCGCCTCCACCGCGCGTGGCGCGCTGGGCGAACTCGGCGCACATGCGACGGAGACGATTCAGGGCCTCGCCGAACTGATGGCGTTCGACGCAACGGGGCGCCGGCGCGACGAGTTCATGGCCTACGCGCGGCGCTACCAGGCGATGCGGCTCGCGCTGCTGCACGATCTCACGCGAAAGACCGCCGGATTGGAGGTGGCGACCGGCCTCGGCGGGCTGGCGGTTGCCGCGGTCGGCGCACCCTTGGTGCTGAATGGCTGGATCGCGCCGACCCTGCTGCCGCTGCTGGTGCTGGTGTCGATCGCCGCCTTCCTGCCGGTGTCCGAGATCGCTCAGGTCGGCCGCCAGCTTGCCGATACGATCGCATCCACGCGCCGTCTGCACGTGGTGCATTCCGAACCTGTGGCGATCACTGATGGCCCACGCGTTCCCGCCGCGCCGCGTGGCGGCTCGACCGTGCGGTTCGAGAACGTGCGCTTCACTTATCCCGGCCGCACGCGCCCTGCCCTGGCGGACGTCGATTTCGCCGTGCCGGCCGGCGCGACGGTGGCGCTGGTCGGGCCGTCGGGCGCCGGCAAGACGACCATCGCCAACCTGCTGCTGCGGTTCTGGGATCCCGAGCAGGGCAAGATCAAACTCGACGGCGTCGAACTGCGCGAGCTGACGCTGGATGGTCTGCGCGGCCGCATCGCCCTGGTCGCACAGGACACCTATCTGTTCAACGATACGCTCGAAGCAAATGTCCGTCTCGCCAGGCCCGAGGCGACGCGCGAGGACATCGAGACCGCGCTGCGCCAGGCGGCTCTGGCGGAGTTCGTCGCCGACCTGCCCGACGGATTGCAGACGCGCGTGGGTGAACGCGGCGTCCAGCTCTCGGGCGGTCAGCGTCAGCGCATCGCCATCGCGCGCGCCTTCCTGAAGGATGCGCCGATCCTGGTGCTGGACGAAGCGACGTCGCATCTCGACACGATCAGCGAGCAGCTTGTCCGTTCGGCGCTGGATGCGCTGATGGTGGACCGCACCACGATCGTCGTGGCGCACCGGCTGTCGACCATCCAGGCGGCCGACATCATCCTGGTGCTGAATGCCGGCCGCGTGATCGAGGCCGGCACGCACGCCGAACTTTCATCACGCCGCGGGTTCTATGCGCGGCTCGTCGAGCATCAGATGGCAGGCGTGGCGGAACGCCAGACGGTGTGAGTGCGCGGGGCATTGGAGACGTGCATGATGAAGCCGGTCATGAACCTGGACGAAGCCGAGTTCGACGATGTCGAGGAGAACGGTCTCTACACATCGAGCCGAGCCACGATCAGCGATCATATCGGCGCGAGAAAACTTGGCTACAACCTGACCGTCCTGCCGCCTGGCAAGGTGCAATGCCCTTTCCACTGCCACCATGGCGAAGAGGAAATGTTCTTCATCTTGGAGGGTGAGGGCGAGCTCCGGTTCGGCGATAAGCGCTTTCCGATTCACCGGCACGATGTTATCGCGTGCCCGCCAGGCGGCCCGGACGTGGCTCACCAGATCAGCAACACCGGCACGACGACGATGCGATATCTTTCGCTGTCGACGCTGGTCGAGGTCGAAGCATGTGAATATCCGGATTCGGGCAAGGTACTGATCGCCTCGGGCAAACGGGGAAATCGGACGCTACGGAAGATGTTCCGTGCTGAGGAAACGGTGGACTATTACGACCGCGAAAAGCGTTGAAACCCAAAACGGCGGCGCTGGTGCTGGTTGGTGGCGCCGTAAGGTTTTCAACACGGAGGCCACGGGAGGACCACGGTGAGCCACGGAGGAAGCAAGAGATAGCGCTTCACGCGCAGCGCATTGGTGCTTCCTTCGTGACCCTCGACGTCCTCCGTTCTTCCTTCGTGTTAGACACTTTCTTTCGATCTAAAAACATCCGTGCAAATGCATTCGATCAAAATGCGATTGCCTGGCCGGCGAGACGCGACGAGCAGGATTCCGTGTGCCATGATGTTACCGTCAGGGGGAAAGGTCCCAGAGGTGATGTCGCTCCGTTCCGCCGATCTCCAACTGTTCCTGACTTCGGCCGAAGCAGCGATCCGCCATCGATCCGGTGTCGATGGACCGGTGAGCCTGGCCGCCGAAAGGATGTTCACGGCGCTCCAGGCACCGTCCGCCCAAGCCGTGCGGCCGGGCGCGGCTCGATTGCCGGTTTGCCGCCATTTGGCGACGACGCTGGAGCACGCGCGCCGTCAGCCAGGTCCTATCAGCGCCTTGGCCGATGCCTTTGCCGCCATCGAACCGCAGCTCAACTGGAAGGTCCGGGCCGGCGCCGAGACATTGGGTGAGCATTTCCTGGACGGCCACGCCAATGCGACAATCATGGGTCCGGAGGGGCTCGAGAAACGCCGCGATGTCTGGATCGGCGTGAGCCTCATGGCGCCGCACATGCGATATCCTGACCATCGTCACCCGCCCGAGGAGATCTATGTGGTGCTTTCGGACGGGCAATGGCGCCAGGCGAGCGATCCATGGCATGAGCCTGGTATCGGTGGCCTGGTCTACAATCCTCCGAACGTCATGCATGCGATGCGCTCAACGGAACGGCCCCTGCTGGCGCTCTGGTTCCTTTGGACAGAACAGATCGGCTCCTGATCTTCGGAGCGATCGGCTGCGACGAGGCGCGTAAGGCCCCACAAACAGCAGCCGGTCCGGCTGGCGGACTCGGTTGTCGACGAAC
>JANWJK010000265.1 GCA_025452005.1 Acetobacteraceae bacterium | reverse complement strand
TCGCCCACAGATTGCGGGAGGAGACGGACGCTTCTTGCCGGGAGGTCCGTCGATGCTGTGCGCCCGTGCTCTTCTCGCTGCCGCAGGGCTTGCGCTGCTCCACCCCGCCCGTCCGAGCGCCGAGGAACCGGCGCTGCCAACCTACAATGCCGACATTGCCCAGACGTCGATTTCGGGCCTTTCATCCGGTGCATTCATGGCGGTGCAGTTCGGCACCGCATGGTCATCGATCGTGATCGGCGTCGGTGCGATCGCAGGCGGGCCCTTCGGCTGCTCCGAGGGATCGGAAGCGACCGCGCTCAGCACCTGCACGGGCGGCGCACCCGCTGCCGATGTCGCGTCGCTGATCAGCCGCGCCGATGTCTGGGCCCGGAACGGCGCGATCGACGACACCGCGAACCTGGCCAGGCAGCGGATCTATCTGTTCAACGGCTACAACGATGCCGTCGTCACACGCCCCGTGAGCGACGCTCTCTATGCATTCTATGCCCACTATCGACCTGGCAGCCTGTTCTATCAGACAGCGATCGGCGCCGGTCATGCGCAGATCACCATCGCCTACGGCGGCAACTGTGGCGAAACCGGTGGCGAATACATCAACCGGTGCGGCTACGATCAGGCCGGCATCATCCTCCAGCACATCTATGGCGCGCTGAACCCACGCAACGACGGGACGCCGAAGGGTCGCGTGATCCCGTTTCGGCAAGACGACTTCACCGGTTCCCGCACGCCGATCGAGGACAGCCTGGACGACCGGGGATTTGTCTATGTGCCGGCTGCGTGCGAGGCGCGCGAGCCATGCCGTGTGCACGTCGCCCTGCACGGGTGCCTGCAATCCTTCCTCGACATCGGCGAGGATTTCGTCCGGCACGCCGGCTACAATGAATGGGCCGATACCAACCGCATCATCGTGCTCTATCCACAGATCCACGCGGTGGACTTTACCCGCCTGGGCATCACCAACCCGCGGTCGTGCTGGGACTGGTGGGGCTATCTGGATGCCGATCCGACACAATCTCCGACCTATCTGCTGAAGACGGGACACCAGATTGCCGCCATCAAGGCGATGGTCGACCGGATCACCGGTGGCGCCGCCACATCGGCTGCCGTGGTTGCCTCGACGCCGGCTCCGCCATCGACCGTGCTGGCCATCGACGCCAGCGCCAGCGCGATCGATCTTGCGTGGACGCTCGTCCCTGGCGCCGTGGGCTACGACGTGTTCCGGTCGATCGATGCAGGACAAACGTTCCGCCAACTCGCAACGGTGGTCGGCCCCAGTTATGGCGATGCCGGGCTGAAGCCGGAGACGACATATCGCTACAGGGTGCGTGCTTCGTTCGGCGCCACGAAGAGCGACTTCTCAGCGATCGTCTCGCGGCAGACCCGGCGCAAGGTGCCGCCATGCATGGAGCCGGGAAGCTGCGCAGTGCGCTAAGTCAGGACTGGCTCAGCCGTCGGCCAATGATCGCAGCCTGCTCGATGGTGAGCGATACCGGTGAGAAGAGCAGCACGCCTTCGTGCCGGCGGCCAAGTCCGCAGTGGATCGGCGGATCGTTCGCTGCCAGTTGCGCCGCAAGTCCTTCGGCATCGGTGGTTGCGATCTCGAGCACAGGAACCGGCGCATCGATGATTCGGCACGTCACCGCATCGCCTGCCGCCGTGACGATGGTCTCCAGGATGCTGCGCCATTCGCCATGCTGTGCCGCTTCATCGCGTGCAGCGAACCGCTCGAGTGCGACGAGCAGGCCGACGATCGCCTCCTTGCCCACCTTGCATGATCGGCCGATGCCGTGATGCGGCAGGCCCGGCAGTTGCCTCAGCGATGCAAACTCCGCCGGTGCGCGCCACAGGTCCGGGAACACGTCGAGGTCCAGCATCTGGAGCAGCGCGGAGCCGATCAGGTCGGCGCGGCCGCACAGGATGCCCGATGCCTGCGGTCCGCCGATCGCCTTGCCGCCACTGAACGCAACAAGATCGGCACCTTGCGCCAGAAAGCGGCGGAGATTGCCGGCGGGCGGCAACTGCGCCGCCGCATCGACCAGCAGCGGAATGTTGTGTTCGCGCGCCACCGTCGCCACGTCGGGCAACCGCGGCAGCGAATGCGGATGAGCGAGATGGTAGATACCGGCGGTGCGCGGCGTGATCGCCGCGGCGATCTCCCACGCCGCGGCATCGCGCACGCCGGGACCGCTGTAGCGATCGGGAATGCCCACCTCCACGATGTGCCCACCGGCGACATGCAATGCGCGGTCGTACATGTTGCGCTGGCTGCGCACGACGATGAACTCGTTGCGGCCGTCTGCGACTTCGGGCAGCCGGTTCATGCGTGCCGGGTCCAGTCCTGCGAGGCAGGCGGCGGCACCCAGCAGGATGCCGGCCGAGGCGCCGGATGTGACGATGCCGGCCGGTGCGCCGGTGATGCGTGCAATGACGCGGCAGGCGGCGGCCTGCAGGTCGATCATGTCCGCGCATTCGCCGGAGGCAGCGACCATGGCCGCTGCCACCTCCGGGTGCATGCGTCCGCCCGACAGGCGCGTGACCGTGCCGCAGGCGTTGATGACGGTGCGAACGCCGAACCGCGCGTAGACGCTCATGCCGCCATGCGCATCGGCTGGCGCACAAGATCAGCCGCCCTTTCGCCGATCATGATGGTCGCGGCATTGGTGTTGCCGGAAACCACCGTCGGCATGATCGACGCGTCGACCACGCGAAGGCCCTCGATGCCGTACACGCGCAGCTCGGGATCCACAACCGCCATCGGATCGACGCCCATCTTGCAGGTGCTGGTGGGGTGGAACACCGTGCCACCGGTGTTCTTCGCGTGCTGCAGCAGCTGGTCATCGGTCTGCACCGACAGGCCGGGTTGGTATTCCTCGGTGATGTAATGCTGCATCGGCGGTGTGGCGAGGATGCGCCGCCCGATCTTCAATCCGTCGACGATGGCGCGGCGATCGGTCTCTGTCGCCAGGTAGTTCGGGAACATCGCCGGAGGGTCGAATGGATTGGCCGATTTCAGCCTGATCTCGCCGCGGCTTTCCGGGCGAAGCTGATAGACGGTGAGGCCGAACCCCGACCATGGATGCAGCCCATCCTGCAGCTTGTCGGAGCTGAACGGCGCCACGGAGATCTTCACATCCGGCGACGCAAGTTCCTGCCGTGTCCGCACGAACAGGGCGGCGGGGCCAGCGGCCATGGTCAGCGGGCCGGTGCCGAACAGGTAGTATTGCAGCCCGACCTTCAGCTTCTTCACGCTGCTCTGCATCACGTCGTTGACCGTGATCGGCAGGCGGCATTTCAGCTTCACCGGCGCCGAGTAGTGGTCCTGCAGGCTCTGACCGACGCCGGGCAGGTGATGCACCACGGGAATGCCGAACTGTGCGAGCTGATCCTGCGGCCCGACACCGGACAGCAGCAGGAGCTGCGGCGAGTTCACCGCACCGCCGCACAGGATCACCTCGCGTGCGGCGCGCACCGTGCGCGGCTGACCGTTCTCGCGAAATGCCACGCCGACCGCGCGCCCGCCCTCGAACAGGATCTTTTCGCCGAGCGCGCCGGTGACGACACGCAGGTTGGGACGGTTCCTTACGGGATGCAGGTAGCCGACCGCGGTGGAGCAGCGTTTGCCGTTACGCGTGGTGGTCTGGTGATAGCCGACGCCGTCCTGCCTGGCCCCGTTGAAGTCGTCGTTGCGCGGATAGCCAAGTTGCATCGCGCCCTCGATGAACGCCTCACAGATCGGGTGATGCTCGGAGGTATCGGAGACGCAGAGCGGCCCGCCGGTGCTGTGGAATTCATCGGCGCCGCGCACCTGATGTTGCGCACGCTTGAAATACGGCAGGACGTCGGTGGACGACCAGCCGGTGTTGCCGAGCTGGCGCCACAGATCGAAGTCCTCGTGCTGGCCGCGGATATAGACCATGCCGTTGATCGACGAGGAGCCGCCGAGCACCTTGCCGCGCGGCCAGAAGATGCGACGGCCGTTGGCCCCGGCATCGGGTTCTGCCTCGTAGCACCAGTTCACCGACGCGTCCGCGAAGGTCTTGCCGTAGCCCAGCGGAATGTGGATCCAGCGATTGCGGTCTTCGCCGCCGGCCTCCAGCAGCACGACGCGCGTCGCCGGATCCTCGGACAAACGCGTCGCCATGACGCAACCGGCGGAGCCGGCGCCGACCACGACGAAGTCCGCCTCGAAATCGTACTGCTGGTTGGCCATCGTGTTTCCCCCGGTTATGCGGCGAGCCTCTCCGTCTTCTGCTGCCCCTGGCGGGTCAGATCGGCTGCCTTCTCCGCGATCATGATCGTCGCGGCATTGGTGTTGCCGGACACCACCGCCGGCATGATGGACGCATCGACGACGCGAAGCTGGCCGATGCCGTGCACGCGCAGTTCCGCATCGACCACCGCCATCGGGTCGCTGCCCATCCTGCACGTGCTGGTGGGATGGAACACCGTGCCACCATACTGCTTCGCGTAATCGAGCAGTTCGTCGTCCGTCTGCACCTGTGTGCCGGGAATGTGTTCGGCGGCGATGTAGTGCTGCATCTCCGGCGTTGCGAGCAGGCGGCGGCCCAGCTTCAGACCATCGATGAT
Source organism: Acetobacteraceae bacterium (assembly GCA_025452005.1). GTDB lineage: Bacteria > Pseudomonadota > Alphaproteobacteria > Acetobacterales > Acetobacteraceae > JAMXLO01. Next base: position 858 of record JANWJK010000265.1, on the reverse strand, counting down.
GGTGCGCCGGTCGGTCTCGGTGGCCAGGTAGTTGGGATGCATCGCCGGCGCATCGTCCGGGTTCGCCGTCTTCAGCTTCAGCTCGCCACGGCTCTCCGGGCGAAGCTGATAGCCGACCAGCGAGAAGCCCGAGAACTTGTGCAATCCCTCGGCCGGACGATCGGCACTGAACATCACCGTCGCGTACTGGATGTCGGGCGTGGCAAGTTCCGGCCGGGTGCGGGCGAACAGGCCGGCCTGCGCGGCTGCGATGCTGAGCGCGCCTTTGCGGAACAGCAGATACTCCAGCCCGGTCTTCACCATGCGTGTCTTGCTCAGCATGATGTCGTTGACGGTGATCGGGAAGCGGCACTTGCACACGATGCGCGCCTGGTAGTGGTCCTGCATGCTCTGGCCGACGCCCGGCAGATCGTGCGCCACCGCGATACCGAGATCGGTCAGATGCTGCGCCGGACCGATACCCGACAGCAGCATGAGCTGGGGCGAGTTGATCGCGCCGCCGCACAGGATGACCTCGCGGGCGGCGCGCACGGTGCGAAGCTGCCCGTCCTGGCGGAACGTCACGCCGGTGGCGCGGCGGCCTTCCAGGGTGATGCGCTCGGTCAGCGCGTTGGTGATGACGCGGAGATTGCGGCGCTTCATCGCCGGGCGCAGATATCCGACCGCGGTGGAGCAACGCCGGCCGTTACGAGTGGTGAGCTGGTAGTAGCCGACCCCTTCCTGGGTGGCGCCGTTGAAGTCGTCATTGCGCGGATAGCCGAGGTCGAGCGCGCTCTTGATGAACGCCTTGCTGATCGGATCGTAGTCCGGCATGTCGGAAACACAGAGCGGACCACCGGTGCCGTGCAGCTCGCTCTC
>JANWJK010000264.1 GCA_025452005.1 Acetobacteraceae bacterium | reverse complement strand
CCTCCCCTTGCGGGAGGGGGACGGGGGGAGGGGGTGCCACCCGCCGGCTCCACCCCCGCCGAACGCGCCCTGCAATCCGCCGCTGCCGCGACCACGCTGGACGATCTCCGCGCCGCCATCGCCGGGTTCGATGGCTGCGCGCTGCGCGACACCGCCAGCAATCTGGTGTTCGCCGAGGGCAATCCCGCCGCCACTCTGCTGCTGGTCGGCGATCCACCAGGCGCGGCCGAGGACCGCTCGGGCAAGGCGTTCGCCGGCCCGGCTGGCGACTACCTGGACCGGATGCTCGCCTCGATCGGCCTCGACCGCGGCAAGCTGCTGCTGACGCCGCTGATCTCGTGGCGCCCGCCGGGCGACCGCCCTCCCAGCCCGGCGGAACTCGCGTTGTGCCTGCCGTTCCTGCACCGCCTGATCGCGCTGGCAGGGCCGCGCCGGCTGCTGTTGATGGGACCGCTCGCCGCCCGCGCACTGCTGCCGCAGTCCGCGTCGCGCCGCCGTCCGCGCGGCGCCTGGATGGAGGCCGCAATTCCCGGCACGCCGCTGGTCCTGCCGGCGCTGCCCACGTTCAGCGCGACCGAACTCATGCGATCGCCGAAGGACCGTCGCAGCGCGTGGGCCGATCTGCGCCTGCTGCGCCGCACGCTGGATGCCGACGCCGCGGCTGCCTAGATTGTGCTGCATCAGGAGGGTACAGCATGGCACTCGACGAGACCCGCCCGTTCATTGCGGTGAACATCGCCATCCTCACGGTGTCGGATACGCGCACACTGGCGGACGACAGATCGGGCGACGCGCTGGGCGAGCGCGTTGCCAAGGCCGGCCATCGCCTTGCCGCGCGCGCGATTGAAAAGGACGATGCCGGCGCGATCGAGCGCCACCTGCGTGCCTGGATCGCCGACCGCGAGGTCGACGTGGTGATCACCACCGGCGGCACCGGCATCACCGGTCGCGACGTGACGCCGGAGGCGTTCGAGCGCGTATTGGAGAAGCGCATCGAGGGTTTCGGCGAACTGTTCCGCATGCTGAGCTACCAGAAGATCGGCACCTCCACGATGCAGTCGCGCGCGCTGGGTGGCGTCGCCGGCGGAACCTATCTGTTTGCGCTACCGGGCAGCACCGGCGCGGTGAAGGACGCCTGGGACGACATCCTGGTATTCCAGCTCGACAACCGGTTCCGCCCCTGCAACCTGGTGGAGCTGATGCCTCGGCTCCAGGAGCATCTCAGGCCGGCGGCTGAGTAGCCAGCGCTCAGGCATCGCGGGAAATCCGCGCCACGATCGCCTCGCGTTCCGTGCGCATCGCAGCGCCGCGAGCGCGCACTGCACTGACAACATGGGCAGGCGCCGTCTCCGGCGTTCCAGCATTGAATGGTGGCGCGGGCGCGTATTCGATCTGCAGCTGGATCGCGTGTGCCGCTTCCGAACCGGCGAGTTCTGCCACCATCGTCAACGCGAAATCGATGCCCGCGGTGACGCCGCCACCGGTGAACACGTTGCCGTCGCGCACCACGCGGTAGGCGGTCGGCGTCGCGCCGAACGCGGCGAGCAGATCGCGCGCGCCCCAGTGCGACGTGGCCTGCCTGCCGCGCAGCAGGCCGGCGGCGCCGAGTACCAGCGAGCCGCTGCAGACCGAGCTGATATAGCGCGCATCCTCCGCCTGCCGGCGCAGCCAGTCGAGCACCTCCACATCCTCCATCAGCGCGTTGACGCCAGGTCCGCCCGGCACACAGATCACATCGAGTGGCGGGCAGTCGCGCAGCGTGGCGGTGGGCAGCAGGCCGAGGCCGGTGTCGGCCACGACCGGTTCGAGCGTCTTCGACAGCAGCAGCACGTCCGCGCCAGGCAGTCTGCTGAACACCTCGAACGGTCCGGTCAGGTCAAGCTGGGTCATGCGTGGAAACAGCAACATGCCGATACGGGTCGCCGTCATGGCGGGTCCTCCTGATCACCGGCGAACAGCGCAGATCCGCCGCGGTATCCACGTCGTGCAGTGTCCGCAGCATGATGATACGCCGCCCGGCGAAGTTCGCCAGCGTGTCGGCCAGCGCGTGCTCGGTGGACCAGCGCACGGCGGCGAACGGCCGCGCCGGCCGGCGGGGCGACATCCCGACCAGCCAATAGCCGCCGTCGGCTGCCGGACCGAAGGTTGCCGATGTCCTGCCGAGCGCGCGGAACGCGGCATGGACGTCATGCGGCCCGGCATCGGGAATATCGCAGCCAATGATCGCCACACGGGCACGAGGGAACTGCCGGAAGGCGCGATGCATTCGCCGGCCGAGATCGCCGTGCCCTTGGGCCAGCCGGTCCAGCCGGACCGGCTGGCGGAACCGCGCATGATCCGGCGTGACAGCGAGCACGGTGCGAAAGCGCCGGTCGGCGGACAGTGCGCGCAGGAGCCGGGTCAGCGTCGCGACGTGGAAGCGCAACGCCGCACGGTCGCCGATCTCGCGCGCCAGCCGCCGCTTCACCGCACCCAGCCGCGGGGCGCGGGCGAATACCACGACCGTGTCCCTCATCCGTAGAACCGTGCGATCAGCCGCGGCGGCACGCCGGCGAAATACAGCGTCAGGCACGCCAGATTGCGCAGCGAGCGGCGACACCAGCCCTGGCGCTGCCATTTTGCCGCCGAGGTGACCGCCGTGATGTCCAGCGCGACGAGGCGCCGGCGGCCGAGGCGGAGGACCAGATCGACATCCTCCATCAGCGGTAGCGGCTTGATGCCTCCTACCGCGCGCAGCAGGTCGCGATGGATCAGCAGACCCTGGTCGCCATAGGGCAGCGCCAGCACGCGGCAGCGCCACGCCACCAGCCGTTCCAGCCATCGTGCGCGCGGATCGTCGCTGTCGAGCGCGAAGCGGAAGTAGCCGGCGAAATCGGGGGCCACCGCCGCCCGCCGCCAGTCCGGCGCCAGCCGAGTATCGGCGTGCAGCAGCAGCAGCCACTCGCCGCGCGCCGCCGCGACGCCTGCCGCGAGCTGCGCTCCCCTGCCGCGCCAAGCCGATACGACGCGCGCACCCAACCCGACTGCCAGGTCCGAAGTGCCGTCGTTGCTGCCCCCGTCGGCTACCACCACCTCGTCCGCGCCAGCGACCGAGGCCAGTGTGGCCGGCAGGGATTCCGCCGCATTCAGTGTGGGGATCACGACCGACAGCATGTTCCACTATTGTTCTTGACCGCCAGCCCCGGCCTTGGCAATCTTTCTGCGAACGGACGGGGAACACATCATGCGAGATCAGCCCGACGCTGGCAACATGCCCTCGCTCGCCCGCAAGGGCCGCGGCGCCGTGACCAATCCGCCGGTGCGCTTCGACAGCCAGGTGATCAGCCCGTTCGACGATGGGTGGGATACGCTGGCGGCCGAGTTCGGCGACCTGCCGAAGCTTGCCACCACGTTGACCCGGGACGCCACGAAGTCGGCGATAAGCTGGAACAGTTCGCCCGATATCGGCTTCGACCGGGCGGTGAACCCGTACCGCGGCTGCGAGCATGGCTGCATCTATTGCTACGCGCGTCCGACGCACGCCTATCTCGGCTATTCGCCCGGCCTCGATTTCGAGACCAAGCTGACCTTCAAGCCGGACGTCGCTGAGCTGCTCGAGAAGGAGCTGCGTAAGACGGGCTATGTCGCGCGCACTCTTGCGCTGGGGTCCAACACCGATCCCTATCAGCCGGTGGAGCGGAGCCTGAAGCTGACCAGGTCAGTTCTCCAGGTGCTGGACCGCTACAACCATCCGGTCGGCATCGTCACCAAGTCGGCTGGCGTGCTGCGCGACCTGGACATCCTGAGCTCGATGGCAAAGCGCAGGCTGGCGCGGGTCTACGTGTCGGTGACCACGCTGGATGCGGCGCTTGCCAGGCGGATGGAGCCGCGTGCGGCAACTCCGGCACGGAGGCTTCAGGCCATTGCCGAACTGACCCGGGCCGGGGTGCCGTCCGGCGTGATGGTGGCGCCTATGATTCCTGGCCTGAACGACGCCGAGATGGAGAAGATCGTCGAGGCTGCGGCGCGTGCCGGCGCGCGCCATGCCGGCTACGTCCTGCTCCGCCTGCCGCACGAATTGCGACAGATGTTCGAGGACTGGCTGGCGGAACATTTCCCCGACCGTGCGAAGCACGTGCTGAACCTGATCCGCGAGACGCGGTCCGGCGCGCTGAGCGATGCGCGGTTCCATCATCGGTTCGCGGGCCAGGGGGTGTACGCCGATCTGTTGCTGCGTCGGTTCGCCAGGGCAACGCGGCAATGGGGCCTCGACGAGGCGCGCGAGGGGCTGGATTGCGGGCGCTTTGCCGTGCCGGAGGATGGCAGGGCCAGGATCACCGAATCGCAGATGTCGCTGTTCTGACGCTCGCAGTGTGAAGCGCTTCAGAGCGACGGTCGTGGCGGAATGCCACTATGCGCCTGTCAGCGAGACCCGACCCCCGAACGGCTGACGAGGCAAACAAACCCCGCCACAGGCGGAAACCGCAGGAGTCCACCATGAAGACCTTGTTCGCAGCACTCGCCGTCCTGACCCTGGTATTCAGCACCGTCGCGCTCACGGTCCCGGCCAACGCCTCCAAGACCTTCCTGTTCCCGGTGCACGAGAACGAGGGCAGCAACGGCTGAGAATCGCCCGCCGCACGGCGCAAGCCGTTCTTGCCAAGAGGGCTGGTCCCACCGGGACCAGTCCTCTTGCCGTTTGGCACCGAGATCAGCCGACCTCGGACCCTACAAGGCGCTGCAAATCCGCCTCCCGGCATATGGTAAGCCGCGCCTGCGTGGGGTCATAGATGACCAGGCCGTCGGCGCGCCAGGAATTCAGGATGGTGATGATGCTACGGGTGGTGGCGCCGAGCAGGTCCGCGAGGTCGCCCTGCCGCAGCCGCCCCGCGAGCTGGCGGCCCTGTTCGGTGTTCCGACCCTCACGCCTGGCGAGATAGAGGATCTGCTTGGCAAGCCGGACCTCGAGGGTCTCGAACGTTGCGTCGCGGAACAGGACGGATGTTCGTCGCAGGCGCGTGGCGAGCATGTGAGACAGGTCGGCGCCCAGCATGGGGTTGCTGTGCATGGCGTCGAGGAACACCTGTGCGCTGATGCGCAACAGACGTATCCGGCCCTGGGCGACGGCATCGGCCGAGCGCGGACTGCCGTCGAGGACGCCGATTTCCCCGAAGATGTCGCCGACGCGAAACACCTCGAACATGAGGCCCTTGCTGCTGCGATCGAGCGTGCCGATGCGGACATGGCCGGTGCCGGCGACAATGGCATAAATCGCATCCGGCGGATCGCCCTCGGCAAAGACCGGCGCGCCGTCGCGCGGCTCCAGCATCCGGCTCCTTGCTTCGATCCGGTCGAGCACCTCGGCATCCATGCCCTTGAAGGGCGCGACATCCAGCAAAGCAGTCATGGTTACCTGAACATCGGTATGAGAGGAGAACAGCCTACCACATGGCGGCGGCAATGCACCTCCGCCGTCAAGGCCGCGGAGAGCCAGTCCATCGGGCGGTTCGCGATGTGAAGCGCTTCAGAGCGGATGGCGGGCACGGATGCCATCTACACACCGTCAGCGGAACCAGCGCTGGCAGAGACAATCAACCAACGACCGCCGCGGGCGGGAGCCACAGGAGTCCACCATGAACAAGTTCTTCGCCGCCATTGCGGCACTGACGCTCGTGCTGGCAACTGCCGCTCTCGCGGCTCCAGCCAATGCATCCACCACCTACCTGTACCCGCCTGCCCAGAATGAAGGCACAAGCAACTAAGGCCTTCAGTTCGGAGGGGCAGTGGAGTCCGGTCTGATGGAGGTGACAATGATCACTACGGTTCTGATCGTGGTCTGCGCACTGGCGCTCGCTGTCATCGGCCGCGCCGCCCTCGACCCCCAGCGCTAGGACCAGGATACGACGATGCCAGGAGGGCCGGTCCCATTGGGATCGGCCCTCACGTCGTTCAGGGCGGCACACGCAATTCGTCGGTTGACCGCGGCATTGCCGAACGCGCGATAAGCTGCGACGAGGACAGCGGGTCAACCCCGAAAGAAGGAGTCAGCGCGTGCAGCTTGGAGCCTCATTGCCAGTGGCCGATATCGGTACCGGACCGGCTGTGCTGCGCGACTACGCGCAGGCGGCCGAAGGTCTCGGCTATTCCCATCTGGTCGCGCCCGACCACGTACTCGGCGCCAATCCGGCCGCTGACCATGCCGGCCGCCGCGTCGGCACCACCGCCAACGCCTACCATGATCCATTCGTGTTGTTCGGCTTCCTCGCCGGTTGCACGCAGCGCATCGGCTTTGCCGTCGGTGTGCTGATCCTGGCCCAGCGCCAGGCCGTGCTGGTGGCAAAGCAGGCGGCAAGCCTCGACGTGCTGTGCGGCGGGCGGTTCCGTCTCGGCATCGGCGTTGGCTGGAACGAGGTCGAGTTCATCGGCCTGAACGAGAACTTCCACAACCGCGGCAAGCGGTCGGCAGAGCAGGTGCGCGTGATGCAGGCCCTGTGGGCGCAGGAGCACGTGACCTTCGCCGGCGAGTTCCATCGCATCGACGATGCCGGCATCAATCCCCGGCCGACGTCGGGTCGCGTGCCGATCTGGTACGGCGGGCATGCCGAGGCGACGTTCCGCCGCGCGGCGAAATACGGCGACGGATTCATGCCGCTGGCCTATCCGCCGGGCGATGCCGCGCTGGCGGCGTTCGACAAGCTGCGCCGGCTGACCCGAGAGGCGGGACGCGATCCGGCAGCGATGGGGATCGAGGTGTGGACCTCACTCGGCGGCGGCAACGAGGATGATTGGCGGCGCGAGGTCGCGTTCTGGAAGCAGGCCGGCGTGACGCACCTGACGGCGCATACCACGTATGTCAGCGGTCACCACAAACGTATCGACGGCCGCAGCGCCGCCGAGCATCTGGCGGCGATCACGCGCTACAGGGCGGCGGTGGCGGACCTGCTGTAGGCCGGCTACATCGCGTTCACGCCGAACCAGCCCGCGACCTCGCATCGTGGCGAGGTGCCGGGCCGCGTGATCCGCAGCAACCGGCCGATATCCAGCTTCCCCGGGTCCCAATGGAAGTTGCCGGGCACGTGCTGATGCCCGCACCACCCATTGTAGGCGATCCACTCGTCATCGCTCATGCGCGACGAGCTGTTATAGCCCTTGCCGTCGCCCTCGCCGACGAACTTGCTGTACTGCCACGACTTGATCCCGGTCTGCGCCTCGGCCCACCGCATCCAGTCCCACAGCCGTTCGAGCATTGCCTCGGGGAGATCGGCGATTTCGGCCGCGGTCCAGGCAAGCTCGATCTGGATGGCGGATCGCTGGTTGGTGTCGATGGTGCCCGCGTTGTGCTCCAGCGCACGCGCGGCGACGGTTATCGGGAAGTGCTGATAGAACTTGGCGTCCTCACCCTCCATGACAAGCGTGAAGTGCGGCGGATCGAACTTGCCATAGTAATCCTTGGTCGACGGCGTGTAGTACTTGAATTCGGTGGTGTGGATCACACCGCGAAACGGTCCGCCGATATAGGCACCGCCGTCCTGCTTCTCGAACGGCAGCTTGGTCGCTTCACTCCACCACGCAACCATCACCCAACTCCCAGGCTTGTCGAGGGCGGCGGCTTATATCCGGCTTGCCGGCACTGCCGTTACGCCAGATTGATCCGGTAATGCGGATGTGATCGGCGTCACCGCGCGGCGCTTGGCCCGCCGGACCCGGCAGCCAGCGTCATCCCCAGCAATCCGATGAACAGTAAGGCAAACAGCCACAGCAGTCCTTGCGGGTCGTCCAGGTCCATTGCGGAACCGCCAAGTGCAGGGCCGACAAGAGCACCCAACCCGTAAGCCATGATGATTGCCGCGTTGACGCTCACCAGCTCTCCGCCGCGGAAGCGATCGCCGGCCATGCTGAGCGCCACCGGATAGATCCCCGACGCGATCCCTCCCCACACGAGCAGCAGGGCGAACAGCGCCAGCGACGACGCCGGCATTCCGATCAATGCGATGGCCCCCAGCAGTCCCACCACGCCGCACAGCCGCAGTGCCGCCAGCCGCGACACGCGGTCCGACAGCCAGCCGATCAGCACCTGCAACACGATCGCGCCGAGATACACCGCCGACAGGGTGGCCGCCGCCCACCGTGCGGTCAGGCCACTGCGCACGCCCCAGACCGGCAGCAACGTCATAAGAGCCGCCTCATACATGCCGAACACCGCGATGGCGCCGAGGATCAACGGCGCGCGTGCGAACATGGTGAGCGGACCGGCGCCACGTTCCCGGCCGAAACCGCGCGAGACGTCGCCGGCACAGAACAGCGGCAGCGTCGCCAGCGCGGTGATCGCGGCATTGACCAGGAACGGCGGCCATCCCTCGATGCCGGTCAGCGACAGGATGAGCGGGCCGGTACCGAACCCGGCCGACAGCGCTGCCGCGTAGAGCCCGATGATCCGGCCGCGGCCCACGTCGCCGACCAGCTGATTGATCCACGCCTCCGCCGTCGTGAAGATGGCTGAGCCGACCACACCCAGCACCGCACGCAGCACGAACCAGGCAGCAATGCTGTCGAACACCTTCATCGCCAGGAACAGCGCGATGTCGAGGCCGAAGCAGGCCAGCAGGAAGTTGCGGATGCCGAAACGCCGGACGAGGCGCGGCGACAGCAGCGGCCCGATGATCACGCCGATGAACGTGGCACCCGCGTTCAGTCCGTTCAGCGTCGCGTCGGTACCACGCTGCTCCAGCAGCAGCGGCAGCAACGGCGCCGACTGACCGACGCCGAGACCGAACACGGTGACCGAGGCGATGGCCGCCGCCAGGCTCCAGCGCCGCTCGCGCCTGGTGGCAGGCGGCGCGCTTGCGTCGTCGCGAACATGCGTGCTTGGCATCGTCATCGATCGGCCCTGACAGGAAACGGCTCGTCATGCAGTGGCACAGAACGCCGCCTTGGGGCAGAGGGCATAGCGCGCCCTTCGTGCTGATCGTGGCGATCACCGCCTGCGGCACGCTGGGCATGCACCTGATCATCCCGGCGTTGCCCGACACCGCGCGTGCTCTGGGTGTCTCCGCGGCGACGATCCAGCTCACCATTACGCTGTATCTGATCGGTCTCGCGATCGGCCAGTTGCTGTATGGGCCGGTGTCCGACAGGTTCGGCCGGCGTCCGGTGCTGCTGGCGGGACTGGCGCTGTTCACGCTGGCGGGCATCGCCGCCACGGCCGCTCCGAACGCCTGGACGCTGGTGATCGCACGTATCCTGCAATCGATCGGTGCCTGCGCCGGCCTCGTGCTGGGCCGGGCGATCGTGCGCGATTCCGCGGCCGCGGACCGCGCGGCGGCACGGCTCGCCATGCTGACGCTGGTGATGTCGGCCGCGCCCGCGATCGCGCCCGTGCTGGGTGGCTATGCCACCGCCTGGCTCGGCTGGCGCACCGCCTTCGCCCTGCTGGCGATCATCGGCGCAGCGACGCTCGCATGTGCGGTGCTGCTGCTACCGGAGACCAACGTGTTGCAGTCGAGCGCGCGCACGTCGCTGCTGCTGGGCTCGCTCCGGCTGTTTCGCTCGCGCGCGTTCTGCGGTTACGTGCTGGGTGGGGCGTGCACCACCACGTCGTTCTACGCCTTCATGGCCGCCTCGCCGTTCATCCTGGTGGACCTGCTGCACCAGTCCACCGAGCGCGTCGGCCTTTATTACCTGCTGCTGATGGCGGGCGTGGCGGCGGGGAGCCTGTCGGCCAACCGGGTGGCGGGGCGGATCCGCATACAGGTGGCGCTGCGGCTGGCCAACGGCTTCGCGATTGCCGGAGCGGCCGCCTTCATGCTGACGGCCCTCACCGGCTGGCTGAACGTGGTGTCGGTGATCGGGCCGGTCGTGGTGTTCATGGTGGGTGCCGGCATGGCCAGTCCCTTCGCGCTGAGCGGGGCGATCAGCGTCAATCCCCGCGCCATCGGGTCGGCGTCGGGGCTGTACGGCTTTACCCAGATGGCCTACGGCGCGCTGTGCACCGTCATCGTCGAGGTGTGGCGGCCAGGCTCGGTGTTCACGGTCGCCGTCGTGCTGCTGGTCTCCGCACTGCTCGGCCAGGCGGCGCTGTCGCTTGCGGTACGGCGGCCATCCGCTTGACTTCGCGTCGTGCGCGGGGATGTCATTCCGCCAACCATCATACGGGAGGCGCGCCGATGTTTGTCCGCAACGCATGGTACGTCGCCGGCTGGGCCGATGAGATCGGCGTCACGCCGCTGGCCCGGCGGATCTGCAACGAGCCCGTCGTCCTGTTCCGCGACAGCCGGAACCGTGCGGCCGCCCTGCTGGATATGTGCTGCCATCGCGGCGCGCCGCTGCATATCGGCAAGGTTGTCGAGCAGGGCCTGCAGTGCGGCTATCATGGGCTGGTCTTCGACCATTCTGGCGCGTGCGTGCACGTGCCGGGCCAGGAGCACATCCTCGAGCGCACCCGCGTTCGCAGCTTCCCCGTGGTGGAACAGGATGCATTCGTGTGGATCTGGATGGGCGATCCGGCGAAGGCCGACCCCCACAAGATCGTCCGGTGGCCGTACCACAACGATACGGTCAACTGGCCGCACAAGCACACGATGTATCCTATCAAGGCGGCGGCCATGCTGATGGTCGACAACCTGATGGACCTGACGCATCTCGGCTACGTCCACGTCTCGACCATCGGCGGCAACCCGACACAGCATGTCGAGGCGAAGATGGACGTCGAGCGCACATCGCTGGGCGTGAAGTTCACCCGCTGGATGCTGAACTCGGTGCCGCCGCCGACCTATGTGAAGGCGGTCGGCTTCCAGGGCCGCATCGACCGGTGCCAGCGCTTCGAGTTCGTCGCACCCGGCTCGGTGCTGCAATGGACCGGCGCGAGCGACGCCGGCGGCTACCGTGACGGCGATACCAGCGACAGCAAGCTGGCGTTCCGCCTGTACCACGCGCTGACGCCGGAGACCGATACCTCGTGCTTCTATTTCTGGTCGGCGGCCAACGGCTTCCGCCAGGACGAGCCGGCGGCGACGGAGCAGTTCTTCGAACAGGTCGCCGCTGCATTCCTCGAGGACAAGACGGTGGTCGAAGCGCAGCAGACGCGGCTGGCGGAGCTGGGCGAGTCGGCGCTGGTGGACATCGCCAGCGACTCTGTGCGTCTGCATATGCGCCGGACGATGGAGCGACTGCTGGCCGAGGAGGCGCAACAACCGCTCGCGGCGGAATAGGACACGACCGACGTCGCGTGAGACGTATCCTGATATGACCGCCTGCGACGCAGGCCACGATCGGGAGCGGCTCCATGGACGACGGCCTGATAACGGCTTGGTATCCCAGTTGGCTGTGGAGCCTGCCGTTGATCGTGCTTACCGTCGTGATCCACGTGGTAGGTCTCAGCCTGATCAATGAGAAGGTTGTCCGGCCGCTGAGCGGTATTGCCCAACGTCGGCAATTTACTGCCGGTTTCGTCATCATCATGGCTGTCGTTGCCTGGCTGGTGACGCTGCTGCATGCGATCGAAGGGTTTGTCTGGGCCTTCGCCTACGAACGGCTCGGCGCCCTGCCAAACACCACTGCCGCGGTGCTTTACTCGTTCAGCGCGATGACCGCGTATGGGCATGCCAATATCGTATTGGAACAGCATTGGCAGCTCATGGGAGCCTTGGAGGCGTTGAACGGGCTGATGCTGTTCGGGCTGACCACCGCCTTCATGTTCGCCGTGATCGAACGGGTGTGGCGGCTCCGCCGGAGGAGCAGGACCTCCGGTGGATAACGAACAGGCGGGCGCCCCGGCCATGCGACCGACGCGCCCGCTTGCCGAAGGATGCGCTACGTGCGGCGAGCTGCCGGCACGCCCTCGGGCGATGCGGCAGGGGCGGTCAGTGCGGCGTCGATGTCCTCGAGCGAACGTCCGCGCGTCTCGAAGCCGATGAACCAGAAGGCAAACGCGCCCAGCACGTACCAGAAGGCGAAGTAGTTGAACGCCGGGATCAGCGCGTCGAGCGTCGCCTTCGGCGCGACGAAGTTCGACGATCCCGCGATCAGCGCCAGCCCGGCCGGACCGATGAACTTGCCGAGGTTGCCGACGCCGTAGACCAGGCCCATGCCGCTGCCGCGCAGTCGCGACGGCCACAGTTCGCCCATATACGGCCCGACGATCGAGTAGTTGCCGCTGCCGAAGAAGTTCTGCAGCACGATCATCAGGAAGAACATCGACATGCCGCCCACGAACACGCTGTGGAGATAGCCGGCGAGCGACATGAACAGCGCGGCCACCAGGCAGCTCAGCACGCCCGAGGCGCGACGCCCCATAGCGTCGGAGATCCACGAACAGAAGAAGCGGCCGGCCACGGCGGCCAGGCTCACCCAGATCGCCAGTTGCGAAGCCTCGGGCGCGGTTATGCCCAGCACCATCACGAACAGCGTCACCATCCACAAGGTGAGCCCGACCCCGCCGGTCTGCGTAAGACCGGTGAGGCACCCGGCAACGAGGCTGCGCGGATACTTGAACAGCTCGAGCCAGCGGGTGTGTTCGATCGCGGCTGGTGCCGTCGGCAGCGGGATCGATGCGGGATCCACCTGCAACGCCCACGCGATCGACTGACGCGCCTCCTCGTGGCGTCCCATGCGCATCAGCCAGTGCGGCGATTCAGGGACCCATGCGCGGATGTAGAGTGTCAGCAGGGCAGGCAGCAGCCCGGCGGCGAACAGGCCGCGCCAGCCGATGTAGGGTGTCGCAAATGCGCCAAGAAACGCCCCCAGCAGCACGCCGACCGGCAGCATCGTCGTGGTCAGCCCGGTCAGCCAGCCGCGCTTCGACGCCGGCACGAATTCCTGCACCAGCGTGATATCGACGGAGTAGAGCCCGGTCACGCCGAGGCCCACCAGGAGACGGCAGACCACGAGATATATCCATGCCCCGTCGGGCGTCACCGCCATTGCGCCCGTCGCGAGCGAGAAATTGAGCACGGTCGCGATCATGACCTTGCGACGGCCGATCTTGTCCGCCAGCCACCCGTAGAACAGCGAACCGAAGGGAGCGCTGATGCCGGAGGCAAGCAGGATCATGCCCGACTCGCCGTAGGTCAGGTTCCAGTCCTTGACGATGAAGGCGAGTACAAATCCGATCAGGAAGAAGTCGAAGAAATCCAGCATGTCGCCGAGCGTGGCCGCGAGCGCGATCTTCCACTGGTTCGCGGTCAGCTTCTGTTGCCGGTCGAGAAGTTGGAGCATGTCGGCACCTCCCATGGGCGCCCGCCCGAGGCGATGCGGACGGCCCGGATTCTCTGTCGTTGGTTGCAGAGCGATCTATGGCAGCCGGTCGGTCATTCTCCCGCACAAGTTGCCGTCGGACTGAAGCAACGGCAGCGTAACTCAGGTGTCAAACCGCGGCAACACAGCAACGCAGCGAACCGGCACAGTATTCGCCAAGCTACAGCTCCAGGAAGGTTTCAAATCCGCCATAGATCATCCTCTGGCCGTCTCGTCTCCACCGAACGAGCAGGTTCGAGCGAACGGCGATCCGGCGGCAAGTGACAATTGCTTGTCCCACCAATTTGACGCGACCGCCGCACCGGCACACGCTGCTTGTTCAACTCGGTGTGAAGCGCATGATGGGTCGGAGCCTTGCATTCCTCCTGGCGGCGGTGTTCGGCCTGGCAACGACCGCGGTCGCCGGGGAGCTTCGTCTCGGCCTCGCGGTCGAGCCGGACTCCATAGACCCGCACTACCACAACTTCGGCGGCAACAAGGGCCTGATACCCAATCTGTTCGAGGCGCTCACCGCGATGGATCCGCGGGACCGCCTGACCCCCGGCCTCGCGATCGCATGGCGCCTGATCGACGACGCCACCTGGGAATTCAAGCTGCGCCCCGGTGTCGCCTTCTCCGACGGCACGCCGCTCACCGCGGACGATGTCGCCTTCACCATCGAGCGTGTGCCGAAGGTGCCCACCACCGTCACCGACATGGCGGAATACGTGAAGGCGATCGCACGCACAGAGGTCATCGACCCGCACACGGTACGCTTTCACACCAAGGGTCCGTTCCCGCTTGCACCGGAATATCTGTCCGCCATCGGCATCGTCTCGCGCCAACATGGCGAGGGCGCCAGCACGTCCGATTACAACACCGGCAAGGCGGCGATCGGCACCGGGCCGTTCCGCTTCGTGTCATGGGCGCGCGGCGACAGGGTCGTCCTGGCACGCAACGAGACATGGTGGGGCGAGCACACCGCCTGGGACAGCGTGACGATCCGCTACATCAAGAACCCGCCGTCGCGGCTTGCGGCGCTGCTTGCAGGCGATGTCGATCTGATCGACCAGCTTTCGGTGCAGGATGTCGCGCGGATGAAGGGCGATGCGCGCTTCACCGTCGCCTCGGGCCTGTCCGACGACATCGTCGGCTTCGTGTTCGACCAGCAGGACCGTCCGTCGCCGAAGATCGCCGCCAACGACGGCACGCCGCTGCGAGAGAACCCGTTCCACGACCGCCGCGTGCGCGAGGCGGTCGATCTGGCGATCGATCGCGCCGCCATTCGCGACCGCATCATGAACGGCCAGTCCGATCCCGATAACCAGTACATGAAGCCTGGCCAGTACGGCTACGATACAGCGCTGCCGCCGGTTCGCTTCGATCCGCAGCAGGCGAAGCGGCTGCTGGCGGAGGCCGGCTATCCCGACGGGTTCCGCCTCATTGTCGCGTGCCAGAACGATCGTTTCGTCAACGACGCGACGATCTGTCAGGTGGTCGCGCAGATGCTGACGCGCATCGGCATCGCCACGACGCCCGAGGTGATGCCACACGCGGTCTGGGTGCCGCGCGCCAACAAGCGCGAATTCAGCCTGTTCACCTATTTCTGGACCATCGACACGCCCGAGCCGTCGATCATGCTGATCAGCCAACTCGCCACCCCTGACGCCGATCGCGGGCGCGGCGCGTTCAACCGCGGACTCTACAGCAACCGGGAGTTCGATGGCGCGCTCGACCAGGCGCTGGTGACACTCGATCGCGACGCGCGCGAGGCGCTGCTGATCAAGGCTACTCACATCGCGTTCGCAGACCACGCTTTGGTGCCGCTGCACCACCAGTTCAACATCGAGGCGATGACGCGCAGCATCCGCCACACGCCGCGTATCGACGGCCGCCTCCGTGCGGCCGAAGTGCTGCCGCAGAAGGGAGAATGACCGATGGCCGACCAGCATAGTATGCCCACCCACCACGCACGCATCATCGGTACGCGGCACATGGTTTCATCCGCGAATTATCTTGCCGCTCAGGTCGGCTTCGAGATCCTCGAGGCCGGCGGCAATGCGATCGACGCCGGCGTGGCGGGCGGTATCGCGCTGGGCGTACTGCAATGCGAGTACGTGCACTTCGCCGGCGTGGCGCCGATCATGATCCATCTGGCCGCAACCGGCGAGACGGTATCGATCAGCGGCCTTGGCCCGTGGCCGAAGCTGGCGAGCGCCGCATGGTTCCGCGAGCACCAGGGCGGCCGCATCCTGTCCAACATCAAGCGCACCGTCGTGCCGGCGGCGCCCGATGCCTGGATCACCGCCCTGGAACGCTACGGCACGATGAGCTTCGCCGACGTTGCCGCGGCGGCGATCCGCTTCGGCCGTGAGGGCTTCGGCTTCCAGTCGATCTCCCACGAGGTCATGTCTGAAGCCGCCGACACGATCCGCCGCTATCCGCAGAACGCGGCGATCTACCTGCCGAACGGCGATGTCCCGCAGCCGGGAACACGCTTCTTCCAGACCGATCTGGCGAACAGCATCCAGTACATGGCGGACGAGGAAGCTGCCGCCGCGCGCAAGGGCGGCCGTGCGGCGGGCCTGACCGCGGCGCGCGATGCGTTCTACCGCGGCGACATCGCGCAGAAGATCGTCGCCTACCACAAAGCGAACGACGGCTGGCTGCGCGAGGACGACCTGTCGGAGTTCCGTGTCGATGTCGAGACGCCGCTGAGCGTGCGCTTCGGCGACACTACGGTGTTCGGCTGCCGGCCATGGTGTCAGGGACCGGTGCTGCTCCAGACGCTGAAGATCCTCGAAACCATCGACCTCCGCTCGCTCGGCCACAACACGCCCGCTTACATCCATACACTTGTAGAGGCACTCAAGCTCGCGTTCGCCGATCGGCATGCCTATTATGGCGACCCGAAATTCGTCGATGTGCCGATCGACGCCCTGCTGAGCGATGCCTATGCCGCGCACCGCCGGACGCTGATCGATCCAAGCCGCGCCTGTCCCGAGATGCCGCCGGCCGGTTCCACGCAGCACCTCGGCATCGCTTCGCGTCCCCCTGCCCCGGCAAAGGCGGATCGCGAATACGTCGAAGGTGATCCCGATACCTCCTATGTCTGCGCGGTCGATCGCCACGGCAATTGTTTCTCCGCCACGCCGAGCGATGGGGCGATCAACGGGCCAGTGATCCCGGGAACCGGCCTCGCACCTTCGTCGCGCGGCATGCAGTCCTGGACCGATCCGGCGCATCCCGCCTGCCTTGCGCCGGGCAAGCGGCCGCGCCTCACGCCGAACCCTTCGATCGCGATGCGCGACGACAGGTGGATCATGCCGTTCGGCTCGCCAGGCAACGACGTGCAGCCGCAGGCGATGCTTCAGGTGTTTCTCAACATGGCGGTGTTCGACATGACGCCGCAGCATGCGATCGAGCAGCCGCGCTTCGCCTCGTCCAGCTTCCCCGGCTCGTCCGATCCGCACAGCTACACGCCGCGCCGCATGAGCATGGAGCGGCGGTTCAGCGACGAGACCGCGACAGCGCTCGACCGCATGGGCCACAACGTGAACTGGTGGCGCGAATGGGAATGGAAGGCCGGCTGCGTCTGCGCCATCGTGAAGGATCACACGACCGGCATGATGGAAGGCGGCGCCGATGTCCGCCGGCCGGGAGGCGTGCGCGGGTGGTGAGGCTCGCCGGTGCCGTCGCGCTATGCGCTATGCTCGCCGCTCCGCACTACGCTGCGGCGGATGCCGATGCGCTGTGGTACATCGTCAACGAGCAGTGCGTGCCCGACCAGCAGCAGTTCCATTCGCCGAAGCCGTGCGATCAGGTCGATCTCGCCGCGGGCTACGTGGTCCTGAAGGACCGCGTCGGCGACACGCAGTTCCTGCTGATGCCGACCGCACACATCACCGGCATCGAAAGTCCCGAGATCCTCGCGCCGGGATCGCCCAACTACTGGAATGCTGCCTGGCAGGCGCGGCACTTCGTCGATGAGCGCGCCCACCGCACCATGCCGCCCGAGACGATCAGCCTCGCGGTCAATTCCGCCGACGCCCGCACGCAGAATCAGTTGCATATCCACATCGATTGCCTGCGGCTCGACGTGCAGGCGGCATTGCGCGAACACGCCGGCGACATCGGCACGGCGTGGGGACTGTTCCCGGCAAAACTCTCCGGCCACGACTACATGGCGATGCGCATCGACCGGCCGGACCTGGGCGACGCCAATCCGTTCGTCCTGCTCGCCGACGGCATCCCGGGTGCGCGCGCCGACATGGCGCAGTACACGCTGGTCGTGGTCGGCGACCCCGGCGGCTTCGTGCTGCTCGCCGGCCACGGCTCCGGCGAGGAGTTGCAGGACCACGCCTGCGCCGCCGCGCACTGATCTTCGGAGACCATCATGCAGCTAGGCTTCAACCTGCCGATCAGCGGCCCTACCTCGGGAGCGCGCAGCTTCGCCCGCATCGCACAGGCGGGCGAAGCGATGGGCTATGACTACCTGACGCTCACCGACCACGTCGTGCTGCCGGACCTCAGCGTGCCAGGCTACCCGTATTCCGAGTCCGGCGAGTTCATGTCGAACACGCCGACCGAGCGCCATGAACTGCTCACCGCCACTGCGTTCATCGCGGCGAAGACCTCGCGCATCCGCCTCGTGCTGGCGGTGCTGGTGGTGCCGCATCGCCCGGCGGTGCTCGCGGCGAAGATGCTGTCCACCATCGACGTGCTGTCCGAGGGGCGTCTGGTCATCGGCATCGGCGCCGGCTGGCTGAAGGCGGAGTTCGACGCCGTGGTGACCACGCCGTTCGCCGAGCGTGGCGCGGTGACCGATGAATACCTCGAGGCGTTCCGCGCGCTGTGGACGCAGGAGCACGCGCGGTTCGATGGGCGCTACACGAAGTTCGCCGACCTGATCTTCCTGCCGCGTCCGGTGCAGCGTCCGCATCCGCCGATCTGGGTCGGCGGCGAGAGCGGTCCGTCGCTGCGCCGCGCCGCGCGGTTCGGCGATGCATGGTATCCGATCGGCTCCAACAACCGGCATTTGCTGGACACGCTGCCGCGCCTCGCCGCCGGCATCGCGCGGCTGCGCCGGCTGACCGAGGATGCGGGACGTGATCCCACGAAAGTGTCGGTGGTGTATCGCGTCAAGCGCTATGGCGACGTCGTGCCGCCGGTTGCGTCGGATGGCGCGCGGCGCCTGTTCTCCGGCAACGATGCGGACATCGTCGGCGATCTGCGTGCGCTGGGCGACCTCGGCGTGACCGCGATCGACGTCGAGGTGGAGGGACACGACGAGGCCGCCACCGTTGCCAACATGCGCCGTTTCAAGGAGACGATCTTCGCGCGCGTCTGATGATTATCTTCACCATCTGGTTGACAGGCGAGAGGTATCGGCTGCGAATCCGGCTTGCCCGACGCTTGTGAAGCGTTCGTCGCGACCGCAGAAAGCTCCCGCATGAGCGACCTTTACGACACCGACATTGCAGCATGGGCCGAGTCGCAGGCAGATGCCTTGCGTCGGCGTGCAGCGAATGAGATCGACTGGAACAATGTCGCCGAGGAGATCGCGGGTGTGGCCGCGAGTCAGAGTCGGGAAGTTCGCTCGAGACTCAGGGTCATCTGCGAGCATCTCCTGAAATGGCGCCTTCGTTCCCGGCGACGCCCGCAAGGTTGGCGAAACACACTCGATGAACAGCGCCGTCAATTGCAGGAGCTTTTCGAGGACAGTCCGTCGCTGCGCGGCTTCGCCGAACGCGCGCTGCCGGCAGCATACGTGAACGGTCGCCAAGACGTAGAGCGGAAGATCGCGGCCCTTGGATTGCCGGATGATGTTTGCCCCTGGTCGTTGGAGCAGGTGCTTTCAATCGACTTCCTGCCGGACTGATCGCGCCGACTGCGTGGTCGTGGTGATCCGGCTACGCCGGTATCACCGGCAAATCATTATAGAAGGCAGCGTTGATCCGCGACTGCCGGTCCACCCACGCGCTGAACATGTTGCCATCGACGGCGCGCGGATCCCTGGCGATCGCCAGTCCCGCGCCGCTGACAGGAATAACGGTTCGCCTTTGATCGAACAGGCGGAAAAGGTCGCCCGAGAACATGATGTTCAGGTGGTTGTCGCGATCCGGTCCTCCCGGAAGGCCGGTCCAGCCGATGACCAGCAACGTCCCACCCGTACCTTGCTTGAAGTCCAGGCTCGGCCCGGAAGTGCTGGTGGCGGCACTCGGACCGTCGGAAGGAAGCGTGACCTTGGTGGACGGCGGAAACCCTCCCTGCGTCGAATTCATTACGTTGAGCTGTCGCTCGGCGTTGGTTCCTGTCCAGGCGACGATCAGCGCGTCGGTCCCGTCGATGAACGCCTCGGACGCCAAAGCCGGTGCGGCAGAGCCTGTCTCCCGGGTTGCGACCGGCGCGCCGTTCAGCCCGTTCATCATCGTCAGCACGCCCGTCGCCGCGTCCATCCAGGCAACCACCGGTCGGTTGCGGAAGATGTTTATCGCGGGTCCAAACCGGCTCTTGCCAGGGAGCGTCACCCTGCCGCTGTAGACCAGCCCATCTGCCGAGGACATGACGTTGATCGATTGATCAACGCCGGTCCACGCCAGGTATTTCATGTTGGTGCGCGCATCGAGTGCCAGCGCGGGCCGATCGAGACAGCGATGCCCAAGCGACACCGTGTGCGGCGCGTTCAGCATGTCGAGCATTACGCTGACGCGCCCGTCCAAGGCTCGCCACGCCATCAGATAGACCGGCAGACCGCTGCCTCCGACACCGGATGCGGCGAACAACAGCGACGGGCTGGTGCTGCTGGTCGCCGACGTCACGCCGTTCCCCACCGGGGCAGGCTGGGGATCGACGACCCTCCACCTCGTGCCCGGCAAGCCTCCGAAATTCACCAGCCCGAGCGTTCCCGGTCCGACATTGCCGTTCAGAAAGCGCACGTTGCTGCCGGCCGTGCTGGCACCGAGGCAGACAAGCTCGACTTCGTCCGACGCGGCATCGATCACCTGCCAGCGGGTGCCGGTGAACGGTGCGGCGGTGTTCGGAGCGAGGCCGACGGTCCCGTTCTGGGTCCTGCCGTCGAGGAAGCGAGACCCCTCGATGTCGCCAAGGCATTGCAGGAAGATCTGATTGGACGGAGCGCCCTGGATCGGCAGCGCGAGCCAGCGTGCCCCGGTGAAGGGTTCCACGGTGTCGGTCGCCAGCCCCACCGAGGGGTTCGGCGGCGCCGTCCGCCCATCGAGAAAAGTGCCCTGGTTCGGACCGGCCCCACTTCCGAGGCATTGCAGCGAAAGCGCGGTGCCCGGGACAATCCTGCCCATACCGACCTCCCCCATGCGGAATTGCGTTCACTGGCAACCAGGGCAATTGGCCAAATATTCCCGGGCAATCATCAAGTAATCGTGAGAAACCGCTACTTCCCGATGCAGAACCGCGCGAACAGCGTGTCCAGGATGTCCTCCACGCCCACGCTGCCCGTGATGCGTCCGAGCGCGCGCAACGCCAGGCGCAGGTCCTCGGCCCGCAGTTCCGGCAGATCCGCCAACCGGGCGCCGGCAAGCCGCGCCTCCGCCTCCTGAAGCGCCGAGCGATGGCGGGCCTGGGTCAGGGGCGGCGGTCCGGCGCTTTCGGTCAGCGCCCGTGCCGCCGCGGCGAGCCGGTCGCGCAGTGCCGCCACGCCTTCGCCGGTCAGCGCACTGACACCGATGGCACGCTGGGGAACGGTGCCGCCGAGATCGATCTTGTTGGCGACCATGATGCACGCAGCAATCTCCCCCTCCCCTCGCGGGCGGGGGTTGGGGGGAGAGGGCTCCTGGCGATCCACGGCCCCCTCCCCCCAACCCCCTCCCGCAAGGGGAGGGGGAGTCGTTGCTGCTTCTTCCACCGCTTCTTCCGCTGCTGCTTGCCGTCCCACTTCGCCGCACCTCGTCGTCTCCTCGACCACGACGACCAGGTCGGCCGCCGCGGCGCGCGCACGGGCACGGCGCACGCCTTCCGCCTCGATCTCGTCGGCGGCATCGCGCAGGCCGGCGGTGTCCACCAGCGTTACCGGCACGCCGCCAAGCACTACCCGCGCTTCCAGCGCGTCGCGGGTGGTGCCGGGTGTTGCCGAGACGATGGCCACGTCGCGCCCGGCCAGCGCGTTCATCAGGGAGGATTTGCCGACATTCGGCCGGCCAGTGATCGCGAACACCAGCCCGTCGCGCAGCCGCTCGCCGCGACGCCCGTCATCCAGATGTTCCGCCACCTCGCGCTGCAACGCCGCCAACTCGCCAACGACCTGCGCCTCCACTTCGGGCGGCAGGTCCTCGTCCGGGAAATCGATCAGCGCCTCCTGCTGCGCCAGCAGCAATCGCAGGCGGTCCGCCCAACCGCTGTACAGCGTGCCAAGCGCTCCATCGAGCTGCCGCAGCGCCTGCCGTCGCTGCGCCTCCGTCTCGGCGGCAACCAGATCATGCACCGCTTCGGCCGCGGTCAGGTCCATCCGGCCGTTGAGGAAGGCGCGGCGGGTGAACTCGCCTGGCTCCGCCGGCCTGGCGCCGCTCGCCACCAGCGCGTCCGCGACGCCGGTCAATACGGCGCGGCCGCCGTGCAGATAGAGTTCCGCCGTATCCTCACCGGTGTAGCTGCCGGGTCCCGGCAGCCACACCACCACCCCCTGGTCCAGTTCGCTGCCGGCCGCGTCGCGCAATCGGCGAAACGAGGCGCGGCGTGGCGGCGGGACGCGCCCGCACAGCGACGCCAGGATGGCGTGGCTTTCCCTTCCGCTCAGCCGCATCACCGCAATGGCGGCCTGCCCGGCACCGGAGGCGACGGCAAAGATGGTGTCGGCGTCCATGCCTCCCTATGTCAGCCCGACACAAGAGGAGCGCAACGCCATGGCCGCGCCGGAGAACCTGCTGCGCCACGAAACCTCCCCTTACCTGCTGCAACACGCCGACAACCCGGTGCACTGGCGGCCCTGGGGGGCGGCAGCGCTCGAGGAGGCGCGCACCGAGAAAAAGCCGATCCTGCTGTCGATCGGCTATGCCGCCTGCCACTGGTGCCATGTCATGGCGCATGAGAGCTTTGAAGACCCGGTTACGGCAGACCTGATGAACCAGCACTTTATTAACATCAAGGTAGACCGCGAAGAACGCCCGGATATCGACGCCGTTTTTCAGGGCGCCCTGTCCCTCATGGGCAAACAAGGCGGCTGGCCGTTAACCATGTTCCT
>JANWJK010000263.1 GCA_025452005.1 Acetobacteraceae bacterium | reverse complement strand
CCGGATCCCCATCCACATCGTCGGCCATCGCAGAGCGGTTCTCGCCAATGAATTTTTGCAACGCCGCCCGATCGTCGGACGACACCCAGCGGGCCAGCGCATAGGGCGACACCTCGAAGCCGATTGCTACGCCGTATTCGGCCGCCAGCCGAGCAGCGAGGACGTCTAGCTGCAGCGTGCCCACCACGCCGACCAACGGCGCGCCGCCGTCCTGCGGCCGAAACAACTGCACCACGCCCTCTTCCGCCAGCTCGGCCAGCGCCTGGCGCAACTTCTTCGCCTTCATTGCATCGTCCAGGCGCACGCGGCGCACGATCTCCGGGGCGAAATACGGCACGCCAACGAAATTGATGTCCTCGCCGTCGGTCAGCGTATCGCCGATACGCAGCGTGCCGTGGTTCGGGATGCCGACCACGTCGCCGGCGAACGCCTCGTCGGCAATCTCGCGCTCGCGCGCGAAGAAGAACTGCGGAGCGTGCAGCGGAATGAGCTTGCCGGTGCGCACCTGCTTCAGCCGCATGCCACGCGCCAGCCTTCCGGAGCAGACGCGTGCGAAGGCGATGCGGTCGCGGTGGTTGGGGTCCATGTTCGCCTGGATCTTGAACACCAGCGCGGTGAGACCGGGTTCGCCAGCATCCACCGTGCGGGCATCCGCAACCTGCGCGCGCGGCGGAGGACCGTACTCCGCCAGGCCATTCAACAGGTCCGTGACACCGATTCCCTTGATGGCGCTGCCGAAGTAGGTGGGCGTCAGATGTCCGGCGTTGAACGCGTCACGGTCGAATTCCGGAAGAGCGGCGCGGATCAGGTCCACCTCGTCGGCCAGCGCGGCCAGCCGTGGATCGGACTGCGGCAGCTCCCCCGTCAGGTGCAGCGCGCGGGCCCGCAGATCGTAGGTACCGGCGAAGTCGGCGGCGCGGCCCACCGGCCAGGTCACCGGTGCGGTGTCGAGCGCCAGGGTGGAGGCGATCTCGTCCAGAAGTTCGATCGGGTCGCGGCTTTCGCGGTCCATCTTGTTGATGAAGGTGACGATCGGGATGTCGCGCAGGCGGCATATCTCGAACAGCTTGCGGGTGCGCGCCTCGATGCCCTTGGCGGCGTCGATCACCATCACCGCGGCGTCCACCGCGGTCAGCGTGCGGTAGGTGTCCTCGGAAAAATCCTCGTGGCCGGGCGTGTCGAGCAGATTGAACACGCACCCGGCGTGCTCGAACGTCATCACCGACGTCACCACCGAGATGCCGCGGTCGCGCTCGATGCCCATCCAGTCCGAGCGGGTGCGCCGGCGCTCGCCCTTGGCGCGGACATTGCCGGCGAGCTGGATGGCCCCGCCGGCGCGCAGCAGATGCTCGGTCAGGGTCGTCTTGCCGGCATCAGGGTGAGAGATGATCGCAAATGTGCGGCGGCGGGCGATCTCGGCGGCGGTATCGGTCATGCGTTGCTCCGGGCGCCAGCCCGACCTTCACTCGTCATGGCCGGGCCTGTCCCGGCCGGCATCGGGGCCTCATACGAAGGCGCCGGGAGGGGAACCGCCCGGCGCCGCTTTGTTGTCATATGGGGAGCGGTTTGCCAAAATCAGGGGCGCAGATCTAATCGAGCTAGGCGCGCGCCTGAACCCGGCGCAGGAAGGCAGCTAACCATGATCGAGACGCGGGAGACAATCGAGGTTACGGCCGGCGAGGTGACCTCCGAACTAAAGCGCCGGGGCATTGGCTCCGATGAAAGGGTGACGCTCACCATCGAGCGGGAACTATTTTCGGGCCGCCGAGAGTCGCGCAAGCTGGTTGTCGCAGCTGGGCTGACCGACGAAGATGTTGATCGGCTCATCGAACAGGCGAGAGAGGAGGTCGCTCCGGGTTTGGGATGAGGGTTGTCGTTGACACGGGCGTTTTCATCAGCGCGGCGATCAAGGCGCAGACGATCCCCAACATAGCGGTGTATCAGGCCGCGCGCCGCGGTGTGCTTCTGAAATCCCATTTGAGCGAGGCCGAATTGATGGAGGTGATCGACCGTCCGTATCTGGCGCGGCTTATTGCACCGGCTGCGCGCACCCGGTTGGTGGAATTGCTCAATCCCTTTCGTGGCATCCCGATTGTATCGCCGGCTGTGTTCGTGCAGGGCGCGAGCCGCCCATAAGACACCCGCTTCAGTCTGATGGCGCTTCAGCGCCGTCCGCCGACTGGCGTCCAAGCTGGGTATCGGGGCGGACACCCCGCGAGATTGGCAGGCCCTCCGGGCGAGCGGATCGCTACCATTGTCGTGGCCGCTCTCGTGTAGTCTGTTGCGGCACCGCATCCGCCTCGCGATCGACAGCAGGACCCAGCCGCCGTGGCCGATCAATCCAGTGACCAGCACATCCAGGGCTATTGCGGTCTTTGCATCGCCCGGTGCGGTACGGTCGCGGTCGTCCAAGATGGCCGCTTTACCCGGCTGGAACCCGATCCCACACATCCGACGGGCCAGGCGCTCTGCGCCAAGGGCCGCGCCGCGCCGGAACTGGTCTATCATCCGGAGCGGCTGACCCACCCGCTGCGCCGCACCCGCCCCAAGGGCGATGGCGATCCCGGCTGGGTCCGGATCGGCTGGGACGAGGCGCTCGAGCTTACGGCATCGGCGATGCGCCGCATTGCCCAGCAGCATGGCCCCGAGGCGGTCAGCTTCAGCGTGTCCTCGCCATCCACCACCGCAATCGCCGATTCCATGCCGTTCGTCCGGCGCCTGATGAACGCCTTCGGCACGCCGAACGTCCTGTCCAATCTGGACATCTGCGGCTGGGGCCGCGCCGGAGCGACCCGCTACACCTATGGCGTCGCCAGCATTGCCACCAGCGGCGGCGGCGCGATGCCGGACATCGCCAACAGCGGCTGCCTGATCCTGTGGGGCTACAATCCAAGCTACTCCCGCCTTACGCATGCGACCGCGGTGGCCGACGCGCTGAAACGCGGCATGAAACTGATCGTCGTCGATCCGCGCCACGTCGGGTTCGCCAACAAGGCCGATGTCTGGCTGCGGGTCCGGCCTGGAACCGACGGCGCGCTCGCACTCGGAATCGCCAACCTGATGATCCAACGCGGCTGGTACGATCGCGACTTCATCCGCACCTGGAGCAACGGGCCGATGCTGGTGCGCGCCGACACCGGTCGGATGCTGACCGAGGACGGTCGCAACGTGGTCTGGGACACAGCGGCCGGTCGCGCGGTGCCTTATGGCGGAGATTGCACGAACCTCGCCCTGGAGGGCGAGTACCGCGTCGGCGACGTGGTCTGCCATCCGGCGTTCGAACTCTATGCGCAACTCTGCAGGCGCTATCCGCCGGAGCAGGTCGAGTCGATCTGCTGGATTCCACGCGGCCAGGTCGAGGATGCCGCGCGACTGATCTGGCACGCCCGGCCGGTCTCCTACTACGCCTATAGCGGCCACGAGCACCACGCCAACACCACCCAGACGGCGCGCGCCATGTCGCTGCTCTACGCGCTCACCGGCAGCTTCGACGCGCCCGGCGGCAACGTCCTGTTGCCGGCACCGCCCGCGGCATCCATCACCGGAGACGATCTGCCGGCGGCGAAACGGATGGCGCCGACCCTGGGCCTCGCCGAGCGCCCGCTCGGCACGGCGCGCTCCGGCAATGTCACCACGCGCGAACTGTATCGGGCTATCCTGGAGGGGCAACCATATCCGATCCGCGGCCTGATCGGCTTCGGCTCGAACATGCTGCTGGCGCACCCCGATAGCGTGCGCGGCCGCAAGGCGCTGGCAGCGCTGGAATTCTACGCCCACTCCGACCTGTTCATGACGCCGACAGCGGAACTCGCCGACGTGGTGCTGCCCGCCGCGTCCTGCTTCGAGCGCGAGGCGCTCAAGATCGGCTTCGAGATCAGTCGCGAAGCGCAGGAGCAGATACAGCTTCGCCAGGCGGTCGTGACGCCGCCCGGCGAGGCTATGTCCGACACGGATATCGTGTTCGGTCTCGCTGCGCGTCTGGGGCTTGGCGGTCAGTTCTGGGATGGAGATATCGACGCCGCCTATCGCCATCAGCTTGCCCCCACCGGCGTTGCCCTTGAGCAGTTGCGTGCCGCCCCGGGCGGCGTGCGCGTACCGTTGCGGACGCGGCATCACAAATACGCCGAACGCGGTTTTGCCACGCCGTCGGGCCGGGTCGAGCTCTATTCACAGACCTTCCTCGATCACGGCTACGCGCCGCTGCCCGAGTTCGAGGAACCGAAGATCGGCCTCGCCGCACCACCGGATCTGGCCGCACGGTTCCCGCTGATCCTCACCAGCGCGAAGTCGACACTGTTCTGCCAGAGCCAGCACCGCGCACTGCCAAGCCTGCGCAGGCGCGCCCTGGATCCCGAAGTGGACCTGCATCCGGAAGCCGCGCAGGCACGCGGCATCGCCGGTGGCGACTGGGTCTCCATCGAGACCCCGGAAGGCAGCGTGCGGGCCCGCGCCCGGCTGAATGACGGGATCGATCCGCGCGTTGTGGTGGGCGAGCATGGCTGGTGGCAGGCCTGCACCGCGCTCGGCGCACCTGGCTACGATCCGTTCGGTCCGAACGGATCCAATCTCAATCTCGTTCTCGGCGTCACGGCACTTGATCCGGTCAGCGGCACGGCGTCACACAAGTCCTATCTGTGCGAGATTTGGCGCGCCGCCTGACGCGATCCTTACGTACCTGCACGCCGGAGATTCAGCAGATAGGTGCAGTCAGGTGCACCGAAGTTGCCGTTGATATCGAACTGGCCATGGAATGTCGTGCCTTCGAACTGACCAATCACCCAGTCCTGGCCATAAACCATCTGCAGACCATTGTTCGCGTCGATGCGACCACGGAACCTGCCAAACCGGACGGAATCTCCACGAACGCGGAAGCCGGATACCGGCCGGGTCTCGGTGCACAAGCCTCCGCCCGTTTCGAGCGGTTCGGCGGTGCCGACGTAGCTGCCGTCGCGGCTGACCGGCCGTGTGGGCTGCGCCATCGCGGAGTTCTCCAGGCCAGGCGGTGGGCCGGCGATACCGCCGGGCATGACGGGAGCCGGCGAGTAGATCGGTGTCACGCCGGTCGGCGTGTCGACCACCACCGTCGGCGGCTGCCATTCACTGTTCCCGGAACAGCCGAGGAGCAGCGAACACAGGATGGCAAGGCCCGAACGCAGGCTCGCCCTGATTGCAGTTGCCATCTACCAGGTTCCTGAATTGTCGGCCTCAAACTGGTAACTACAGACGTCGCCGACGATCTGACCCTGCATGTGTCCCTGGCTGACCTGTCCGCGGATGTACGCCGGACCTGACTGCACCTGGAAGGAGCCATCCGGCGCGATCACCACGTCGAATGAGCGCTGTGGTTGCCACGACACCTGCGGCTGATTGAGAACATAGCGGAAGCTGTGGTTCTTCACCTGCAGGCTCATGGTATCCTGCGTCCCGCACGACATTGCCGCCCCGCTGGCGAGTTGTGTGATCCCGTTGTAGCTGCCGTCAATAGGAATGGCCCGTGCCGGCGGTGGTACGGTAGCGGTCGCATTCGATGATGTCTGCGGCGGGTCGGAACATCCGATCAGTAGTGCGCACATGCCCAATCCGATCGGCCCGGCAAGCGAGTGCGTCATGCAACCCGGCCTTGGCAACGGTGCCGAGATTGTACGGCGTTGCAGGCACGGACGATCATGGCGCCAATTTAACGAAGCTGCATGCGCCGATCAAGCGCAGTTCGGCGCGCACGTTTGCGACGATGCGCGAGCGCGGGCATGATCGATGCGGACAGGGTGGCTCGACCGGCGCGTCCGCTCCGGCATTTCCGACCAATGCCTGCCGAGGGGAGACGCAATGCGCAAGATTGTCTGTTGGCTTGTGATGCCCCTGATCGTGCAAGGCTGCGCGCAACAGCCGCCGGCGGATCTGTCCGCGACCCTCAAGGGCATCGAGAAGGCGAAGTTCCTTGCATGCTCGGGTCCGCCATCGCTGGAATATATCCAGGCTGGCCAGGATCGCATGTCGTTCGTGACGAACCTGCAGCGAGGTCAACCGATAGGCATTGCGAGTCCAACGGCGGCATCGCCGGAGTCATGCTCGGTGGACGCGGTATTCGAGCATGACCGGCTTGTCAGCTCGGTCTTCTCCAGCAATCTCAGCATGTGCCAGTTGGTTTTCGCGCCGTGCCTGCAGAAATAGCAATGCGGCGATCACCGGCGCGACGGAGCCTTGGCGCGGCCATGACTGCCGTGCTGGCGGCATGTCTGCTGCTGGCGGCTTGCACGACCGGCACGGCACCGGCGACACTGCCAGCAACACAGCCGGCCGGAACCGTCGAGCTGAACCAGGCACCGCCGAGCGATGCATTGATCGGTGGTGGCGGCAGCGGCACAGTGTCGTTCAACGGCAAGGTCTACGGCTTCGCCATAGGCGGCGTGGGCGTGGACGGCAGTGCGGTCGCGCTCCTCGCGACGACAGGACAGGCGTACCAGCTCAGCAACATCGCACTGTTCCCGGGGACCTATCGGCAGGTCAGCGATGCCGCTCCTCGACCGTCGCAGGACACCAGTGGCCTATGGATCCAGAACGAGCACGGCGTGGTCATCCATCTCAGATCACCGCCGCAGGGCCGCGTTCCGGCGCTGCGTGGCGACGCGTTGCGCATCGTTCTGGATCAATAGCCGGGCCCTATTGCGACATGGAGATGACGACGGCATCACCACCGAGACTCAGCATCAGGCCCGTGCGCTTTGCCTTCAGGTGCATGATGACGCCCGATTCGTTCTGCAGCCACAGATCGCCACCACTCTTCTCGCCGATCGCGAACCCGTAGCGGCCCTGCGCGTAGGCGCCAGCGAAGTTCGCGAGGTTGTTGAGCTTGTAGACCTCGCCTTCCGCACTGATCGTCGAAGCGCCGATGCCACCGACACCGAGGCCGCCGATCGTGAACGGATAGGCGCCGCCGCGGTAGAAGAGTGTCCCATTGCCGCCGCCGGCGCTGCCGATGTAGGCCACCTGCACCTCATTCATGTCGACGGTGCCGTCCGGCGTCAGCCCTGCAACCGCTTCCGGCCCGAGCTTTACCGAGGTGGAACATCCGGCCAGCAGCAGCAACGCGGCCAGGCGCAGCGCCCACGGTGCACGCGTCGCGTTGCGCCCGGCGGGTCGACCGGTGGATTGGGTATCGGGCATGTCTTGACCTTTCGTAACGTGCAGGCACACGTCTATGGCAGCGGGCAGAGCCGCCCGGATGGTTGTTCTGGAATCGCAGATTCGCGGCAGATTTATCTGCCTCGCACCATCAGGTCAATTCGAACGTCCCGCTGTCATTGCGAGCGAAGCGAAGCAATCTCCATCGATGGACAATCCGAACCCGATTGCCCAGCCCCATTGCAGGGCTATCGCGTTTGCCGTGGAGATATTCCGGCGGCGCTTGTGTCGGTTGATGACACCGCAAGGCTTTCAACACGGAGGCCACAGGAGGACCACGGTGAGCCACGGAGAAGGGAAGAATGGCGCTTCGCGCGAAGCGCTTTGCTGTTTCCTTCGTAGCCCTCGACGTTAAAGACTTTCTTTCGATCGGCAAACATCCATGCGACGGCATTCGGTTAACTGCGATTGCCCCGGCCATTGCGTTGCCTGCACCGCAGGACGAGCGCATCCTGCGGGGCACTGACCAGGAGGACCGCGATGAGCGCGCAACCGGCAAGTGCCACCCGCGAATGGCCGGACGACGGTTGTTCACGCGTGCCGAATTGGATCTACACCGACCCACAGATCTTCGCGCGCGAACTGGAGCGCATCTTCGGCGCGGCCGACTGGCTCTATGTGTGCCTCGAAGCCGAAATCCCCAACCCCGGCGACTTCAAGCGCAGCCAACTCGGCAACCGCGATGTCGTTGCCGTCCGCGGTACCGATGGCGCTGTCAACGTTCTGGTGAATCGCTGCGCCCATCGCAGCATGCAGGTCTGCACCGCCAGCCGCGGCTCGGCGAAGGAATTCGTTTGCCCGTATCACCAATGGACTTACGATCTCGCCGGCAACCTGCTCGGCGTGCCGTTCCGCCGCGGCTATCGCGGCCAGGGCGGTATGCCCGCCGACTTTCGCACCGAGGACCACGGCCTGCAGCGCCTCTCGACGACGCAGCGGAATGGTGTGGTGTTCGCCAGCTTTGGCGCACCCAACGAGTCATTGGAGACCTATCTCGGTGACTCTATGCGGGGCTATTTCGACCGCGTGTTCGATGGCCGCGACCTCGTCGTACTCGGCTACATGCGACAGCGCATTCCCAGCAACTGGAAGCTGATGTTCGAGAACATCAAGGACCCCTACCACGCCAGCCTGCTGCACGTGTTCCTTGTCACCTTCGGTCTGTTCCGCCTCGATCAGCAGTCGGCGGTCGAAATGGACGAGACCGGCCGCCACGCGGTTCTCGTCAGCCGTCGCGGTGCACAGGAAGCCAACGAGGCGACCGCACAGATGCGCGCCTTCAAGCGCGACTTCGCGCTGCGCGACCCGCGCCTGCTGGACCCGGTGCGCGAGTTCCCCGGCGACGCCACCGTGGTGCTTCAGACGCTATGGCCCAACCTGATCGTGCAGCAGCAGTCCAACACGCTGGCGATGCGCCAGATCGTGCCGCTCGGTCCGCACAGCTTCGATCTGGCCTGGACCTTCTTCGGCTATGCCGATGATACGCCGGAGATGCGCCAGCGGCGCCTGCGACAGGCCAATCTGATGGGTCCCGCCGGCCTGGTGTCGCTCGACGACAGCGAGGCGATGCTGCTGTCGCAGGCCGGCATCGACACCAACGATGACGAGACCTGCCTTGTCGAGATGGGTGGCCGTACCGTCGGCAACGAGCCGCACATGGTGACGGAGACCGCGATCCGCGGCTTCTATCAGCACTACCGCTCGGTCATGGAACTGTAGCCGGCATGGTTGCCGCGGCGCCCGGAGTGGAGATCGGGCTGGAACTGCGGGCACGCCTGGCCGATCTCTATTGCGCCTACGACGATGCGCTGAACGACGGCGCGCTGGAGCGCTGGCCGGAACTGTTCACCGAGACCTGTATCTACAAGGTGATCCCCAGGGAGAATTTCGATCAGGGATATCCGGTCGCGCTGATCTACTGCGAGAGCCGCGACATGCTGATGGATCGCGTTGTCGCGCTGCGCGAGACGGCGCTGTTCGCACCGAGGATCGCGCGCCGGATCACCAGTGGCATCTGCGTACGTGCGGTCGGACCGGACGGTCTGCACCTGACCGCAAGCTTCGCTGTGTTCCAGACAATGACCGACCAGCCCAGTGAGCTGTTCCTGTGCGGACGCTGTCAGGACCGCGTGGTCGAGGATGGCGGAGTGCTGCGCTTCGCCGAGCGGCTGTGCATCTACGACTCCACCATCGTCCCGACGTCGCTGGTGTACCCGGTCTGACGCCTGACCTACTGCATCGTCGACTTCGGCGTCGGTTCGATGCGCTGGATGTGCATCTTCTCGCGGTCCAGGCACTCGGGCACGCGCGGCGCAATCTTGGTCTTCCAGTGGTCGGTCTCGTAGACCGCCTTGTACTGCGCCTCGCGCTCAGCTTCGCTGTTGAAGCGGCGCAGCCAGATATAGCAGGATTCGTCGGTCTCGCCGCGGAAGCTGCCGCAGATCACCATGCCCTTGGAGATCTGGAACGGGATGATCTCCTCCTCCATGATCTTCACCCACTCGTTCATCTTGCCGGGGCGCACGTGGTATTGGCGGAGTTCGTAGAAAGCCATGGCGCGTCTCCTCTCGGTTTGCCCGGTGAAGCATAGACGGAGGCCCGCGGCATGACCAATGCATGTCGGCAATACCGGTCGCGGCCTGGCGTTCCATCGCGACCGCCTGACGCTCAACGCAGCACCTCGTCGAGGAACGCACGCACCCGCGCTGCCGCATCGCTCGCCACCTCGGCATCGTAGGCGACCTGGTGCCCGAGATAGCTCTGCGGCTGCCCCGGCAGATCGAAACCATGCGTCGCGCCGGGATACACCACCAACCGGACCGGTACACCCCCGGCGGATCGGGTGACCCCGACGTCGCTCTCGTGCGCGCAGCGGTGGCGCCCATCGAATAGCCGATCGCCGCCACCCTTCCCCCATCCACGAAATCCTGCGCCGCCAGCCAGCGCAGCGACGCGTAGCTGTCGGCCACCTCGGCCCCAAGTCCGGCGCCGCCGTTGCACATATTCGCGCCGCCGAGGCTGTCCGGCGCCAGCGCCACGTAGCCCCACGACTTCAGCCGCGCCGCGGCGGCAATGACGTGCGGCCCGAAGCCGACGCACCAGTGCAGCACGACGACCGCCGGCCGCCGGCCCGGTTGTTCGGGGCGCGCGAGGTAGCCGAACAGTGGTGGCGTCTGGCCGGTCGCCTCGGACTGGCCGGCGGCGCGGTGCGGCGCGATCTGGACCAACTCGTCGGCGCCCGCCGGCGCACCGGATGCGAGGAGCAGCAAAAGCGCCACGCCTTCGGCGAACCCCTGGCGGATCGACGCGGCACGGATCACTTTTTCTGGCAACCGCATCGCCGGTAGCGTACATCCCGGAGAGGATCAGCTCCAGCACGTCGAGGCACCCATGGCCCCTGCGTTTCCCACTACCCGCCTGCGCCGTCTGCGCCAGTCCGAAGCCCTGCGCTCCCTGGTGCGCGAGACCGCCGTCACGGCGAACGACCTGATCCAGCCGCTGTTCATCGAGGAAGGCATCGACGATCCGCTGCCGATCGCCGAGATGCCGGGCGTCTCCCGCATCCCCGAGCAGAAGCTGGAACACGTCGTGGAGGGCGCGGCGCGCGACGGGGTGAAAGCGCTGATGCTGTTCGGCATCTCGCACCACAAGGACGCCGCTGGCAGTGATGCGTGGAACCGCGACGGCCTGGTGGCGCGCATGGTGCGCCGCGCCAAGCGTGCGGCGCCCGAACTCGTGGTCATCCCCGATATCTGCTTCTGCGAATACACCGACCACGGCCATTGCGGCGTGATCGAGCACGACCACGTGGTGAATGACATCACCATCGAGAACCTGGCGCGCCAGGCCGTGGTCGCAGCCGATGCCGGCGCCGACCTGGTCGCGCCGTCGGCGATGATGGACGGCCAGGTGGCGGCGATCCGTCACGCCCTGGATGCGGCAGGCCATCCCGACATGCCGATCATGGCCTACTCGACCAAATTCGCCTCCGGCTTCTATGGGCCGTTCCGCGTCGCGGCCGGGTGCGAGCTGAAGGGCGACCGCAAGACCTACCAGATGGACCCGATGAACGGCCGCGAGGCGCTGCGGGAGTCGCTGCAGGACGAGGCCGAAGGCGCCGACATGCTGATGGTGAAGCCGGGGCTGGCGTATCTGGATGTGCTGGCGCGGCTGCGCGAGCGGACACTGCTGCCGATCGCGGTGTACCAGGTGAGCGGCGAATACGCGATGATCAAGTTCGCTGCGGCGGCGGGAGCACTGAACGAGCAGGTGGTGGTCCGCGAGACGCTGGGTGCGTTCAAGCGCGCAGGGGCGGATCTGATCCTGTCGTATTTCGCCCGCGACGTGATCAGGGAAGGGTTCTGACCAGTAGCCTGCGGCCGCTGACACCGGACCGACAACGGACAGGCTGGAGATGGCTGAAAATCTCTTCGTGGTCATCCGTCGCTACGGCCCGCCATTCGACCCTGACAAGCACCTGGAAGCTCAGATGGATTGGGAGGCGCATCGCGTCTTCATGAATGCCTTGGAGGCGCGCGGGCTGGCGCGCCTCGCTGGGCCTCTCCAGGGCGGCGACGAGGTGCTCCTTATATTTCGGGCGGTCAGCAGGGAAGCGATTGAACGGGAGCTCGCAGCCGATCCGTGGACCCAGTCGGGAATACTCTCAACCACGCGGATTGCGCGCTGGGATCTTCGCCTAGGCCACGTCGGCTAGACTAGCGGGAGTAGTACTCGACCACCAGGTTGGGTTCCATCTGCACGGGATATGGCACGTCGGTCAGTTTCGGCGTGCGTGCGAACCGCCCCTTCATCGCGCGGTGATCGACCTCCAGGTACTCCGGCACGTCCCGCTCGGTGCTCTGCGCGGCATCGAGCACCATGGCGAGCTGCTTCGACTTCTCCTTCACCTCGATCGTATCGCCGTCCTTGACGCGATAGGAGGCGATGTTCACCCGCCGTCCGTTCACCTGCACATGCCCATGCGAGATGAACTGCCGTGCGGCAAACGGCGTCATCGCGAACTTCATGCGGTACACCACCGCGTCCAGCCGCCGCTCCAGCAGCTCGATAAGGAGCTGTGACGAGTCGCCGCGCACGCGCACGGCCTCCTGATAATAGCGGCGGAACTGCTTCTCGCTGATGTTGCCGTAGTAGCCGCGCAACTTCTGCTTGGCCATCAACTGCGTGCCGTAGTCGGTGGCCTTCTTGCGCCGCTGGCCATGTTGGCCAGGCCCGTATTCCCGCTTGTTGATCGGCGATTTCGGCCGTCCCCAGAGGTTCACCCCGAGGCGGCGGTTGATCTTGTACTTACTCTCGGCGCGCTTGGTCATGCTGCGCGTTGCCCTTTCGTCTGGCACTTGTTGCACCGGTAGGCCGCGCAGGGCGCGACGGGCGCAGGCCCCGAAAGCCTGTCCACGTTCCCGGCAGTGGGCGCCGCTTCTAGGGGCCGGCCCCTGCCTTGTCAAACCCGACGCCGCCTCTTAGCACCGCGCCCATGGTCAACCGCGGCGACATCGTCTGGCTCGGTATCTCCTCCGGCGTTATCGGCTGCCTGGTCGGCGGCATGATGCTGGGCATCGGCATGGACCTGATCGTCAACGGCCAACCGCTGGGCTGGCTGCTGTTGCTGCCCGGCGCGCCGGTCTCGGCCATCCCCGGATGGCTGCTCGGCCGCCGGTTGGCGGGGCAGCTTTAGGGTGGTTTTCGCTGATCGAAGCTCGACGGCTCGGCCACACCATCCACGTCTGCGTGGGGCGCCAGCCGCATTTGTCAGGCCCGCCGGCGGTCCGTGCCCCGGGGTCAGGGCGGGCCGGTGGCGGGCACCGGCAATCGTGGCGGTGGCGTGGGCCACCCGGGGTCCGTCTGATCGCTGAGGTCGCCGGGGCCGAAGAGCCACAACCGCTCCTGCAGGACGTCGAGGAAGCGGGCGAGACTGCCACCATACATCCTGATGGCGTGGTTGATTTCGTCCCAGAACGCCCGAGCGAGATGGCCGGGTGCGATGCCGAGATCGCAGCAGATATCGACGATGACGGCGCCCACCGGTCGCCGACGCACGGAGGCGGCGATTTCTTCCTCGGTGGGGAGACGCGCGAGTTCCGGGTCCGTGGGGTCGGCGGGTTGGACGTCCGGCGGCGCGACCGGCCGTGT
>JANWJK010000262.1 GCA_025452005.1 Acetobacteraceae bacterium | reverse complement strand
CGTCGCGGTGATCGGCACCGGCGCGACCGCCGTGCAGACCATCCAGACCATCGCCGGCGAGGTCGGTCACCTGACGGTGTTCCAACGCACCCCCAACTGGTGCGCGCCGTTGCACAACGCGCGGATTACCGAGGACGAGATGCACGGGATACGGGCGCGCTATCCCGAGATCTTCGCGCGCTGCCACGAGACCCCGGGCTGCTTCATCCATAGCCCCGATCCGCGTTCCGCTCTCGAAGTGACGCAAGAGGAGCGCGAGGCGTTCTGGGAGAAGCTCTATGCGGAGCCTGGCTTCGGCATCTGGCAGGCCAACTTCCGCGACATCCTGACGGATCGCGCGGCCAATGCGCTGATCTCGGATTTTGTCGCGCGCAAGATCCGCCAGCGGGTGAAGGACCCGGCGGTGGCCGATAAACTGATCCCGAAGAACCACGGCTTCGGCACCAGGCGCCTGCCGCTCGAGACAAGCTATTACGAGGTCTACAACCAGCCGAACGTCAGGCTGGTCGACATCAACGAAACGCCGATCGAATGCATCACGCCGGGGGGCATCAGGACCAGCGGTGCCGAGTATGAATTCGACCTGATTATCTACGCGACCGGCTTCGATGCGATCACCGGCAGTTTCGATCGCATCGATATCAAAGGCGTCGATGGACGCAGGCTGAAGGATGTTTGGAGTGAGGGGCCGCAGACCTACCTTGGCGTCCTGGTCGAAGGCTTCCCCAACATGCTGATGGTGATGGGCCCGCATGCCGGGCTCGGCAACTTTCCGCGTGCCGCCGAGTACAGCGTCGAGTGGGTGACCGGCCTCGTCCGCCATGCGCGCGATGAAGGCCTGACGCGGATCGAGGCCACCGAGGCGGGGACGCTCGTGTGGACCGACCATGTCAAGCACATGGGTCAGGGGCTGCTGGCCAACGAGGTCGACTCGTGGATGACCGGCATCAACCGCAATGTCCCGGGCAAACAGACCCGCAGGATCATGCGCTACAGCGGCGGCTACCCTGCCTATCGCGAACACTGCGATGCGGTCGCGGAGAATCTCTATCGCGAGCTGGCGCTGGACTAGCCGGAGGGCAAGCGGGCGAACGCGTGAAGATCTCTCGTCGCCGCAGTTCTCGCTGTCACAGGACAACCATCCGATTGCGCGGTTGACCGTCATCCGGTCGCCGACGCATGCTTTTGGCGTCCAGGAGGGAACCATCATGCTGTACGAACTGCGTATCTACGAGTGCGTGCCCGGCCGGCTGCCGGATCTGCTGAAGCGCTTCGACACCATCACGCTGAAGCTGTGGGAGAAGCACGGCATCAGGCAGGCCGGGTTCTGGACCACGGTGATCGGCGAGTCGAGCCAGACGCTGTACTACTTCGTGGCCTGGGAATCGCTCGCCGAGCGCGAGAAGAAGTGGGCGGCGTTCGGTGCCGATACGGACTGGCACAAGGCGCGCGCCGAGACCGAGAAGAACGGCGCGATTGTCGCCAACGTGAAGAACTTCATCCTCGCGCCGACCGCGTTCTCGGCGGTGAAGTAGCTTTGTTGCCGCGGCAGCCGGAGGCTTGTCCGGCTGCCGCGATCAGCTTCTTGCGGACCGGTGCTCGGTTGCGGCCTGGAACGCCGCAGCCGCATCGAGCACGCCGCGGCCAACCCGGCCATTCCAGGCGCCGCCTTCGGTCTTGCGCGCCGACGCCATCAGGATTCCTTTGAGCGCGTCGGGCGGAATCGCCTGCGCGTTCCACCGGCTGCGCAACGCGGCGACGACGCCGGCGGCGAGCGCGCAGGCCGCCGAACTTCCGGTGTTGCCCATGCCGGCGTCGTACGTCTCGGCGAACTGACTGGGCGCGCACAGGTCGGGCTTTTCGTGCGCAAGCTGCGGCTGCCCCGGACCTTGCGACGAATAGCCCAGCCACAGGCCGTCGACGCGCACCGCGCCCATGGTGAGCACGCTGGGATGCGAATTGGCGCCGTAGATGCTGCACCCAGGTCCCCTGTCGTGCGCGCCGCAACGCGCCGAGGGAGAGAACTGTCCGCAGTTCCCGGCGCAGAACACGACGTCGCACGCCTCATCGACGGCGCGCGCGACCAGGCGATTGAAGCGATGGTGGGGATTGTCGGTGTAGTCGCCCAGCGGGTGTTCGGACTGGCGATCGTAGATCGTCCAGGCATTCACGAAGATCCACGGTCCGCGCCAGCGCGCGTCGCGCTCGCGCAGATAGCGGATGTCGGCGAGCATCCGGGCATAGGCCGCATCGGCGTGTGACAGGAACTGGCGGAGGCCGGCGATGCGCGGCGGCAGCATCGGGCAGTCGAAGATGGTGACCTCGGGCGCTATGTCGAGGATGTTGCGCACGATCATCGCGCCATGGCCGCCTTTGGTTTCACCTGGAACGACGGTCGCGGCGGTCTCCGCGTCGTGCAGGTATTCCCAGCCGCCGCCATAGGTACCGCCCAGCCTCGAGACCAGTGTCTTGTCGAGACCCTGATCGACGACGACGACGTTGACGCCTTTGCCGGTAAGGCCTGGATGCTTGCGGAGCTTATCGAGGCCCAGTAGCCGCCGTGCCCCGGACCGGTCGCCGAACAGTGGCGCCGTCGCTTCCGCCGGGCTCCAGTAGTCGGCGACGAAAATCGGCAGATCCGCGGCCGTCCGCAGATTGGCGCAGTCCGCCAGGTGCGTGCCCAGTCCGGACCTGATCTGCGCGAGATGACCAAGCGCAATTTCGGGGCTTCCGCGCATGTCGAATTCGACCGCCCAGATGTGTTCTTCGTCGGGTCCGCGAAGTTCCGGCTCGTCTGCCAGCACGAGCCTCCATCCGAGGGACGGGTGCGCCACGATGCGGTGCGCCACATGCCCTGCCAGACCGAGCCGCTGGAGCCCGACCTTCAGGCGTTCGTCGGCATGTCGGTGAATGTTCTGCTGATGTTGCGCCGTTCGGTTCCGGCGCCACGCCGTATAGCCGTCGGCCAGATCGCCCTGCGGTTGCGTCGAAAGATAGTGGCAGAACCGGTGGTCGCCGGCCATTGGCTTGCTCCTTCACGCGCATCGGTTGCCCGCACAGGCCTTGCAATCATGCGCAGCTTAGTGGACCATTGTTGCGTCGACAAACGGCTGCCTCTAATCAGGCGCCCAATATGCCGGGTGATCAGTCAGGTTACGACGAGGCGCAGGCCCAGCACGGCGACCGCCGTCTGGCAGCTTTCGCGTTCGTCGATATCGTTGGCTACTCGATCCTCATGTCAAAGGACGAGACCCGCACCCATGCGCGCTGGATGACTATCCTGAACGACGTGATCCGTCCGCAGACCCGCATGCACCATGGCAGCATCGTGAAGTCGACCGGCGACGGCATTCTGGCGGAGTTTCCCACCGCGCGGGACGCGGTGGCTTGGGCGCGCGAGGTGCAGCGCTCGGTCG
Organism: Acetobacteraceae bacterium; assembly: GCA_025452005.1. Lineage (GTDB taxonomy): Bacteria > Pseudomonadota > Alphaproteobacteria > Acetobacterales > Acetobacteraceae > JAMXLO01. Next base: position 14,108 of record JANWJK010000262.1, on the reverse strand, counting down.
TGCCGGCAGCGGGCGAGGCCGCTGGCACGGAGCCGCCGGTCGCGCTCCGCATCGCGGTCAACGTCGGTGAGATCTTCGCCACGCCCGACGATATCTACGGCGACAGCGTGAACCTGGCGGCACGATTGCAGGAATACGCCGAACCCGGCGGCATCGTGCTGTCGGAGGCGGTGCACAATCTGGTGCACGATCTGCCGGGGATCGAGGTCCGCGATCTCGGCCGTATCGAACTGAAGCATTTCGAGCACCGGGTGCGCGCCTACGCGATACCGCCTTTGGTCCGCGGCATCTCCGTGCCGGCCATGCGCCGGCGCGTGACGCTGCCGTCGATCGCGGTGCTGCCGCTGGAGAACCTCAGCAGCAACCGCGACGATGACTATTTCGCAGACGGTATCGTCGAGGATATCATCGTCTCGCTCGCCAGCCTGCGCGAGCTGCTGGTGATTTCCCGCGGCTCCACGCTGCGATATCGCGGCAAGCAGCCGGACCCGCGTGAGGTCGGTGCGGCACTCGGTGCGCGTTATGTGCTGATGGGAAGCTTCCGGCGCACGCAGGGATTGATGCGCGTGTCTACCCAACTGTGCGACGCGGACAGCGGCGCCAGCCTGTGGGGCGACCGCGCGGTGGTGCCGCCGGACGAGTTGTTCGACGTGCAGGACAACATCATCGACCGCATCGTCACCGGCATCGCGCCGCATGTCCGCGACGCGGAGCTGCGCGCGGCATTGCGCAAGCGCCCCGATAGTTTCACTGCATACGACTACACTCTGCGCGCGCTCGACTTCATCACCAGCCTGGATCGCGAGCGATTCCTGCAGGCGCGCGACTACCTGCAACGAGCGATGGACGAGGACCGGGAGTTCGCGATGCCCGTTGCTTGGGCGGCGCGATGGCACAGTCTGCTGATCGGACAGGGATGGTCTGCCGATCCCGCGGCCGATGCCACCAAGGCGCTCGATCTCGCGGGCCGCGCGATCGAACTGGATCGGCGGAACGCGCTGGCGCTGGCCACCTATGGCCACGTCAAGTCATTCCTGTTCCACGAATACGATACCGCCATGGTGTATCTCGACCGTGCCCTGGCGGCATGCCCCAACAGCTCGCTGGCGCTGATATTGGCGAGCTGCACGCTTGCCTACACGGGCCGCGGGGCAGAGGCGGTCGATCACGCGGAGCATGCGCTTCAACTGTCGCCATTCGACCACGGTCTGGAATACTACCACAGCACCCTTGCGATCGCCTATTACGTTCACGGATCGTTCGAGGAGGCGGTAAGATGGAGCCGGATGGCGGCGGATGTGAATCCTGCCTACACATCCAACCTGCGCTATCTGATCGCCGGGCTCGTCGCTCTCGATCGCATCGAGGAGGCGCGGGCCGTCGCGGCGGATCTCCTGCGGCTTGAACCGGATTTCCGTGTCGGCGAATGGGAGCGTTCGCGTCAGCCGTTCCGCGATCCGGAGCTCAAGGCAAGGCACGTCGAACGGCTGGCCAAAGCCGGGCTGCCTTACTAGCGGCGCATGCAATGGACATGTTGAGAAAGGGAATGTCATGGCGCGCATGATCGGGGCCGCGGATATGGGTTCCGTGGACGACATGGGGGCGATCGACAACGGCCCCGGCGGCACGGCGGCGACAGGTTCGACACCGAACGTGCGTCCGATCGGCGTGTCTCCTGCCGTGCACAAGCAGGAGGCGATGGGCGAGGACTGGTGGCGAGGCAACAAGTGGCCGCCGACGGATGTCCCGACGAACTGGCACTACGTGCCGATCACCCGGACCTCGAAGGATGCATTCCCCGACCAGTCCTGGACACCATACTGGTACTCGATCGCGGTGATCGGCGAATTCGTCAAGCAAGCGGGATGGGATGGCTTCGAGCACCAGTTGCGCGCCATCCTGGATGCCGCCGACCTGAAACAGGAGATCGACGAACTCGTCGCGCTGATCGATTACCGCGCCGGCGTGATGACCGAGGCGTTGGCGCAGTGCGACAACATCATCGGCTATTTTCGTGGCGTGCTGAGCTTTACGCCCTATTCGCACCCCTGGACCTACGGCCTGGCGATGATCGCGCTGCGCGTCGGGGAGTTTCAGGTCATGCACTACAAGGCGCGCTTCAATCGGCCGCGCGCCTCGCGTTTTGCCCCGGCACTGATGCCGCCGATCGAGCCGCCCGGTCACGCGTCGTTCCCGAGCGGCCATTCGACGCAGTCGCATCTGATGGCGCTGTGTCTGGCGGAGGTGATGCCAAAGGCGGCGTCGAATGGCACCAACCCGGATACCGGCCAGCCCGACCCGGCGTTCGGTCCGCTCCAGCGGCTGGCCGAGCGGGTGGCGCGGAACCGGGAGGTCCTGGGCGTTCACTACCCGTCCGACAGCGAGGCCGGCCGGCGGCTCGCTCTCGGCACGTTTCCGCTCCTGATGAAGTGTCCGACGGTGCATACGATCGCGGATAGGGCCAGGAGTGAGTGGTAGGCTCACCGCGTCGCCACGAACATCTGCCTGGTCGCGAACGACAGCCACACGTGCCGCGCACCCAGCCAGTCTGCGCCCAACAGCATATCGACGACCGGCACCACGTGCACCGGCGCCACCCATAGCGTCGGATCGCGCGTGGTCTCGGGGCCGACGCGCAGCTCGGCGAAGCGATGGCGGCGCATCGGCACCGGTGCGGGTCCGATGCCGCTGCCGTTACCGCCGGGATCGCGCGCCAGGAGTTCCTCGGTCAGGCCCAGCCGGTAGATGCCGGGCGAGGTGACCAGGCTGGCGCTGGCGCCGCTGTCGATCAGCGCACGCAACGGCCGGCCATCGACCAGCACCTGCACCACCAGAGCCGCTCCCATCGGCGTGGCGGCGGGGATCGCGGCATAGGGCGTCGTCCAGGGCAGGAACCACGCGTCGCAGCCACGCACGTCGTACAGCGTCATCCGCCGGCCGGGCAGGTCGAGGTCGAAATCGAACGGCGAAAGGAAGTCGCGGCCGAGCAGGCCGGCGATCGGCCGGCCGGCGACGTCGTTCAGCGGCAACGGGCCGACCGTCACGCTGGTGTCGCCGGTGAGCGTCCTGCGGCGCAGCGGCGTCGCGCCGAGACGCAGCGAGCGGGGCAGGGCGTTCGGGCGCTGCTCGATGCCGCTGATGCCGCGGATGGCGGATGCCACCCAGCCGTCCCGCTCGATGCCCAGGCGGCGGACCACGTCCTCGCCCATCAGGGTGCGGTCGGCGCCGGTGTCGAGGATGAAGGTCGCCGCGACGTCGTTCACCGCCACCGTCACCAGGATGTGGCCGTCCACGATATCGAGCGGCACGGCGCCGCGCGGCTCGACGCGGCAGGTCGCCTGCGCCGTCGCGGCGAGCAGAACACCCAGAAGCAGCAGCAGGATTGGTCGCATCGCGGCGCGCGAAGTATCCAGCCGGAATGCCCGATGCGCCAGCCCCGCCTCTGCTGTTCGCGCCTGGCCCGAATATGCTCGTGGTTACGCTGATCGGCTGGTGGGTGGCGGCGCTGACCGGCGGCGGCTGGTGCAGGCCGGGCTGGTGCCGGTGACCGCCGGACTGGTGATGGTCTCCGCCGCGCTGTTGATCCGCACGACGGCGACCAGGTGTGGCACCGCTGCCGTCACCCCCGTCGCGGCGGCGCTGGGCGCGACGGGGGTGTTGGAGTGACCTTCTATCGCGCGGCGACCTGGTGCAGGTGGCGCGATGCCAGATGCACCGAGTGCCGGTGCCGCTTCGGCGTCACCGGCGCCTCCGCGACCTCTTCATACGTCTCCCATCCGCGTTCCGCGGCCGGGCGCAGGTCGCTCGGCGCCGGGTTCAGCTCGGGCTGCGGCGCCGGGGCGCCGCGCGACGCCACCATCACGCCGGTGTCCGGCCGGTCGTAGATGAAGCCGTAGGTCGGGTAGACACTGCCGAACTTGCCGCTCTCGCTGAGGCCGACGCGGACCGCGGTCCAGTCGTTGGCCTCGGAGACGTCCACCACCGGGACATTGTGGGCGACGCCACCGTACATGCCGGGACCCCACCAGTTGGCGTGCTCGACCTCGACCTCGCGCCGGTTGATGACCCGGCTCACCACCGCGACGTGACCCAGCCGCATCCGGCCGTTGGGGCGGAAGGTGAGCACGCTGCCCGCCTCGGGAACGCTGCCGCGAGAGTACAGGCCGGCGGCGTTGTCCCACCACTGCCAGGCATTGCCGGCGACATCGATGCCTGAATCGCTGCGGGCAAACGGCACGCAGGACATGCCGCCGCCCGCATACGCGAGGTGCCGGCCGTGCAGCACGCCCCTGCCGTGCGCCGCGATGCGCGTGTATTTGGTGTAGTGGGCGGAATGGTAGGAGGCACCCGCGGCCGGTGGATGGTGTCGTTTCTGTGCGGCACTCACTGGCGATGCGGCGATCTGGCAACTCACTGCGAAAACTGACAAGAAAAACAACGACTTAACACTAAATCCCCACCCCCGCATCGCGACTCGCTCCCCGATTGCTGACGCAATAGCCCTGTGAATCGGTAGCAACAGGGTTGCAAAGATGACAATCCGCGCAGGCGGACATTCCGCATGGCAGGATGCACTTCGCCCGTTGCACCCTGTGGATAAAACATGAAATCGTGACTATTGTCCTAATCGGGCGGAATGTTCCCGATTCTGTCCGGCGGCCTCGAAGGCGCTGTCGAAATTCGGAAAATGCGAATCGAGGACAATGCAGCGCCGCAACGGCCCGGCAGCACGCGACTCACCCACCCGTGAGGCGCATGGGACCGTTCGCGCCGGCAGTGACTGCGATTCAGAACCCGCGCCGCCGGCGATACGCCGGTGTCCTGAAGGGATCGGCGGCGTCCCAGAGGCGCTTATCCTGCGCAACCCATGCATTCGCTTCGGCTTCCGTTGCAAAGCCGGCGGCCGTCTGCGGCAGAGCACCGGTCCTGATCACCTCCACGGCGAAGCTGTCATCGTCTCGTTGGATCACGCGATATTTCGCATCGGTCATGGCGGTCCGTAACAGGTCATGAATTGGGGTATGTGTTGGTCGAGCGTTCAATGAGCCTTCCTGGTGCTCACCAGGTCTTCGCTGCTGAGTTCGAAGATCACCTGTCCGGCGCGCACGGTGCCGACCACGTCTGCGTAGATGTATGTGACTGCGTCGCAGGTGACTTCGAAGGTGAACGACAGGCCCCGCGGATTGCCGTAATCCTTGCAGAATTCTTCCAGGTCATAGGCTATCTGACCGTCAACGTCGGACAGGCGCATCTTTGCTCCTAAACGCTTGCTGCCGCTGTCGTCGACAGCTTCACGACACCCTGTGCGTTGCAGGTGGCCACGATCCCGCTCATCGTGATCCACGATCGAGCAGATATTGAGTATATTCCGCCTGCGTCATGCCATCGTATGACATGCTGAACGGCTTGGAGCCTGCGCCAGGCGCCTTGCCGGCAACCGATGGTGCGCGGGGCTTCTTCGATTCACCGGCCGGTCGAGGCGAACGTCGTTGGATGACAGGTTGCGCTACCCCGACGATAGTCTCGCTCGACGGCTGTCTGCGCTCTTTGGACCAGGAAGCAACCTCCTTGCTTAGCTGATCCTTCATGGATGTGGCCTGCCTTTCGGCTTCACGCCCTTCCTGGTCTTTTTCGAAATCGGGTTCAGCGGTCATGAGATTTGTCCCTCGTAGCAGAAAAATGGCTGCCGACCGCGGGAAGTCATCGGCAGCAACCTGTGCAGGCCCGCGCAGTTATTTCCGAGGCCGAAACGGGACCGCTGTCCTTCGAGATGGCGAAGGTCAATTATGCGACGGCGAAAGATGAACGCCTCGCAATGCGCATAAGGAAATCACCGTTAACTTGGGGACTGTGAGTCGCAATGCAAGGTCAATCTTCTGGCGATGCAGCGAGCATGGGCGCATAACAGCGGTGAGTCGACCAAAGACGCCCACGGGCTATGCAGACTATTGGTTGCGCAGCCGCAGGAGGAACAGGCCTTGATCGAAGCTCCTATGGGCGATGCACGATTCTTCGCGCGAACCGGGCCATACGCCCTGGCGGACATCGCCAACGCGGCGGTGGGCACGGCACCAGCCATCAACAGGATGTTTGCCGGGGTCGCGCCCTTGCAGTCGGCCGGACGCGACGAGGTCAGTTTTCTGGACAACCGACGCTATGTAACGGCGCTCGAACAGACCATGGCTGGCGCGGTCATCGTGCATCCACAGATGCAGGCGCGAGTTCCCAGCAGTACCATCGCCATCGTCACCGCCTCGACCTATGAGGCATGGGCGCGTGTCGCCGCGCTGTTTCATCCTGTGCCGGCACCTCGTCCGGGGATTCATCCGTCTGCGCTGGTCGACCGGGAAGCGCGGGTCGACGCATCCGCCGAGATCGGTCCCTACGCGGTGGTTGAGGCCCGGGCAGAGATCGGTCCCGGCTGCCGTATCGGATCGTTCGTATCCATCGGCGCCGGCGTCGTCGCGGGCCGCGACTGCCGCATCGGCGCCCATGCCAGCCTCAGTCATGCCTTGCTTGGCTCGCGGGTCTACATCTACCCGGGCGCCAGAATCGGTCAGGAGGGCTTCAGCTTCGCCACGACCAAGACCGGCTTTCTCAGTATCCCGCAGCTTGGTCGTGTGATCGTGGAGGACGATGTGGAAGTCGGGGCGAACTCGACGATCGATCGCGGATCGACCCGTGACACCGTCATCGGCGCCGGCACGCGCATCGATAACCTGGTGCAGATCGGCCACAATGTTCGACTTGGCCGCTGCTGCGTGATTGTGGCGCAGGTCGGTATCGCCGGCTCGACGATCCTGGAGGATTTTGTCCAGGTCGGCGGTCAGGCCGCGATGGCGGGTCATCTGCGCATCGGCCAAGGCAGCCAGATCGGTGCGCAGGCCGGGGTTATTTCCGATGTTCCTGCTGACTCGGTGCTGCTGGGGAGCCCGGCGCAACCGCGCAAGGAGTTCTTCCGGCAGGTGGCCACGCTGAGGCGAATGACCCGCCGACCCGGATAGCGCGGCGTTCCAGCCGCGCCCGATCCGGATGCCCAGGCGCGTGACGGTGTCGCGGTGGATGCTGGTCAGCCGCCCGATTGCGGCGGCCGGAGCGGCGCTACTTGCAGGCCGTGACCATGATCTCGACGAGGATCGACGGATTGGCGAGCTCGGCCTGCACACACGCGCGTGCCGGGGCGGCGCCCTTCGGCAGCCACGGGGTCCAGACCTCGTTCATCCCGTCGCGGTCGCGGATGTTCTTCACCCAGATCAGCGCCTGAAGCAGCCTGGTCTTGTCGGTGCCGTGGGTCTCCAGCAGGTGGTCGATCTGGGCCAGCACGTCGGCGGTCTGCCCCTTGATGTCCTTGCTGGTGTCCTTCGCCGTTACGCCCTGAAGATAAACGAAACCGTGATATTCGACGGCCTTCGACAGGATGGCGCCCGGTTCGGTGCGGTCGATCTTTGGCATCGGCGGTCTCTCCCCCATGTTGCTGTGGCTCGCGGCCTTCTAGGGCAAGCGCGGCGATCAGGCCAGCGTCTCGCTGGCCTCCAGCACCGGCGCCATGCGCGGCAGCCGCGAGCGTGCGCGCAGCCAGGCCAGCGAGCAGAGCACGCAGCCCAACAGCACCGGTAGCTGCAGCCCGAGGAACTCCGACGCCGCGCCGTAGGTCAGCGCGCCCATTGCCGGCGCGGCGCGGGTGATCATGCCCCAGAGGCTCAGCACGCGGCCGACCATGACGGACGAGGCGGAATTCTGCAGCAGCGTCTGGATCGAGATGCCGTGCATCGTGGTGGCCGCCCCCATCACGCCGATGCACACCACGCCGATGGCGAAGTTGTGGGTCGCCACGAAGCCGGCGGTCGCGAGGGTCAGCGCCAGGCCGGCGAACACGGCGATGCGGGTCAGACCGCCGAGACGGCCGCGGATCGCCACCAGGGTGCCGCCGACCAGGGCGGAGAACCCCATCGTGCTGGCAAGCGTGGCGAGGCCGCGCGCGTCGCGGCCGAACAGATCGGCGACGTAGGGCGGCAGCATCTCCGGCACCGCGCGCAGCATCATGCCGACCGCGGCGGCGAACAGCATGAGCGGGCCGATGCCGCGGTGGCGGGCGACGTAGCGGATGCCCTCGATCGCGTCGTGCAGCACGCTGTGGCTGGAGCGGTGGCCGAGCCGCACCGCGGGGTCGAGCCGCAGCAGGTACATGGTCAGGCTGGCGAACAGGAAGGCGACACCGTTGCAGGCGATCGGCGGCACCACGCCCCATGCGGCGATCATCGGGCCGGAGAGGGCGGGGCCGATGAAGCGGGCGATGTTGTAGGTGAGCGAGTTCAGCGCCACCGCACCGGGCAGGTAGGCGCGCGGCACCAGGCCGGGGATCAGGCACTGGCGCGCCGGCTGGGCGAAGGTCTCGGCCATGCCGTTGAGCGCCGAGAGGGCGGCGATGAACTCGACACGGATCAACCCGGTCAGGATCAGCGCGACCAGGATCGCCGCCTGGCCGGCGGCGATGAACTGGGAGGCGACCGTCAGCCTTACGCGGTCGATGCGGTCGGCCACCGCACCGGCCAGCGGCGAGATCACCACCGAGGGGGCCAGGTTGCAGAACGCGATGACGCTGACCCAGAGCACCGAGTGGGTCAGTTCCCAGGCCAGCCAGTCGGTGGCCACGCGCTGCATCCATGACCCGGTCCAGCAGGTGACGCTGCCGGCGTAGAAGATCCGCGCATTGCGCTGGGCGAACACGCCGCCGATGGCAGACAGGCTGGCCATCCGGCCGCGACCTCGGGTTCAGGGCGTCGTCGGCGCGGAGTCCGGGGACGTGCGGTCGGTCTCGGTGCCGGTGTTGCGCACGCAGTCGCGCACCATGTTCTCGTGGCCGAAGCGCTGCGGCAGGCCGCGGTCCATGACGCCTGGCGTGTAGTTGGCCGAATACGGCGTGTCGCGGCTGCTGATCGTGTAGATCGTGTCGCGATGGTTGCGATCGTACACCGCGTCGGCATGCTCGCGGCAGGCGGCCAGGGTGGCGGCGTCGGCACGCGTCTGGCCGACCGGCGGCGGTGGCGGCGAACACTGCGCCAGCGCCAGCATCGGCAGGAGCAGGACGATGACGCGGCTCATGGCGTGGCTCCTGTCAGGCGAGGGGCCGCCTGGCCCTCCAGTGCGAAACCGAAGGCGAAGCGGGCAAGCCGGAGGCGAAATCCGGATTCGTCGAAGCGCGCCTCCGGGGTCAGCGGCGCGCTGGCCGCAGCGCGCAGCAGCGAGGGGTGCAGATCGGCGCCGTCGCGTTGCAGCAGGCAGAGCGAGTCCGCCCAGCGCACGCGTGCCAGCAGATCGACCAGAGCCAGCAGCCGCAGGCAGAGCGACAGGCCGTAGCTGTTGCGCAGGCCGACCATGCCGTCGACCGCGTCGGCCCAGCAGCATGCATCGCGGTCGGCCAGCGCCAGGTCGCCATAGGAGCCGTCGGGGCGCTGGAAGCGGAAGAAACGCGCGACGCCCCAGCGCTGCGCGAGGGCCGCGTCGCGCGCGGCGTACCAGGCGCGCTCCAGGTCGCGGCGGTGCACCGGCGGCAGGTCCTCGGGCGGCAGTTCGACGAAGTAAGTCAGCGACCCGTCGGGGCCTGCGCCAATACGCACGGACGAGCGATGTTCGGACGGTTCCATCCATCGGAAGGATGGACCCGCGAGCCGGGTTGCGCCAGCCTGCGCATGCGCTGCCAGGGAGATTTCAGCTATGCAGGACCCCGCCAGGTTGACCGCCACCGCAGCCGCGCGGCTGATCCGCGCCGGCGCGCTGACACCGGGCGAACTCATGGATGCCTGCCTGGCGCGGATCGTCGAGCGAGACCCGGCGGTGCGGGCGTTCGCCTGGTTCGACGCGGACGCCGCACGGCGAGGCGCGGCGGCAGCACGGCCCGGCCCGCTGCGTGGGCTGCCGATCGGCGTGAAGGACGTGCTGGACACCGCTGATATGCCAAGCGAATATGGCTCGCCGATCTGGCGCGGCTGGCGGCCCCGGGCGGATGCCGCCGCGGTCGCCTGGGCGCGGCAGGCGGGTGGGGTGGTGATCGGCAAGACCGTCACCACGGAGTTCGCGACGCGCAAGCCTGGCCCGACCGGCAACCCGCATGATCTGCGCCACACGCCAGGCGGATCGAGCAGCGGTTCGGCGGCGGGCGTGGCGGATGGCTTCTTCCCGCTGGCCTACGGCACGCAGACTGCGGGCAGCGTGATCCGGCCGGCAGCGTTCTGCGGCGTGGTCGGCTACAAGCCGAGCTTCGGGACGATCAACCGGTTCGGCATGAAGCTCATGTCGGAGAGCCTCGATACTGTTGGCGTGATGGCCCGCAGCGTCGCCGACTGCGCGCTGTTCGCCGGTGCCGTGGCCGGCCGTGACCTCGGCGATCCGGATGTGCGGCCGGACCGGGCGCCGCGCATCGGCATCTGCCGCTCGCCGGCCTGGGATGGCGCCGCGCCGGAGACCCAGGCGCTGCTGCCCCGCGTTGCCTCTGCATTGGTCCGGGCCGGCGCCGACGTGGTTGATCGCGAGCTGCCTTCAGGGGTGGCGGCGATCGCCGAGGCGCACCCGATCGTGTCGAGCCATGAGAGCGGACGTGCGCTGGGCTGGGAGCTGGCGCATGCGCGCGATCAGATCAGCGATGAGTTGCGCGAGCGGTTGGAGTTCGGCCTGGCGCAGTCCGCGGCGGCCGTCGACGAGGCGCATGCCGTGTTCGATCGCGCACAACGCGCGTTTCCGGGGTGCATGGAGGGTCTGGACGCGCTGGTGACGCCATCGGCGCCGGGGCAGGCGCCAGCCGGGCTGGCGTGGACCGGCGATCCGGTCTTCAACCTGATCTGGACCAGCCTGCATGTCCCCTGCGTCACGGTGCCGGCGGGCACCGGGCCGGACGGATTGCCTCTCGGCATCCAGATCGTCGCACGGATCGGCGAGGATCGGCAGGCGTTGGCCTGGGCGCAGTGGGTGGCGTCCGCGATCGGTTGAGGAGCCCGGTCGTGCCGGTTATGCGAAATGCCGTCGCATGAATGCGCCGGCGCCGGCGGTCGCCCGCCGCGACGCGGCGACCCGCGGGAAGAACATCGGAAAGGCGTGGATCATGTCGGGCCAGACCTCCAGCGTCACCGGCACCCGAGCCGCGCCGGCCCGTCCGGCCAATCCGACCGCATCGTCGAGCAGGGTCTCGTCCGAGCCGACCTGAATGAGCAGAGGCGGCAGGCCGGCGAGGTCGGCGTGCTGCGGCGAGACCAGCGGGTCGGCGAAATCCCTGCCACCCGCGAAGGCCTGCGCGAGTTCCTGAAGGTAAGGCTTCTGGATCATCGGATCGACGCCGGCCTTGGTCTCCATCGTCGCACCGCTCGCCGTCAGGTCGCTCCATGGCGAGATCAGCCAGCCGCAGCACGGCAGCGCGAGGCCGCGGGCGCGGAGTGCCAGCAGCAGGGCCAGCGTGAGGTTGCCGCCGGCGCTGTCGCCGCCGACAGCGATGGAGCCCGGCGCAAGTCCCTGATCTTGCAGATATTGCCAGGCGGGGAGCGCATCCTGGAGCTGCGCCGGATAAGGATGCTCGGGCGCCAGCCGGTAGCCGAGGGCAAGGGTGCGGGCGCGTGCCGCGCGGCCGATCTCGACAGCGACATAGCGGTGGCTGACGATCGATCCCGCCATGTAGCCGCCACCGTGCAGATACAGGATGGCGTGCGAGGCGTCCGCCTCGGGGGTCGTGGACCATTCGGCCGGCACGCCGCCGATTTCGATTGGCTCAAGTCGGGCATCCTGGGGGATGCCAAGCGAACCGCCGAACTCGTCCAGTCTCTGGCGGCGCTCCGCTGGCCCGATCGGGCGTGGCTGGCCGGCGAGCAAGGCGCGGATGGCTGCGATATCGGCGTCAGGCATTATGCCTCCCACTTCTGGCTCCGCCATTCCACGTAGGGCAAAATGCCTCCGCCTGCCACGAGCATTGGGCTCGCAGCCCCAACGGAGAGCCTGGATGGATCCCTCGCGGCGCCTACGCGTCATTCTGCTGCCGCCTAACCCGTTTCAGCCCGAACGCGACCGTTACCAGCCCGACCACGGACCCGATCCGTTCGAGAACTCTCGATGGTTGGCGGCATCGGGGATCGACATCGTGTTGATCGACCCTGGGGAGTGGCCGCGCAACCCGTTCGCCGGCAAGGCGACACTGCTGGAGGCGCTGGACCCGCTGCGGGCATTGCGGGTGTTGGTGCGCGAGCGCGGTGCCGATATCATCGTTTCGGTGTTCGAGGGCGCGGCACTGCCACTGGTCCTTCTGCGCCGTCTGCTGATGTTCCCGGTGCCGGTGGTGCTGTGGGATCTGGGGTTGACCGAATCATGGAAGTTGCGCGAGCGCGTGCTCGACCGCGTGGTGCCGCGTGTGGATGGCATTCTGGTTCTGAGCACCAGCCAGCAGTCCTACATCGCGCAGCGCTGGGGACGCCGGGACGGCGTCGAGGTCATCGGCGCGCATGTGGACTGCAATTTCTTCAGGCCGGCCGCGGACGCGCGTGACGGGCCTGTGCTGGCGATCGGCGAGGATGTCGGCCGGGACTTCGACAGCATGCTCGCCGCCGCCGAGGGGCTCGACGCCAACATCGTGCTCAAGACGCGCCTGGTGCGTCCGGACAGGGTGTTGCCGCGACACGTCAGCGTTATGCGCGAAAGGCTCGATGACCGCGGGCTGCGCGATCTCTTTGCGTCCAGTCGGATCGTCGTGGTGCCGCTGCATCAGGTACCGAACTCGAGCGGGGTCAGCAGCATCCTGGAAGCAAGCGCGATGTGCCGCCCGTTGGTGGTGAGTGAGGCCGACTCGATCCGCGACTTCATTGTGCCTGGTGAGACCTGTTTGACGGTTCCTTGCGGCGACCCGGGCGCATTGCGGGCATCGATTCAGCGGTTGCTTGACGAGCCCGACACCTGTGCGCGGCTCGGCATGAACGCGCGACGCTTCGTGGAGGAGAATTTCTCGAAGCCGGCGTTTTCTGCTCGATTGGCGCAGGCGTTGTGGCGCTATCCCCGGCCGATCAGGGCGTGATCCGTGGTGATTGCCGCACCGCTAGGGGTATGCGGCGGAGTATGATAAGAATTCCAGAATGATCAATTATCAATGTCGATACTATAGGGCATCAAAGCCTTGCGTTTTCAACAAGACCGATGGCTCGGAATGCCCCTCGTGCACGCACGTCGCGCAATTCAATGAACGCATCCTGTTCATCAAGCTGGATGCAATAGGCGACGTCCTCCGCTCGGCGAGCTTGCTTCCGATGATCGCTGCACGGCACGATGCGCCATACATCGCATGGCTCACACGACGCGAGTCGGTCGATCTCGTTGGCATGTTCGAGCGCGTCGACGAAGTAATCGAACTGTCCGAAGTGGGTTTCGCACGGATCGCAACCGGCGGCTGGGACTGCGTCTACTCGCTATCGAATGACCTGCCCAGTGCATCGCTGGCGACCATGGCTGCCAAAGATGACCGCGTTGTTGGATACGATTTGCAACGTGGGGTCATCAGACCATCGTGTAATGCCGCCGAACATTGGCTTGAGATGGCCGCATTCGATCGGGTCAAGCGTGAGAATACCGCTTCATACCAGCGGCGGATGCTGGCCATCCTGGACTACAGCGGTCCGTTCGAACCGCCGAGACTACGGGTTCCCGGCGATCTCCGCGCCGCGGCAGCGAGTCGGCTCGCGGCTCTGTTTCCCGGCAGCACGCGCCGACGGGTCGCCGTCAACATCGGCGCCGGCGGGCGCTGGCCGAAGAAGATGCTGGATGTCGCGCAGATACATCATTTGATAGGGTTGGTGCGCCAGCGAGTTGATGTCGATGTCATGCTGGTCGGTGGTGCCGCGGAAGCCGGTAAGGCCGATGCCGTTCTGGCCCTTTGCGGTGGCGATCCGCGCGTGCGACCGGCGCTGACGACGGTGTCCATTCCGGAGTTCGTGGCGATCCTGATGGAAGCCGACACTCTGTTCTGTGGCGATACGCTCGCCCTGCATGTCGCTACGGCGATCGGCTTGCCGACGGTGTCGATTTTCGGCCCGACGAGCGCGGCAGAAATTGCCGATTTCGATGGGCTGATCGCCAAGGCCACGGCG
>JANWJK010000261.1 GCA_025452005.1 Acetobacteraceae bacterium | reverse complement strand
TCCGGCATTGCCAGCACGAGGTCGGTAAAGGTGCCGCCGATGTCGACGGCCAGCCGCGTGCGGGCGCTTTGTTGCGTGGTCACCGTGTTGCGCCGTATGCCATAACTCGCCCTTTGCAATGAACGGCCCGATCGTAGAGCCGACGTCCGCCACCGCCTACCATCAACATGTCGGTTGACTATCAACCAGAGTGTTGATAATGGGTTCGCCGATGGCTCTCTACGCGCTGCGCACCGTCGAGCAGGAGGAAAACGCCGAGGAGGCACTGCTGGATCGCGTATTTTTCGCACTATCCGATCCGGTTCGGCGCGCCATTCTGCTGCGGCTGGGTGAGGAGGTGTTGCTGGTGTCCGAGCTGGCAGCGCCGTTCGATATCTCATTGCAGGCAGTGTCGCGTCACATCCAGGTGCTTGTCCGTGCCGGTCTGGTGCACCAGGAGCGCTCGGGGCGTATCAGTCGATGCAGCCTCGACGCCGGCCCGATCTTTTCGGCGGCACTCTGGCTCAACCGCTACAGCGTCTACTGGCAGCGACAGTTCGATCTGCTCGCCGCTTCGATTCTGGAGATCGAACCCAGGCCACGCAAGCGCCGCAGGAAGGAGGACAAACCATGACGGACGACAATCATCCGGTTGCTTCGCACGACGCGTGGATCGAGGCGCGCAAACGGCTCCTCGCCAAGGAGAAGGAGTTCAACCGCCTGCGCGACGAACTGAGCGCGGAGCGGCGCGCCTTGCCCTGGGAGCAAGTGGACAAACCCTATGTCTTCGAAGGTCCCAACGGCCACGAAACGATGACCGACCTGTTCGCTGGTCGCTCACAGCTAATCGTCTATCACTTCATGCTCGGTCCGGATTGGGAGGAAGGCTGCAAGAGCTGCTCCTTCTGGGCGGATAACTTCAATGGCATCGATGTCCATCTGGCGCGTCGCGACGTCACTCTGCTCGCGATCTCGTCGGCACCATTCGACCGGATCGATGCATACAAGCGGCGCATGGGCTGGAGCTTCAAGTGGGTCTCATCCGCGGGCTGCGACTTCAACCGGGACTATCACGTGACATTCGCACCGGACGAGCTGGCGAAGGGCGAGGTCTTCTAAAATTACCGCTGGGCGAAGTCCTCGGGCACGGAACGACCCGGGATCAGCGTGTTCTACAGGGACCGGTACGGGACCATCTACCACACCTATTCAACCTACGCGCGCGGACTCGATATGGTGAATGGTGCCTACCACCTCCTGGATCTGGCGCCGAAAGGCCGCGACGAAGCGGGATTGAGCTATCCCATGGAATGGGTGCGCTGGCACGATAAGTACGTGGATTGATCGCCGCCATGAAATATCGTGACACCGCGGCAAAGCTCGCCGACTGGCGAGCTCAGATCGCCGAGCTGCGCCAGAAGATGCGCGAGACACAGGCTTCGGTAGAGCCGGAGCCTGTGCATGACTATGAATTTGCCACACCCGAAGGCGCGGTGCGCCTGTCGCAACTGTTTGGTGCAAAGCGCGACCTTTTCGTGATCCACAACATGGGCCGCTCCTGCCCGCACTGCACGCTCTGGGCGGATGGTTTCAACGGCATCTACCCGCACATCGCGGATCGCGCCGCCTTTGTCATCGCCAGTCCCGATCCTCCCGACGTGCAACGCAGCTTCGCCGCGGACCGCGGTTGGCGCATGCCCATGGTAAGCCACCAGGGCAGCAGTTTCGCAGCTGATATGGGCTATCGCTCGGCGCAGGGCGGCTGGCTGCCAGGAGTCTCAGTGTTCCGCCGCGACGCCGACCGCATCCTGCGCGTCGCCGATGCCGGCTTCGAGCCAAATGACGACTTTTGCGCGCTGTGGCACCTGTTCGGCTTGCTGCCCGAAGGTGCCGCCGGCTGGCAGGCGAAATTCAGCTACGGCTAATCCCTCTTTTTCTTCCTCACGTCGTTCTTCCCACCAACCTCCGCCGCCACGCCGCGATAGAACTTCGCCCGCTCGATTGAGCCCGAAACGATGAAGCTGTGATCGTTGCCCGACGTGATGAAGCGAGACCCCATCCCGATATAGCGTCGCGCATCCTCGTCTTCGTTGATGCCGCCGACGCCTAGCGCCTTGCCGTACTTGCGGCAGGCATCGCCGACCGCCTGGCACGCGTCGATCAGCTTCTGATGGCCCATCTGCCCCGGGATTCCCATTTCCGATGTCAGATCGAAACTGCCGATCAGCAGCACGTCGATGCCATCGACCGAGGCGATGCCGTCGGCATTCTTGATCGCCTCCGGGCTTTCGAGCATCACCACGGTCAGGATCTCGTCGTTGATCGCCTTCTGCGCCTCCGACACATGCGGCGCCATATACCTGTAGATTGGCGGTGGTCCACCCCAGCTCCGATGACCCATCGGCGGATAGTGGAACGCATCCGCTATGTGCTGCGCCTGCTTCTTCGTGTCCACATGCGGCACCACGATACCCAGCGCGCCATTGTCCAACAGTCTTGTCGCCTCATCGAGCGCGCCGGCGCAGACCCGCACGATAGGCGCAATCCCGGCGGCCAAGGACGCGATGCAGATCTGCGTCGCCTCCTGCACGGTGAACGCGCCGTGCTCCATGTCCATGAAGATGTAGTCATGCTGTGCGGCGCCCGCCAGCAAAGGTGCTGCGCTGCTGCGCAGGTGATGCAGCCCGAAGCCCAGCGCGATATCCCCATCGCGCAACTTCTGCTTCGCAACATTGTGCACGATCGGCATGACATCCTCCTCAGCTCTTGGCCCGCTTGCCCCTTGCGCTCGATGCCTCGGTCGCACGCGGCAGTCCCGCGAAGAAACCGCTCCGCGAATTCGCGCCCATAAGGATGTAGTTATGATCGGAGCCAGTCAGCACGAACCGCGCACCCATGCCGACGTAGCGCGAGGCGTTCTCTTCGTCGTACACGCCGCCCATGCCCAGCACCTTGCCGTGCTTCTTGCAGGCCGCACCTACAGTGGCATAGGCGTTGATCAGCTTCTGATGCCCCATCTGGCCCGCAATGCCAAGTTCAGACGACAGATCCGACGTACCGATAAACAGCACATCGATGCCATCCACCGCGGCGATATCGGCGGCATTCTTCACCGCCGCGGGGCTTTCGATCATCACCACCGTGAGGATCTCATCGTTGATCGCCTTCTGTGCCTCCGCCATGGCCGGTGGACGGAAGCCATACACTGCCGGCGGCCCTCCCCAGCTCCTGCGCCCCAGTGGCGGATAGCGGAACGCCTCGGCGATGCGTCGCGCCTCCTTCGCGGTTTCGACATGCGGCATGACGATGCCGAGTGCACCATTGTCCAATGCACGTGTCGCTTCGTCGATCGCATTGGCGCACACGCGCACCAGCGGGGTCACACCGGTCGGCAGCGATGCGATGCAGAGTTGCGCGATCTCGTTGACCGAGAAGGAGCCATGCTCGTTGTCGAGAAACAGCCAGTCGTGGCCGGTGGCAGCGGCGAGCGCCGGTGCGGCAGCGCTGCGCAGGTGATGCACGCCAAAGCCCAATGCAACCTCGCCCGCCAACATCTTGCGCCTGGTGTTGTTCGGCACCAACGGCATCGCTCACCCCCTTGTCTTGTGACGGCAGCGCAGCACGCGGCCAAGATCGGGTCAATCGGCGGCAGCGACCGCAGGCCTGTTCTCCACCAGCGCCATCAGGCTCTCCAGCCGATCCGCTTCCGCCGCCGGCTTGTCGGTGCGGATGCGCGCGATGCGCGGAAACCGCAGCGCCACACCCGACTTGTGGCGGTTCGACAATTGCGCCGCATCGAACGCCACTTCCAGTACCAGCGACTTCTCTACCTCCCGCACCGGGCCGAACCGCGTCACCGTGTGGTTGCGGATCCAGCGATCGAGGAATGCCAGCTCCTGGTCGGTAAAGCCGAAATACGCTTTCCCCACCGGCACCAGCTCGTCATCTCGCCACACACCGAATGTATAGTCCGAATAGTAGCTGCTGCGCTTGCCATGCCCGCGTTGCGCGTACATCAGCACGGCATCGATGGTCAGCGGATCGCGCTTCCACTTCCACCACAGTCCCTTCACCCGACCCGGCACATACGCCGCGTCGCCACGCTTCAGCATCAGCCCTTCGATCGACGCGGCGCGCGCCCCGTCACGTAGCGCCATCAGCTCATCGAGCGAGGAAAACCTGATCAGCTCCGAAAGATCCATCCGCGCGGGACGCGTCCGCGCATACCAGGCCTCCAGTCGATCGCGCCGCGTATCGAATGGCAGTGGACGCACATCATCGGCGGCCTCGAACAGCATGTCATAGAGCCGGATGCCGACCGGGTATTCCGCCATCATGCGAGCGCTGACCACCTTACGGTTCAGTCGCTGCTGTAGATCGGCAAACGGCGCGACCTGGCCATCGCGCACCACCAGCAGTTCGCCATCGAGCACCGCGTGAAAATCCATCGCCTCGAGTATCTCGGGAAATCCGCCGGAAATGTCCTCGGCACCGCGCGAATAAAGCCGCCGCCCGCCTTCGGTCGCGACAAGCTGCACGCGGATGCCGTCCCACTTCCATTCGGCGCGCCACTCCGCCGGCCGCAGACCGGCAAGGTCGCCCGCCTCCAAAGGATGCGCCAGCATCGGCGGACGGAACACCGGCGCCTGCGCCGGATCGGGCCGCGGCGCGCGTTTCTCCAGCCATGCGAACAGCGCCAGGTACGGCGGCGCCAGGCCGTGCCACACCTCTTCCACATCATCCGCCGCGACGCCGCCGATCTCTGCCAGTGCGATCTTGGCCAGCCGCGCCGAGGCGCCGACGCGCAATCCGCCGGTGATCAGCTTGAGCAATGCCAGCCGAACCGATGCATCGGACGCATCGAGCCAGTTTGTCACGATGCCCGGCAGTGCCGCCTTGGGCGCACTCTCCAAAGCCTCCACCACCTCGGCGAGACGCGGCGGCGCCGCATTGGTGGGCGAGCCCGGCCACATCAAGGCGACAGTCTCGGCCAGATCGCCGACATAGTCGTACGACCACGCGAACAACACGGGATCGGTGTGCGTGGCGGCAAGCTCGCGTATCAGGCCGGGCTTGGCGGCGGTGAACGACAGCTCGCCGGTGATCGCCGCCAGGCCAACGCCCCGATCCGGGTCCGGCTGCGTCGCGAAATAGCGTCGCAGCAGCGCGACCTTTGCGTTGCGCGACGGCGTGAACACCAGGCGCTCCAGCAGTTCGGCGAAGGCGATCATGGCAATATATGTTGGCGCGGAAAGCGTATTGTGCCAGCGTGGCCCGCAATGCGCAGTTTGTCACGGGAGGAATCTTATGGGCCGCGGTCGTCTGCCCGGCGTCTTGCTTGCCACGGCGGGGCTGCTTGCCGCCCTCGGCGGATGCGATTCGGTGACCTACAAGAACCCAGGCCATCCTGAGTACGGCGACACCCAATACAAGACCGACCTGGCACAGTGCCGCAAGCAGAACTCCAAGATCGTGATAGTTGGCGGCTACGACGACAAGGGAGAGGTCCAGGTGGACGAGGACAAGGCGCGCTCGTGCATGAACGAACGCGGCTGGCAGGCAGTCAGCCGATAACCGCAGCCTGGGGGTTCCGCCATGTCATCCTTGCTGGTATCCCGCGCCGCCATCGTTGTCGCCGCGCTGCTCGCGGTTCCGGCGCAGGCGCAGCTCATCACTCACCGAGATCTCTCTTATCCGATGGCGCGCACCATCGCCGAAGCCGCGATCGAAAGCTGCGGTGCCAAGGGCTATGCGGTTTCGGCGGTGGTGGTGGATCGTGCCGGCGAGGTGATGGTGGCAATGCGCGCCGACAACGCCGGCCCGCACACGATGGAGAATGCACGCCGCAAGGCCTATACCGCGCGCAGCTTCCGCACGGCGACGTCGGCGTATGCGAAACGCTACATCGACAACGATCCGGTGGTGCACCAGCAGGTGACGCTTCCGAGTGTGATCGCAATACCCGGAGGCCTGCCGGTAAAGGTGGGCGACGATGTGATCGGCGGCGTCGGCGTATCGGGCTCACCAGGAGTGGACGAGCCCTGTGTGCAGGCAGGCCTGGACAAGGTGGCAGACCTGCTCAAGTAAGATGGCAGCCGGTTCCCAGCAGACGGCGCTTCGCATAAGCTTGGACGGCAAAGTGCAAGGGGAGAACGCCGATGATCGTCGAAATGCGGACCTACACGCTGCGCCCAGGTACGCTGGCAGAAGCGGAAAAACGCTTCGGCGAGGCGCTGCCGCATCGCGAGAAGCACGGCAAGCTCGCTGCGTTCTGGCACACCGAGGTCGGGCCGCTCAATCAGATCATCCATGTCTGGGCCTATGACAATTTCGAGCATCGCACCACGGTGCGCGGCGCGGCGATGAAGGAGGAAGGCTGGCCGCCGAAGATCCAAGAGTTCATTACCAACATGCAGAGCGAGATTTTCCATCCGGCACCATTCTCGCCGCCACTGGAGCCGCGCCAGGTCGGGCCGCTGTTCGAGATCCGCCAGTACACGCTGACCCCTGGGTCGATCCCCGGTCTCATCGAGCGTTGGTCCGAGAAGATCGAGGGGCGGCAGAAATTCTCGCCGCTGATCGCCGGCATGTATTCGGAGTTCGGCTCGCTCAACAAGTGGGTGCATATCTGGGCCTACAAGGATGCCAACGAGCGCAATTCCGTGCGCGCCGCGGCAGCGGCCACCGGGCAATGGCCCGCGCGCAATCCGCCCGGCGTGGTGGTGAAGCAGGAGAACTCATTCGTGATGCCGGCTGCGTTCTCGCCGATCCGGTAGGGACTTGCCGCGAATGACGCGAAGCCAAGTGT
>JANWJK010000260.1 GCA_025452005.1 Acetobacteraceae bacterium | reverse complement strand
TCCCCCTCCCCTTGCGGGAGAGGGTTGCAGGACGGGGCGTTTGGTGGTCCATGCCCCCCTCCCCCCGACCCCCACCCACAAGGGGAGGGGGAGCGCCTTCCGCTGCCCTCGGTCGCAAACATCATGTCTTGAAGTACCAGGTCTCGGGATGCGAATTGCCCGGGGTCCGGCAATGCTGCGCGTTGCACACGCGCGCGGCGATGTTGCCCAGCCGGTTCGACACCAGCCGTACGCCCAGGCCCGCCGGAGACTGGCCGACCGTGCCGATGCCGTATTGCTGATCGACCAGGATCTTCCAGATCTCCTGCGCGTTGCGGTTGCGGCCCTCAGCCTGTAGCCCCGCGGCCTCGGTGTAGAGATCGAAGATCTTCAGGATGTTCGGATCGTCCGGCTTGGTGCCCTGCTTGCCGCCCGAGGAGTACCACGCCGCGTAATCGGGTGCGAACGCCGCATTGGGCACTACCGGCACGGCCCAGGTGGGGAACAGGTAGAGCAGCTCGGTCCCGCCATTGTTCCAGACGAACAACTGATGTTCGTTCTTGTATGAATTGGCGAAGCCGAGTCCGCGCTCCATTTCCTTGACGTCCGCCTGGATGCCGATCTTGCGCCACTGGTCGGCGACCATCTCCGACAGCTTGGGATACGGCAGGAACGCCGCGATCGCGATGACCTGGAGGCGCAGTCTTTGGCCATTGTCGGTGCGGACCCGGAAACCGTCTGCGTCCTTCTTCGACAGCCCGATGCCATCCAGCATCTTGTTGGCGAGCGCCGGATCATAGCTGGACCACTTCTTGCGCCAATCCGGTCCTGGGCTTTGCGGCATGCTCTCGCCGGGGGCGGGCGAGCCGGGCGTGCCGACACCCAGCCAGAACGTCTCGTTCAACTGGTTGCGGTCGATGCCAAGCGACAGCGCCCGGCGGAAATCGGCGTTGATGAGCCACTTGCGGATTTCCGCATCGCCCGTGTAGCTCTGGTTCACGTGGAACATGAAGTCGGATCCGGCAAAGCCGAGATCCAGATGCACCTTGTAATTGCCCTTCGCCTGATTATCGAGCAGCACAGGCAGCTTGCCCAGGTCGATATGACGCTCCTGCTCGTCGTATTCTCCGGCCATTGCGCGCAGGTTGATGACCTCGAGATTCTCGGCAAGCGTGAACTGGATCCGATCGAAATACGGCAACTGGTTGCCGGCCGTATCGACCGCGTAGTAGTACGGATTCCGCTCCAACAGCCAGATCGGGTTGTTGATCGGCCGCACGCTGCGCCACGGCCCGAGCACCGGCACCTCGGTGTTGAGTTCCCAGTCCTTCTTGAAGTGCAGCATCTGCACCCAGTTCTCGAAGCCCTCCTGCTTCGCGCGCGCGTTCACCGCATCGACGGACGAGTATTTCGGCAGGAACTGCTTGAGGTAATGCGCCGGCGCATAAGCGCCGAAGCTGACCTTGCCGGCCTGACGAACCGCCTGTCCGCCGCCCATCGCGGTGTCGCCGGCCATGATGTCCTCGAACAGGAAATACGGCACGTCGAATTCCCAGCGCACCGTCGTCTCGTCCACCTTGACCATGCGGCCGGGCTTGCCCTGCGGGCGCATCTCCGGCGTCGGCGTCGGGACGATCTCCGGATTGTTGTAGATATCCTCGAACCAGAAGATGAAGTCATCGGCGGTGAACGGCGAGCCGTCCGACCACTTCATGCCCTTGCGCAGGGACAGCGTGTAGGTCTTGCCGTCCTCGCCGAGTTCGTAACCCTTGGCGGCGCACGGCACGATCTTGCTGCCGTCGGCGCTCCAGTGCAGCGGCTTGTCGGACGACAGGATGCGGTTGCCGTTCTCGCCGTCCGCCGGTCCGGTGAACGCGCGCCGCCAGGTGCCGCCGTATTTGCCGATCTCGTTCAACGGCTGCCACACCAGCGGTTCCGCTGGAACCCGTTGCTCGACCGGCGGCAGTTTGCCGGCCTTCACCAACTCCGCCAGCATCGGCGCCTCGGAGAACTTCTTCGGCCACTTCGCCGGATCGGTGATCATCGTCGGGCCCTGAATCTCGCCAACCAGGCCCGACTGCGACAGGCCGCTCTGTTGCGCTTCCGCCACCGCGCTGCGCAGGAACTCCATGGCGACCGGGCTGGCAGCGAGGCTGGCCAGCACGGCACGGCGTGACAATTCGGATTTCGACATGGGCGTTACCTCGCAACCAGATGTTGCGGGCAATCTACCGGCGGGGCTGACGGCTTGCCAGTGCCGATCAGAGCATAACTGTCCCGCCGTCCACGGCGATCGTCTGTCCGGTAACGAAACAGCTTCCGTCGGAGATCAGCCACGCCACCGTCCCGGTCAGATCCGCCGGCTCCAGCGTGCGCTGGATCGACTGGCCGGCGCGGATCACCTCCAGCCCGCGATCCAGACGCTCGCCGAAGAACTCGGCGGTGCCCTCGGTCATGACCGCCGATGGCGCGATGGCATTCACCCTGATGTTGTCGCGGCCGAGCTCGCGCGCGAGGCCGCGCGTCAATCCGATCACCGCTGCCTTCGACGTGGTGTAGTGCAACGCGAACGGCATACCGTAGGTTGCGGCGAGCGAGGCGATGTTGATGATGGAGCCGCCGCCGGACTGGCGCATCGCCGGCACCACCGCCTTGCAGCAGTTCCAGATGCCCTTGACGTTCACCGCCATCGTCGCATCCCAGTCTGTCTCCGCGATCTGATTGAACCGGCCGCCACGCAGCGAACCGTACAGGGCAGCGTTATTGATCAGCGCGTCGACACGGCCGAAGCGCTCCATCGCCAGTTCGACCATCGAGTCGGCGGAGGCGATGTCGGTCACGTCCAGGGTGACGCCGATCGAGCCATTCCCGGCCGCACTCGCGGCTGGGCCGCAGTCGTCGATATCGCCGGCGACGATGCGCGCGCCGGCCTCACCCAGGGCGCGGGCGTAAGCGAAGCCCAGGCCGCGCGCGGCGCCGGTGATCAGCACAATCTTGTCGGCAACAGTCATCAGCGGTGTCTCCAAACCGGTGTCATTGCGAGGAGCCAAGCGACGAAGCAATCCCCCGCCCGGATCGGCTGAAGATTGCTTCGCTTCGCGCGCAATGACATGTGGGTCATGCTGCACGTCTCAGCCGGTATTCGTCGACCATGTCGCGCACGCGATAGACCTGAACCAGCCCGCGGATCAGCGTCGGCGCCATGCGACGCCAGCGCAGTGGCCGCAGAGGCGTCAACGGAAACACCGTCGCATCGTCGCGCGCACCGCGCACCAGCGTGGCGAGATCGCGGCCCATCATCGTCGCCGCTGCGATGCCGCGGCCATTGTAGCCGAGACCGGCATACAGTCCGGGCGCCAACTCGTGCAGGCGCGGAAAATGATCGGTGGTCATCGCCACCCATCCGCTCCATGCCTGCTGCCATTTCACCGTGCCGAGCTGCGGGAACAGCCGCCTGATCCGCGCATCGACGCGGTGCCAGTCGGCACGCGGCTCGGCGCCGAAGCTTGGACCGTGCGCGCTGCCGTGCAGGCGGCCATCGGGCAGCATCCGCACACCGGAATACAGCAGTCGCGTATCGGTCAGCGACTGACGTTCCGGCAGTATCGTGTGGCGGACATTGTCGGACAGGGGCTCGGTGACGAAACCGTGGCCGCGCATCGGAATGACGCTTTCGCGCAACCCGGGCCATAGATCGCCGGTATAGGCATTGGTGGCGATCACCACATTGTCCGCGGTCAGGCAGGCGTCGCCCGCATCGATCGTCCAGCGCCCGTCGCGCCGCGCCAGACCGCGCGCCGGCGTTCGCTCGTACAGGGTTGCGCCGGCTCCCGCGGCGGCGTGCGCCAGACCGCGTGCATAGGCGAAGGGGTTGATGTTGCCGCCGCGCCGGTCGAGCGATGCCACCGGGTAAAGCGACGAACCGATCGTCGCTGCGCACCGCGCGCCTTCCAGCATCTCCACCGGCGCGTTGCGCTGCTGCCAGTAGCGCGTGCGATGTTCGAGATCGCGCCGCCCACCCTGCGAATGCGCGGCGAAGATCAGGCCCGAGCGCATCGCCCAGCATTCGATGCCATGCCGGCCGATCAGTTCGGAGACAAGGTCGGGGCCGGCGGCGACGGCATCGACAATCCGCTGGCCGCGCTCCGGTCCGTAATGGCGCATGATCGCCTCATGCCCCGGCTTCAGATACGGCACCACCTGGCCGAACGCACGACCCGATGCACCCCAGCCGATTTCCTTCGCCTCGAGCACCGCCACATCGATACCGGCTTCTGCCAGGTGCAGCGCAGTGGACAGTCCAGTGAAGCCCGCGCCGATGACGGCGACCGGGACGTGACGCTGTCCTTCGAGCCGCCGCGTCGGCGGTGGCGGAGGCGCGCCGCGAACATACACGTCGGGCGGGCCGGCCTGGTCGGACAGTGGCTCATGCATTCGACGGACGATGCGGCCGGTTGCGACAATGCGCAACTGACGGTTAGGGTCGTGATACGTCCAGGGAGAGGTCCGAGCGATGGCGCCTAACGCAAAGCGCGTGTTCTACGTGAAGTACCTGTCAGGGCCGATCTTCGCCGAGATCCTGGCGAAGCGGCCCGACATCCAGCTCGACAAGCTGGAGAACGAAACACCTGATACCGAGGCCGAGCCGGTCCTGTCGCAGGCGCACGCCTATCAGATCGGCGCCTCGCGCCAGGTGATCGGCAAGCACCTCCAGGTGACCGACGCGCTGCTGGCGAAGACGCCCAATCTGGTCGCCGTGTCGTCGAACGGCGCCGGCTACGATACGATCGATGTGGACGCCTGCTCGCGCCAGGGGATCATCGTGGTGAACCAGTCGGGCGGCAACAAGGAGGCGGTCGCCGAGCACGCGCTGGCCATGCTGCTCACGCTGTCCAAGCGGATCATCGAGGTCGATCGCCGCATGCGCCGCGCGCCCGACATTCCACGCAACGCCTTTATCGGCACCGAGCTGCTGGACAAGACGATCGGCATCATCGGCATCGGCAATGTCGGCGGGCGGCTGGCGGAGCTGTGCAAGGGCCTGTTCCGCATGCGCGTGCTGGCGTACGACCCGTATCTGTCGGCGGCGCAGATCGCGGCGAAGGGGGCGGAGAAGGTCGAGAAGCTGGACGACATGCTGCGCCAGGCCGACTACGTGTCGGTGAACGCGCCCTACACCAGAGAAACCAGGAACATGATGGGTGCGCGTGAGTTCGGTCTGATGCAGCAGCACGCGTATTTCGTCACCACCGCGCGTGGCGGCATCCATGACGAGGATGCGCTGGCCGACGCGCTGGCGGCGAAGCAGATCGCCGGCGCGGGGCTGGATGGGTGGGAGGACGAACCGCCGCCGCACGACCACAGGCTGATGGCGTTCGACAACGTGCTGGTCAGCCCGCACACGGCGGGCGCCACCCATGAATCTCGCGACAACATGGCGCGGTTCGCGGCCGAGCAGCTCATCGACATCCTGGACGGCAAGCGTCCGCCGCGGTTGATCAACCCCGACGTGTGGCCGGCCTACTGCGAGCGGTTCGAGCGGATACTGGGGATGAAGCCTGCCGGCTGACACCGGCTGCCACGACGTTAACTCCGCGCTAACCGATGAGGTGACAGAACGAGGCGATGAGCGGGATCGGTGCCGTCACGCCAGCCAGCAAGCAATCGCCGGTCGAAGGCAACCAGCCGCCGGAGGATGACGGCGGGAAGCGGCCGCGACGTTCGCGCAGGCCCCATTCCGACGCCGATCTCGTCGAGGTCGAGCCGCACGAGCTGGATGTCGAGGCGTAGGGCGCTACAGGCTCAGCGCGATCGCGGCGGCCGCCTGGCACGGTTCGATCACCGGCACGCCGGCGGCATCCTCGACCACGGCGCGATGATGCGCCATGCCGGTGCAGCCGAGGATCACCGTTCCAGCGCCGGCGGCGGCGCACGCGCGCGCGGCCTCGATCAGCCGCGAACGCGCCGCATCCGGATCCAGCAGCGTGTCCATCGTCACGTTCAGCGCCACTTCGGCGGCCAGCCGGCTCTCCAGCCCCATTGCCCGCAGCGCGGCGAGATGGCGGGCCTTGGAGGCCTCGACGATGGCGAGCACGCCGAAGCGCTCGGCGCGCGCCACGGCGACTGCCACCGCTGAACGGAACACGCCGAATACCGGCTGCCTCGTGACACCGCGCGCGGCCTCGATGCCGGGGTCGGACGCGCAGGCGATGACGTAGGCATCGGCCGGTTCGCGTTCGATCAGGCGGCACAGCGGTTCCACCACGCTGTGCCAATCGCGCCAGTCGTAGATCGCGGGCGGGCCCTCGCGCAGCGTAACAACGTCGAACCGCGGCCCGCTGGGCAGGCGGAATTGTGCCAACGCGGCCGAGATGCCGTCGGAACAGGCAACCGATGAGTTGGGGTTGACCACGAGAATACGTGCCATGCAGATACTGTCCGCCTACTGGCCGACGCGTTCAAGCGGACCGATATGGAGGCGCGACGGCCCTCGACCTGCAAGGAAACGACCATGGCCCCGATCCGCTGGCAGCCGGACCGAACCGCACCGAAGCCACCCTGGCCGGTGCCGTCGCTGGCGACGGCCTTGGGCCGCGGCCTCATGGGGCGCTGCCCGGTCTGTGGGAAGGGCCGGATATTCGATGGTTTCCTCCGGGTGGCGCCGCTGTGTGGGCATTGCGCCGCACCGCTCGGCCTGGCACGCGCCGACGATGCGCCGCCGTACTTCACCATTCTCATCGTCGGCCATATCGTCATCCCCGCCATGCTGATCATGCAGAAGATGGCCGACCCGCCGACCTGGCTGCTGTCGGTGATCTTCGTGCCGCTTACCGTAATACTGGCGATCGGCCTGATCAGGCCGGTCAAGGGCGCCACCGTCGGACTGATGTTGAGCTTCAACATGCTGAAAACCGACATCGAAACCGGATGAGCGGGCGGCCGTCCGGCATTGTGGACGGGCGTTTGTCCCGCGTGGTGCTGGACGGAGAGATCCCCTCCTCTCTGCCGGCGGCCCTGGAAGCCGATCGCGCCCAGGCGATCGCGGATCTCGCGGCGGAGAACCGCTTCGTGCCGCTGACCGTGAAGCCGGGCATCGCGGTGCACGGGCCGTTCGTGCTGCACCTGGCTGTGCAGGATGGCAGGCTGGTGTTCGACGTCCGCCGCGGCAATGGCACGCGGCTGGCGGTGATCGGGCTGGCGCTCGGGCCGTTCCGCGGACTGGTGAAGGACTATCAGCTTCTGGTGGACAGCCACTTGAAGGCGGTGGAAGAAGGCCACGCCGAACGCATCCAGGCGATCGACATGGGACGGCGGGGACTGCACAACGAAGGCGCGACGCTCATGCGTCACCGGCTCGACGGGAAGATCGCCATCGACTTCGCCACGGCGCGGCGGCTGTTCACGCTGGTCTGCGTGCTGCACCAGAGGGTCTAGGGTCATGCGGATCGACGGCGTGCCATACAGGACGGTCTGGGTCGATCCGGAGGATGGCTGGTCTGTCCGCATCATCGACCAGACGAAACTGCCCTGGGCGCTGGAAATCGTGCGGCTGACCGACGTGCCGGCGGCGGCGCATGCCATCCGTTCCATGCAGGTGCGCGGCGCACCGCTGATCGGCGCGGCCGCGGCCTATGGGCTGTGTCTCGGGCTGCGGCAGGATTCCTCGTCGGCGGCGATGGAGCGTGACGCGGCGCTGCTGGCCGAGACGCGGCCGACCGCGGTCAATCTGCGCTGGGCGCTCGAGCGCATGCTGACCCGGCTGCGCAACACACCAGCCGCCGAGCGCGAGCGTGTGGCCTACCTGGAGGCTGCCGCGATCGCGGCCGAGGACGTGGCGCAGAATGCCGCGATCGGCCGTCACGGCCTGCCGTTGATCGAGCAGGCCGTGAAGCCAGGCGCCAGGGTGAACATCCTGACGCATTGCAATGCCGGATGGCTGGCGACGGTCGATTGGGGCACCGCGCTCGCGCCGATCTACCTGGCGCACGATGCGGGCATCGACCTGCACGTCTGGGTCGATGAGACAAGGCCGCGCAACCAGGGCGCCGCGCTGACTGCCTGGGAACTCGGCCGGCATGGCGTGGCGCACACCGTGGTTGCGGACAATGCCGGCGGGCATCTGATGCAGCACGGCGACGTCGATCTGGTCATCGTCGGCACCGATCGCACGACCCGCCGCGGCGATGTCGCCAACAAGATCGGCACCTATCTGAAGGCGCTGGCGGCACACGACAACGATGTGCCGTTCTGGGTGGCATTGCCGTCCACCACGATCGACTGGACGGTATCCGACGGCATTGCCGAGATCCCGATCGAGCAGCGCAGCGCCGCCGAGGTGACCGACGTCACCGGAAGGACGGCGGATGGTTCGATCGCCACGGTTCGTGTCGCGCCCAGCGAAAGCCCGGCTGCCAATCCGGCGTTCGACGTGACGCCGGCGCGACTGGTGACCGGGCTGATCACTGAACGCGGCCGCTGCGCGGCGAGCGCCGACGGCCTACTGTCGCTGTTCCCGGAGCAGCGCCGGAGCCAGTGAATGCGCATCGCATGGCGTGCCGCCTCGCTGCTGGCTATCGCGCTGTCGTCATCGTGCGCCGCGCCGCCACTGCCGCCTGAGTCGCGCGTGCCGCCGTTTGCTCGCGTCCCCTACCAGGCGTTCTCGCGCGACGCCGTGGTGGCGATCGCGTTGCGTGAATGGCGGCTGTTCGGCTCGCCGGTCGATGACGATCCACCTGGCAGCTACCACCCGGTCACGCCCGACGCCAAGCCGGAGCGGCAGCAAGGGCTTTGGCAGCGCATCGGCGAGTACTGGTGGCTGGCGATGAATGCCGGTGCACCGGAATCGGCCTGGACCGGCAAGCACGATGCGAAAGGCGCGGTGTATCCCGCCAGCGATGACGGCACCTACGCCTGGTCGGCCGCGTTTGTCTCCTATGTCATGCGCATCGCCGGTGCCGGCGCGCGCTTTCCGTATTCCGCCAGCCATTCCGAGTACATCGACATCGCCAAGGAGATGAAGCTGAGGCGGACATCGGGATATTGGATTATCGCCGAGCGCCCCGAGGAATATGCGCCGCAGCCGGGCGACCTGATCTGCCTTGGCCGCGGCGGTGCGCACGACCTGCACTACGACGATTTGCCGGCAGGCCATTTTCCCGGACATTGCGATGTCGTGGTCGATACCGCGGTACCGGGACAGATCGCCGTGGTCGGCGGGAACGTCGATGACGCGGTGACGATGAAGCATGTGCCGGTCACGCCGGACGGCAAGCTGGCAACGCCGGACGGGCAGGTCTTGGATACCCGCTATCCCTGGATGGTCGTGCTGCGATTGGCCGTAGGGGCGCCGGTCGCCTGACCATACCCGCGGGTCAGCCGCGCAACGAGAGCCGTCTCCTGACGGGCTTGGCAGTGCTCTCTTCTTCAGTCGCCGGCGGCGGCTCGGCGGCAGGAGGCGGCTCAACGGCGGAGGGCTGCGGCGCGGGCGGCTGATCTGCCTCTGCAGCAGCCGCGCGGGCTTCATAGTCGACAGCCATTCCCAGCAGCCTCTGCCGTGAGGCCTCGCGATCGGTGACCGCTTCAGCCATCTCGCGGAATCGTGCCGCTTCGGAACGAAGAAACTGCGGAGTCATCGCCAATCCTTTCAGGGTCAGGGCAATCGCCCTCGCATGGTGGTCCGACCGGCCATGGCTGACTTTGGGAAATGCCCGATCGCTGTCGGGCAGAATGAATATGGGCGCACCGTTGGAAAGTCACAAGCTGCCTATCGTTGCCGCCAAGGCAGCCCCTCGGCCTTCCATCCGCTCGCCACCCCGCGATGGCCCGCGGCATCGACACCGCCTTCGAACCCGTCAGCGACATTGTAAGAGCGCGGAAAACCCGCTGCCTGAGCGGCCTGCGCGGCGGCAAGACTACGCTGGCCGCTGCGGCAGATGAAGTAGATGTGGTGTTCGGCGGTGAAGCCGGCCTCCTTCAATTGATCGGCAAAGGCGGTATTGCGTACCATCGTCGGATAAACCTGCCACTGGATCGGCACGACCTGCTTGCCGGCCGACGAGAGGTCCGGCAGGCCGACGAAGGTCCACTCGGCGTCCGTCCGCACGTCCACGAGCTGTGCCTTCGGATCCTTCCGGAGGGCTTCCCAGACCTGTCGCGGGGGCACATTCTCAACCATGACAGAAACTCCGGCTGCATGAGGATGGCGATGACCCAACTCTACCACGGCACGCGTTGGCAAGAGGACCTCGCGGGGTCGATCGGGCAGACGCCCCTGATCAAGCTGCGCCGCGCCTCGGAGGCGACCGGCTGCAATGTCCTGGGCAAGGCCGAGTTCATGAACCCGGGCGGTTCGGTGAAGGACCGGGCCGGGCTCTACATCATCGCCGATGCCGAGAAGCGCGGCGCCCTGAAGCCCGGCGGCACGATCGTCGAGGGTACCGCCGGCAACACCGGCATCGGCCTCACGCTGGTCGGCAACGCGCGCGGCTATCGCTGCGTCATCGTGATGCCGGAGACGCAGAGCAAGGAGAAGATCGATTTTTTGCGCATGATCGGTGCAGATCTCCGGTTGGTGCCGGCCAAACCGTATCGCGATCCAGGCAACTACGTGCACGTCTCGCAGCGGATGGCCGAGGAGACCGGCGCTGTGTGGGCGAACCAGTTCGATAATCTGGCCAACCGCGAGGGCCATCGCGCCCACACCGGGCCTGAGATCTGGGAACAGACCGACGGCCGCGTCGATGCCTTCACCTGCGCCTGCGGCACCGGTGGCACGCTGGCCGGCGTCGGCATGGCGCTGAAGCAGCGCAACCCGAATGTGCGGATCGTGCTGGCCGATTGCGAAGGCAGCGGGTTGTATGGCTGGGTCAAGAACAACGACCTGAAGATCGAAGGCGGTTCGATCACCGAAGGCATCGGCAATTCGCGTGTCACCGCGAACATGGACGGCGCGCCGATCGACGATGCGGAGCGCATTCCGGACGCAGAGGCGGTGACGCACATTTACGAGGTGCTGATCCATGAGGGGCTGTCGGTGGGTACTTCGTCGGGAATCAACATCGCCGCGGCGGTGCGGGTGGCGAAGCGGCTTGGACCTGGCCACACGGTGGTGACGATCCTGGCCGATGGCGGCTCGCGCTATCAGTCGAAACTGTTCAATCCTGAGTTCCTGCGGTCGAGGAACCTGCCGGTGCCGGAATGGCTGGCATGACACGCACGCGACGTTTCGGCCGCGCGGGTCGCTGACAGCATTCAGAGGATCGTCATGGTCACCAGGCTGGTTCTTTGTTTCGATGGCACCTGGAACCGCCCCTCTTCGAACGAGGATCCGACGGCGCGTGTCGAGACCAATGTCGTGCGGTTCTACGACGCCGTGCCACATGGCCCCCAGCACGACGGGTCGGTGCAGACGAAGTGGTACGATACCGGCGTCGGCACCGATTGGTGGGACTCGGTATCCGGCGGCGTGTTCGGTTTCGGGCTCGATGACAAGATCCGCGACGGTTACCGATTCCTGGTCGAGAACTATCCGCATCCCGATCCGGGCGATCGCGAGCTGTTCATCCTGGGCTTCAGCCGCGGTGCCTATGAGGCACGCAGCCTGGTCGGCATGATCCGCAATGTCGGCCTGCTGACACCCGATAATCTGTATCGCCTGAGGCACGCCTATGCGCTGTACCGTAACCGCGATCGCAGCGCCGATACCGACGAGGCGAAGGCGTTCCGCGCCAAATATTCGCGGGAGATCAAGGTGCGCTTTCTCGGCGTGTGGGACACGGTCGGCGCTCTCGGTATTCCGGTTGCGGCGCTGCAATGGCTGAATTCGGCACAGTACGGCTTCCACGACACCGAACTGAGCGGCATCGTGCAGACCGCTGCGCACGCGGTAGCGGTTGATGAACACCGTATCGATTTCCAGGCCACATTGTGGAGCGCGGTGCCGAAACCCGGACAGACCGTGGAGCAGCGCTGGTTCCTCGGCGCGCATGGCAATGTCGGCGGCGGCACAGCCGACCGCCGGCTTTCCGATCTGGCGCTCCGGTGGATGCAGCGCCAGGCGGTCGGAACGGGGCTGGTGATGGACCCCGCCGCGGCCCCGGTGATCAGACCCGCCAATCGTCTTGGGCCGATCAATGATTCCTACCGCGAGTTTCTCGGCGGCGTCTACGCCCAGACGCATCCGGAATATTTTCGACCGATCGACCTCAGCGCCGGCAGCACGCAGATCGTCGACGAGAGTGCGCTGTCCCGGAAGGCATCCGATCCACTCTACAATCCGCACAATGAAGGATTTCCCGTGGTGCAAGGACTTTCCGTATGACGCGACGCATTGCCATCGGCGGCTTCCTGCATGAGAGCCACTCATTCGCCCCGCGTCCCACCACCTACGCCGATTTCGTCCGGCCCGCCGGGTTTCCGCCGCTGACCGAGGGCAACGCAATGCTCGATGCGGTGCGCGGCAGGTCGGTGCCTGCCGCCGGCGCGCTGGCCGTCGCCGAAGCGGCGGGCGCCATCGTCGTGCCGCTCGCCTGGTCGTTGGCAAATCCCGCAGGACCGGTGCAGGACGAGGCGTTCGAGCGTATCGCGGCGCTGATCTGCGCGGCACTGTCGCGCGCGCTCGATGCGGGATCGCTCGACGGCGTGTATCTCGACCTGCACGGCGCCGCGGTCGCCGAGAGCTTCCCCGATGCGGAAGGCGAGATCCTGCGCCGCGTGCGTGCCATCGTCGGCGATCTGCCGCTCACCATCAGCCTCGACCCGCACGCGAACCTGACGGGGCAGATGGTAGCACTGGCGGATGCGGTAGTGCCGTTCCGCACGTATCCGCACATCGACATGAAGGATGCGGGCGCACAGGCGATGCGCCTGTTGCTTCAGCGCATCGATCGCGACACGCCGTGGGCGCGTGCGTTCCGCCAGTTGGCGTTCTGGCTTCCGCTGGGCAGCCAGTGCACGATGCTTCAGCCGATGAGCGAGGTGATGGTCGAACGCGCAGCGCTGGCGGATCGGCTGGACGTTGTGGAACTGGCCTTCTGCTTCGGCTTTCCCTATGCCGACTTCGCGGACTGCGGTGCGGCGATCGCGGCCTATGCCGATACGCAGGCGAAGGCCGATGCGGCAGCCGATGCGTTCGCCGCCTATGTCGCGGCACGCGAGGCCGATTTCGTGCAGGACCTGCTGCCTGCGTCAGAGGCGGTGGCCGAGGCGAAGCGGTTGGCGGAGCGCGCGTCGAAGCCCGTCGTGATTGCCGATACGCAGGACAATCCTGGTGGCGGCGGCCATGGCGACACGACCGGATTGCTCGCCGAACTCGTCCGACAGCAGGCGACGGGCGCGGTCCTGTGCCTGATCAATGACGCGGCGAGCGTCGCCGCATGCGAGGCCGTCGGTGAAGGCGGTACGCTGATGCTGTCGCTCGGCGGCAAGTCGGACGGATTGCCGTTCGACTGTTCGGCACGGGTGCTGAAGCTGACCGACGGGCGGTTCACGATGACCGGGCCGATGGGTGCGGGCAATCCCGGCAATCTTGGCCCCTGTGCGCTCATCGATATCGACGGCGTGCGGGTGATGGTGGTGTCGCACAAAGTGCAGGCGCTCGATCAGGCGATCCTGCGCCATGTCGGGGTCGAGCCGAGTGAGTGCCCGATCCTGGTGCTGAAATCGTCGGTGCACTTCCGGGCGGATTACGCTCCGATCGCGGAGCGCATCATCGTGGGCATCGCGCCGGGCCCGGTGGTCGCCGATCCAGCGATCCTGAACTTCCGCTATGTGCGAACGGATGTGCGGCGTCGGCCGCGCACCGGCTAGGTTCAGCCGATCACGTCCAGCGCGCCGGCAAGCCATAGGCTCCTGGTGTAATTGCGCTGGATCTTGCCGCTGGTGGTCTTGGGCAGCGTAGTGGGTGCAATCAGCGCGATCGCGTGCAGCGCGATGTCATGCTGCCGGGTGACCGCCTCGCGGACGCATTTGACGATCTCGGCGACATCGGCGGTTCGCCGATGGCTGCGCTCCACCTCCTGCACCACCGCAAGGACTTCATTGCCATTCTCGTCCGTGACGGCAAATGCCGCGCCGCAATCCCTGCGCAGGGCGGGATGACAGTTCTGAACGGTTCGTTCGATATCCTGCGGGTAGTGGTTCATGCCGCGGATGATGATGAGATCCTTGATCCGCCCGGTGACGAACAATTCGCCGTCCGCGTCCACGAAACCCAGGTCTCCGGTCCGCAGCCAGGTGTCGGCTGGTTCGTCGGCAATGCGCGCCTGAAAGGTGTACGCCGTCGCCTCCTGGTTGCGCCAATAGCCGCGGGTGACATTGGGCCCGCTCACCCAGATCTCGCCGGCGAGCGGCGGCGCTGTCCTGTGGCACGTGTCCGGATCGACGATGGCAACACGCTGACCCGCAAGTTCGCGCCCGCAGGCAACCAGCACTTGCGTGTCAGGACCGCTTGCCTCGGCAACGTCGCCGGCCAGCAGGGCGGTGCGGCTGACAGCACGGGTGCGTGGTTCGCGGCCGCGCCGGCTGCCGGTGACCATCAGCGTCGCTTCCGCCAGCCCGTAGGCGGGGTACATGGTGCCGGGGTCGAAGCCGTATGGCGCGAAAGTCGCGGCGAAGCGTTCGATTGTATCGTGGTGCAGGGGTTCCGCTGCGTTCATCGCAACCTTCCAGCACGACAGATCGATCCCTTCCATCTGGTCGGCACGGAAGCGGTCAACGCAGAGATCAAATGCAAAGTTCGGCGCGCTGGTCTGTTCGGCGCGATACTGGTGGACGAGACGCAGCCAGTTCAGCGGCCGCTGCATGAACGCCGCCGGCGCCATCAGCACCGACGTGGCGCCGAGATAGAGCGGCTGCATTACGCCCATTATCAGACCCATGTCATGATAGAGCGGCACCCATCCCACGCTGGCCGAGTGCTCGGTATTGCTCATCCCGACCCGGATCATCTCGAGATTCACCAGCAGGTTGGCGTGCGCCACCATGACGCCCTTGGGCGTGGACGTGGAACCCGACGTGTATTGCAGGAAGGCGAGGTCGTTGCGATCGATCGGCGGCAGAACTCCGTCCGTCGGCTCCGGCGCCTCGTTCATCGCGCTCACGGTTATCCAGTCGAAGCCGGACTCACGAAACCGCTCCGCCACATCCGGTCGGCCGGCGAGCAGTTCGCCTGTCGTCATGGCGATCTTCGGCGCACAGTCGGCGATGATGGCTGCGCTGGAATCGCGCGCCTCGGTCCGCCGCGGTACCATCAGCGGCACTGCGATCACACCCGCGGCGAGGCAGCCGAAGAACGCCACGATGAAGTCCAGGCCGGGCGGGAACAGGAAGAGAGCCCGGTCGCCGCGGACGGTGCGTCGTAACAGGCTGGCCGCCAGGGCGCGGGCACGCCGATCGAGTTCGCCGAACGTCAGGTGGCTGTGCGCGCCGCGGTCCGGCACAAAGACGAAGGCCTTCGCGTGCGGCTTCTCCGCGGCGCACCTGGCGAGCAGATCGACCGCCGATTGAGGCTCCGAGTTTGGATCCCACCGGGTCAAGTGGCTCTGCCGCGCCCAGCTTGCGCCGCGTCCTTCGCTGCGAGCCGGCCTGCGACGAAGCGAGCCAGCTGCGCGATCGAGGGATATTCGAGGGCGGTGTCGGACGCGAGTTCCAGTCCCAGCCAGTCCTCGATGGCGGACACCAGGAACACCGACTCGGCGGAATCCAAGCCGAGGCTGGGAAACTCCGCCTCCACGTCAGGGAGATTCGGCAGTTTGAGCGCCGTGCGAAGATACGCGGCGCACCACGCCTGTATTTCCGGCTCGGTCGCTTTGGGCGTGGATGGCGGCATGATGGCTCCGTTATGGCGCATGGTCACGCGGCGGCG
Organism: Acetobacteraceae bacterium; assembly: GCA_025452005.1. Lineage (GTDB taxonomy): Bacteria > Pseudomonadota > Alphaproteobacteria > Acetobacterales > Acetobacteraceae > JAMXLO01. Next base: position 507 of record JANWJK010000260.1, on the reverse strand, counting down.
ACTTTACCGCGATCAGCGGCGCGTCGGCCGCCGTGGCGGTGCCTGTTTCACCGGAGCGCAGCAGCGAGATGATCTTCGCTTCCATGTAATGCGCGAGGTTGTGACGATAATGGGTCGGATCAAGGAAGTCGGTGGCGTCGTGTGCCAGCTCGGTGTCGACACGGAAATCGATGAAACTGGTTTTTGGCCGGCCGGAGGCCAGTCGCGCCAGAGCGGCCTTGCACGCGTCGATCCGGACGGCCTCCGCGGTCCCGGGTCGCGGCAACGCCGTGAAGTAGACCGGCGGCATCGCCAGAACGACACGGACATTGGACGGCAGCGTCGCGAGGACCGCGTGCAGGCGGTCGATCCAAGGCAGTTGCGGTGCCGGCTGTTGAGCGTCCGCCGGATTGCCCGGCGCCTCTGGTTCGGGCGTGAAAACCACCTGGACCGCCTTCGTGTAGTCGAAATAAGCCACCGGATCAGCCGGCTGCATCAACCCGAGTGCGATGCCGATGCGGTACACCG
>JANWJK010000259.1 GCA_025452005.1 Acetobacteraceae bacterium | reverse complement strand
GTTCACCTGCCAGGTGCGGCCGTACAGGTTGAAGTCGTTGACATAGAAGCCGCCCAATGTCGATTGCAGCGCATTGAACACGTCGGCGATGTTGAGGCCCAGCGCCTGTGCCTTCTCGCGGTCGATGTCCAGCCAGATCGACGGGTTGCTCGCGGTAAAGGTGGAGAACACGCGCGTCATGCGCGGGTCCTGGTTGGCTGCTGCCAGCAGCCCCTGCATCACGCTCGCCATCTCGGCGGGATCGCGGCCTTCCAGGTTCTCCAACTGGTATTCGAAGCCACCGCTGGTCGAAAGCCCGATGATCGGCGGCAGGTTGAACGGGAACGCGTTGGCCGAGCGCACCTGCTGCATCTCGCGGAACACGCGGGCGATCACCGCCTGCGCGCTGTCGGTTGCTGCGGTACGGTCCGCGAAGGGCTTCAGCCGCACCACGACGAATGCCGCGTTCGGTTCGTTGCCGCCGTCGAGCAGCGAGAATCCGACGATCGACAGCACCCCTGCCACCTGCGGCATCGGCCCGATCAGGCCCTCGATCTGCTGCGCCACCGCGCGCGAGCGGGACACCGAGGCGCCATCGGGCAGTTGCACGGCAACGAAGAAGGCGCCCTGGTCCTCCTCGGGCAGGAATCCGGTTGGCGTGCGCAGCGCGAGCAGCCAGATGCCGACGCCCGCCGCGATCAGCAGCACCACCGAGAAGGCGGCGACGCGAAGCAGGCGGTGCACCGCCGCGGCGTAGCCGTTGCGCACCGCATCGATCCCGCCAAGTACCCAGCGCTGCGGGCCGCGCGGCCGCCCATGGTGACGCAGGAACACGCCGCACAGCGCCGGCGACAAGGTCAGCGCATTGGTCGCCGAGATCAGCATCGCCACGCTGATGGTGACGGCGAACTGGCGGAACAGCGAACCGGAGACGCCGGGGATGAAGCCCACCGGTACGAACACCGACAGTAGCACGAGCGTGATCGCGATCACCGGTCCCGTGATCTGCCGCATCGCCATCTTGGTGGCCTCGCCCGGCGGCATATCGGGGTGCTCGGCCATCACCCGTTCGGCGTTCTCCACCACCACGATCGCATCGTCCACCACGACGCCGATGCCGAGCACCAGCGCCAGCAGCGATACGGTGTTGGCGGAAAATCCGACCGCCAGCAGAACGGCGAAGGTGCCGATCAGGCTGACCGGTATCGCGATCATCGGAATGATCGTCGCGCGGACATTGCCCAGGAACAGGAACACGACGAGCACCACCAGCGCGAAGGCGATGCCGAGGGTCTTCTCCACTTCGACGATCGTGGCGGCCACGAACGATGAGCTGTCGTAGAAGACCCGCGATTTCAGGCCGTCGGGATAACGCTTGGACAGTTCGTCCAGTGCGGCCTGCACGCGCGCCGAGGTCTGCACCGCATTGGCCCCAGGGGCGAGATAGAGGCCGATGGAAACCGCAGGGTCGCCGTTGAGCCGGCTCTCGGTGTCCATGCTCGCGGCACCCAGCTCGATGCGCGAGATCTCCGACAGACGCAGCACCGAACCGTCGGGATTGGCACGGATCACGATGTTGCCGAACTGTTCGGGCGTGATCAGGCGCCCCTGCGTCTGCACGTTGAGCTGGAACTGCGTCGCGTCGCTGGTGGGTCGTGCGCCGATGCGGCCGACCGGCGCCTGGACGTTCTGCGCGCGGATCGCATCGATGATGTCGGATGGCGCCAGGTTCAGGGCAATCAGCCGGTTCGTGTCGAACCACACGCGCATCGAGTAGTCGAGCCTGCCGAACAACTGGGCATCACCGACGCCCGGCGTGCGCGCCAGCCGGTCCAGCACGTTGATGGTGACGTAGTTGCTGATGAACAGCGGGTCCTGCTTGCCGCCTTCGCTGTAGAATTGCAGGAATTCGAGGATCGCAGCGGACCGCTTGCGGACGGTGAGGCCGTAGCGCTGCACCTCGGTCGGCAGCTTCGACAATGCCTGCTGCACGCGGTTGTTGACGTTGACGGTGTCGATATCGGGATTGGTGCCCAGCTCGAAGCTGACAGTCAGCGAGTAGCTGCCGTCATTGCCGCTTGACGACTTCATGTAGATCATCTTGTCGACGCCGACGATCTGCGCCTCCAGCGGCTGCGCGACGGTCGCTTCGACGACGGCGGCGGAGGCGCCGGCGTAGCTGGTGGAGACCGATACCTGCGGCGGCACGATGTCGGGGAACTGGGCGACCGGGATACGCAGCAGCGACAGGATTCCGGCCAGCGTCACCAGGATGGCGATGACAATCGCCAGCCGCGGGCGATCGACGAAGACAGCGGAGATCAAGAACTACTGCCCCGCCGCCTTCGGCGCGGCTGGTGGGGGTGCGGCAGGGCCGGGCACCACCTGGATGCCTGGCCGCACGCGCTGGATGCCCTCCAGCACCACCATGTCGCCCTCGTTGAGCCCCGCCATAATCACCGCGGTGGACGGGGTCGATTGGCCGAGCTGAACGCGGCGCTGCTCGACGCGGTTCTGGCTGTCGACCAGATAGACATAGTCGCCCTGCTGGTCCGACAGCACGGCCGCGCGCGGCACCCCCAGCGCCTCCACCGGCTGGATCCCTTCGACCAGCACGGTGACGAACTGGCCGTCGATCAATGGCCGGTCCACCGGTTTGTCCGTTTCGACTGGCTTGAGCGGTGGATTGGCAATCTTGCCGCGCATCAGGATCGTGTCGGTGGTGGCCTGGACGCTCGGTTCGATGTAGTCGACCTGGCCGGTCTGGCCGTACAGGGTGCCGTCCGGCAGACGCAACCTGATCACCACGGCGCTCATGCCGCCCTGATCGCGATAGCGCTTCTCCAGATCGATTTCGGCGCGGACCGCGATCGGGAACAGCACGTACATAGGGTCCTGGCTGACGATGCTGGCGAGGGGACCGGCACCCGGCGACACGACATTGCCCACGCTGATATTGGTGCGGCTGATCTTGCCGCTGATCGGCGCATGGATATCGGTATAGGCGAGGTTGATGTGTGCGATGCGCAACTGTGCCTGGGCGGATGCCACCTGCGCCGCCTGCGAGCGCTGAGCGGCGATCGCATCGTCCACCGCGGAGCGCTGGCCGGCCGGCGTGTTCAGCAGCGACTGCGCGCGCGCAAGCTGGATGTTGGCATTGGCGAGCCGGGCGCTGGCATCGGCTACGGCCGCCTCCTGCTGCGCCACAGCGGCCTCGAACGGCGGGCGTTCCAGGCGATACAGCAAATCGCCTTCCTTCACCTCGGCGCCTTCGACGAATAGACGCTGCTCGAGGAACGCCGTGACGCGCGCAGTGAGCGCGACGCGGTCCACCGCCTGGATACGGCCGATGAATTCGGATGTCTCGGTCACCGTCTGGCGCGTCACGCGCACCACGCCGACCGCGGGCGGACCGCCCGGTGCCTGGGCCTCTGCCGCACCGAACCACGCAAAGACCACAAGCAGCGCGGCGAGGCGGCGCAAGGCCATCGACGTCCTTCTCGGGATTGACGCGCCGCGGTACTGGCGGCCGGTTCAATAGAGAATGAGACGGCCGACGGTCAACCGGCGATCAGCCCCGTCATTGCGAGGACCTGTCATTGCGAGGAGCGCAGCGACGAAGCAATCTCGATGTCAGGAGGCACGACCGGTGGTGCTCTGCTTTCGTGCCCCACTGGCGCGAGATTGCTTCGTCGCTTCGCTCCTCGCAATGACAGTCTTTCATTGCGCGCCGTTGCCGGAGCGCTAGATCTCCTTCCGGCCCATCATTCCGGCGATCGCGTCGGCCTGGCGGATCGACAGTGCCACGATGGTCAGCGTCGGGTTGCACGCCGCGCCGCTGGTGAACTGGCTGCCATCCGATACGAACAGGTTCTTGATGTCGTGCGTCTGACCCCATTTGTTCACCACGCCGTCGCGCGCATTGGCGCTCATGCGGTTGGTGCCGAGGTTGTGCGTGCTCGGATAGGGCGGCGTCGGGAAGCTGCGCACCGCGCCGACCGCGTCGTAGATCGCCGCGCCTTGCCGGTAGGCGTGGTTGCGCATCTTCTCGTCGTTCGCGTGATCATCGAAATGCACGCTCGCCACCGGCATGCCGTTGGCATCCTTCACCTTCGGATCGAGCGTCACCCGGTTCTGCTCGCGCGGCATGTCCTCGCCGACGATCCACAGCCCTGCCATGTTGGCATAGCCGTCGATGGCGCTGGTGAAGCTGCGGCCCCATGCGCCCGGATCGAGGAACGCGGCCATGAACGGCAGACCGATCGACAGCGTCTCCAGCTCGTAGCCCCCGACGAAGCCGCGCTTCGGATCGTTGCGGGCCTCGTCGCGCACGATGCCGGCCATGGTGGTGCCGCGATACATGTGCACCGGCCGGTCGAACACGGCATAGACGCTGCCGGTGGTGTGGCGCATGTAGTTGCGCCCGACCTGTCCCGAGCTGTTCGCCAGGCCTTGCGGGTATTTTGCCGATTGGCTGTTCAAGAGAAGTCGTGGGCTTTCCAGCGAATTTCCCGCCACCGCAACGACGCGGGCCTTTTGCCGCTGCTGCTTGCCGGCTGCATCGACATACACCACGCCGGTGACCTTGCCCTGCGCATTGTGTTCGATGTGCAGCGCCATCGCATTCGGCCGCACCTCCAGGTTGCCGGTCGCCTCGCCCTTCGGAATCTCGGTGTACAGCGTCGACCACTTGCCGCCGGACTTGCAGCCCTGGAAGCAGAAGCCGATCTGCTGACACGCGCCGCGGCCATCCCGCGGCTGGCTGTTGATCGACATGTTGCCGGTGTGCACTTCCTTGTAGCCAAGCTTCCGCGCACCCGCTTCCAGCACCTTGTAGTTGTTGTTGCCGGGCAGACGCGGAATGCCGTTGGTGCCGGTGGTGCCCATCTTGTCCTCGGCCTTTGCGTACCACGGTTCCATCTCGGCCAGCGTGATCGGCCAATCCGCAAGGTTCGCGCCGGCGATCGCACCATATGTGCTGCGTGCCTTGAACTCGTGCGGCTGGAAGCGCAACGAGGCGCCGGCCCAGTGCACCGTCGAGCCGCCGACCGCCTTGACGATCCATGCCGGCAGGTTGGGAAAGTCGTGCGCCACGCGCCAGGTGCCCGATGTCGTGCGCATGCCCTTCCATGCGAGCTGTCCGAAACTCGCCCACTCGTCATTGACGAAGTCGGGAATTTCGTAACGTCCGCCGGCCTCCAGGATCACCACCTTGATGCCCTTCTGCGCCAGCTCGTTGCCCAGCGTACCACCGCCGGCGCCGGAGCCGATGATGCAGACGACGCTGTCGTCGTTCAGATCGAATGTCGCCACCGTCGCCTCCCTTATACCTGCGGCAGCCAGTCGATGTCGTTGAAACCGCGGCTGATGTAGCCGCCCTTGTCGGCGGACGAGCCCTCGTAGCCGAACTTCGGCCAGACCTCCTTGTTGTTGTAGAGCGTCACCAGCAGGTCGCCGTGCAGCTTCTTGAACAGCGCGCCCTGCTCGACGCCTTGCAGCAGTGCGACGCGGTCGGTCTCCCACGCCACCAACAGGTAAGGGCACTTGTGACGTTGCTGTGCGCTGGCATCGAGTTGCGCCACGCCCGTCTCGACCAGCTTGCGGAACGCGACGTCCTGGCCAGCCTTGTCGTCGTAGCCGGCGACTGCCTTCACGTAATAGACGTCGGCCAACCGGTCGTGCGGATAGATGTCGCGGGCCATCCGCGCCAAGGTCGCCATGGTGTTAGGTGAGAGGTTCTTCGCATCCTGCGCCCACGCCGAGGCGGCATCGATGCTCACACCGGCCGCGACAGCGGGCATCGCGGCGGCACTGCCTTGCAGGAAGACGCGTCGGCTGACCTTCGCTCGTGCGTCCACTTTCCTCATGTTCGTTTCTCCCTTCGTTGCTTGTGTTACCTGACGTTCAGTGCTGCTCCTTCAGCCATTCGATGATCTTGCCGCGGATCGCCGGATCGGCCTGGCGATAGCGCATCAGCGCGCCCGGGATCAGCTTCTGCGGATCGGTGAGCCACGCATCGAGGTGCGCATCGTCCCAGACGAAGTCCGCCTGCGAAAGGCCAGGCGAATAGTGAAACCCCGGCAAGATGCCGGGCTTGCGTAGAAACACGCCGGCAAGGTTGGGCCCCTGGCGCGGTGGGCTATTAGGTTCGATGGTGTGGCAGATTCCGCAGTGATTGGCGAACAGAGCGGCGGCCGTCGGGGGTGGTGGCTTCGGTACATTGAACGGCAACTGTGCCTGTGCCGTCGTAGCCGTCACGGCGAACAGCAGCAGGCACACGACCGCCCACCACGACATCGGCGTTCACTCCCGAGCAGCGCGAATCACGCAGCGCGCGCGTGCCGATCATGCGATGCGGTGACACGGCATTGCAACAGAGCAGCATCTCCGCAGTGCATGAATTCAGCTCGTGCACCGGGTGAGAAGCAATCGTTTGTCTTCGTCATCGGCCGGGCTTAGTTCGACGGCCAGCGATCCGCCAGTTCGCTGATGTTGCGCATCAGGCGATCCGTCGACAGGAGCGAGTGATGCCCGGAATCGATGTCTGGCCGACCGTACGGTCCATCGGATTGAGTGTCCGATGACCGTGAACCACCGCAACGGCAGTCCATGGAGGTCTCGGCAGCGATAAATCGCTGCACCGACCTCGACGGGCTGCACCACCGCCGCAAATGGCCGATCCGCACAACCTCGTGGGCGCGAGCCCGACAGCGGGGCGGATGTCGGCCACCCCTGACGTTCCTAATCCGTTAGCAAAGGAAACACCTGTGACTAGAAAATCGCTCCTTGCGTTCGCACTTACCGGGGCCAGTCTTCTCAGCCTGACACAGGCACACGCCGCCGTGATCACGTGGGATCTGGGGACGCCTTCAGGACTTCTGGGGGTCTCGCAAGACTACACGGCGGGTCCCATCGTCACGATCACAGCGACGGGCTTCGTCAATGGCAACTTTGCCCTCGCGACCAACCAAACAGCGCTGTTCGGCAAGAGCGACGGCGCCGGCGAGGTAGGGCTTGGCCTGAACGACGATCCGACCCAGAGCGGCGGCGTGTCCGAACACGAGCTACACGGCACGAACTGGATCCAGCTCGATGTCTCGAAGGCGATCGCCGCCGGCGTGACCAACCTGTCGTTCACCATGGGCAGCAGTACAGGCTGCACCGCGGTCCCCTGCACAACCGGTGGCGACAGTTGGCGGGTCTTCGGATCCAACTCGGCGACGTCGCTCGGGGCACAATTGCCGGGACTGATCGGCTTCGACGAGTTGCTGTCGCATCCGCTCCCGACCGGGTTCGACTTCTTCAACTTTCAGGCGGTGACCGGCAATGTGCTGGTCGGTTCCATTTCGGGGGACCTCGCCGAGGTCCCGGAGCCTGCCACGCTGACGATCCTGGGCACTGCGCTGCTTGGCCTGGGTTTCGTGTCCCGTCATCGCAGGACCGGCGGCTCTATCTGATCCGACCATCCACGACGCACGCACAAGGGGGCGCCTCGACCGGCGCCCCCTTGTGCCGCTTGCGTGCCGACTCTCCGAGTTGCCAAATTGGTCAACGGCGCTCTCCGCCCACTGCCTGTTGCCCGCCTTCCCACTGTCAATGCGAGCGAAGCGAAGCGATCCCCCGCATGCATTGGTGCAATATCCCCGCGAGATTGCTTCGCTTCGCTTGCAATGACAGCATGGCTCCTTCGCAAGGAATGCCTCAGCCTCACGATCGGTCGTCACACGTGCCGCGTGTACCCGATGGTCAGTCGCCGTTCGGTTGCCGCATCAATGGACGGTCACTCCGCGGCGAGACCAGGCACGAACGGCGCCACCTCCGCCCGCTCGGCGCTCGCCATCGGCTGCGGCCACCAGCGGTCCTCCCATTCGTCGAACAGCGGCTTCAGCTTCGGCATCACCGCTTCCGAGAACAGCTTCGTGTTGTACTTGGTCAGCGCCTTGTTCATGTTGCCGTATTGCAACAGCAACATCAGGTGCCCGACGTTCAGCGACGTCGCCACCTCGGTAAGCTGCTCCACCACCTCGTCCGGCGAACCGATGATGACGTAGCCGCGCTCGACGATGTCCTCCATCTGCGTGGCGTTGCGTGCGTCCTCGCGCGCGGCGAGCGATGCGGCGCGGCCCACCTGACTCTGCATGCCGGCGCGCATGGTGCCTTCGGTGACGTAGCCTGGCGGGGTCGCCCAGCGCGAGTCGGTGTACAGGCAACGGCCATAGAAGTACTCGGCCGGTTCGCGATACAACTCCATCGCCTTCTCGCGCGATTCCGCCACACCGACGAACTGCAGGAAGCCCGCGCGGTACGGGTTGCGATCCTTGCCCAGGCGTGACATCTCGGACCAGAACCCGTCCATCGTCGCCTTGCCGTCCTTGTAACCGAAATAGGACAGGTAGGCGTAGACGTAGTCCATCCGCGCACACCACTGCCACGTCTCGATAGAACCGCCACCGGGGATCCACACCGGCGGATGCGGGCGCTGCACCGGACGCGGCCAGATGTTCACATAGCGCTGCTGATTGAAGCGGCCATTGAACGCGAACGTGTCCGCTTCCTGCCAGGCCTTCATCACCAGGTCATGCGCTTCGAGATAGCGCTCGCGCAGCAGGCTTGGGTTCTGGCCATAGCAATAGCAGGTGTCCATCGGCGTGCCGACCGGGAAGCCGGCGATCAGCCGCCCGCCCGAGATCACGTCGATCATCGCGAACTCTTCAGCGACCCGCGTCGGCGGATTGTAGAGAGCAAGCGAATTGCCCATCACGCAGATCGCGGTGTCCCGTGTGCGCCGCGACAGTGCCGACGCGATCAGGTTGGGCGAAGGCATAAGGCCGTAGCCGTTGGAGTGGTGCTCGTTGCAGCACACGGCATCGAAGCCGCAGTCGGCCGCGAACTCCATCTCGTCCATGAAGTCGTTGTACATCAGGTGCGCCCGCTTGGGGTCGAACAACGACGAGTGGATGTCGACCCACACCGACGGGTGCTTCTGCCGGAAGTCCTCCGGCAGTTCGGTGTACGGCATCAGATGGAACCAGAGGAGTTTCATGGGCGGGTCCGATCTCGCTGGGGCGCGGCTGCGCGATACCGGCGAGTATGGCGGCGAAACTCCCTGGTCCGTCAACCGCCGTCAGGCCCAGTGCCCCTCCAGCCACGTCCAGGCGCCGGTGGACTGCTGCGCCCAGCGGCCCGGCACCCACGTCGTCTCGCCGGGCGGTGGCGGCACATACTGCCCCGCCTGCCAGACCCAGTTGCTGCCGCTCAGCAGCCAATGGCCGGGCTGCCAGACGACGGGCCCGGCGTCCACCGGCGGTGTCGGGACCAGCTCGCTCTGCGGCGGCGGCGGCGGACCCGGGACAACCGTCGCCACCGCCTGCTGCTGCGCCGGCTGCTGCACGATGACCTGTGCGGCACGCGGCGGCGCCTCCTCGCGCACGCAGCCGGACAGGACGGTGAACACCGTCAGCGCGAGACAGGCCGGGTGCAAGCGGCGGGTCATCGTCAACCCGCCCAGCGCCCGTCGATCCAGATGAAGCCGCCGGTCGGCTGCTGCATCCAATGACCGGGCTCCCAGACTGCCTGCGGCGCCGGCCGCGGGACGTACTGTCCTTCAGACCAGGACCAGCTCGCGCCGTCCCACATCCAGTGGCCAGGGCGCCAGTACATCACGCGCGACTCGACAGATGGCGGCGGCGGGATGCTCTCGAAACGCGGCGGCGGCGGGGCGGTCGGGGCAATGACCACCTGGGACTGCACCGGCACGGGCGCCGGCGTGATGACCTGGACTGATTGTGCCATCGCAGGGGCTGCTCCCGCGATCAAGCCGATCATCGGAACAGCCATGTGAATTCGTCGAAACAACATTGGTGAACCTCCGTCGATCGAGCCTTTCGGCCGGTGCAAGAGATTGGCAGGGAATGCGGCGCCAATGGGGCTGCAGCGCCTGCCCGGCATCACATCGCATTGACGTGCAGCCGTTCGCGGATGCGGCAGGTTGCTTGCTTCAGTCAACTAATCGTATGACTTGGTCATGACAGACCCTACCGCCCTCCCCCACCGCGTCGCCGCCGTCCGGCGGTTCACCCGCTGCTACACGCGCGTCATCGGCGTCTTGCAGGAGGGCCTGCTGGCCAGCCGCTTCACGCTGGCCGAGGCGCGCGTGCTCTACGAACTCGCCCAGCGCGACGACCTCACGACCACGGAACTTGGGCGGGAACTGGGGCTCGATCTCGGCTACCTCAGCCGCATCCTCCAGCGCTTCGAGCGCGACGGCCTGCTGGCGCGCGAGCCGTCCCCGGCAGACCGGCGCCAGATCCGGCTGTCCCTGACCGAGGCGGGGCGTGCCGCCTTCGCCCCGCTCGATGCACGATCGCGCGAGGAGGTTGGCGCCCTGTTGGCCAGGCTTCCGGATCCCGCGCAGGGGTCGCTGGTCACCGCGATGCAGCGCATCGAGGCCCTGCTCGGCGCATCCCAGCCGACCCCCTGGCTGTTGCGCCAGCATCGGCCGGGCGACATCGGTTGGGTCGTGGCACGGCACGGTGCGCTGTACGCCGGGGAATACGGCTTCGACGCCCGCTTCGAGGCGCTGGTCGCACGCGTCGCCGGCGAATTCCTGGCACAGCACGATCCGCGGCGCGAGCGCTGCTGGATCGCCGAGCGGGACGGCGTGAATGTCGGCTCGGTGTTCCTGGTGCGAAAATCGGACGACGAGGCGAAGCTGCGCCTGCTGCTGGTCGAGCCGGCGGCACGCGGTCTCGGCATCGGCCGGCGGCTGACCGCGGAGTGCATCGCCTTCGCACGCGAGACCGGCTATCGCCGCGTCACGCTGTGGACCAACGAAGTCCTGACCCCGGCGCGATCAATCTATCAGCAGGCCGGCTTTCGCTTGGTGGCGAGCGCACCGCACTGCGACTTCGGCCCACCGATGGTGGGCGAGGACTGGGAACTGACGTTGCGCTGAGAGCGCTTCCTGGCTCACGCCACCGGCCGCGCCTCACCCTTCATCTGCGTGCGGTGCATGATCCGCCGGCTCGACTCATCGAACGGATCGCGCCGGTGCATGGTGCAGCGGTTGTCCCACAGCACCACATCGCCCACGCGCCACGTATTGTACCAGGTCAGCTCGTCGCGCGTCGCATGCTGCCACACCTCGTCCAGCAGCCCCTCTGACTCAGACAGATCGAGCCCCTCGATATACGCGTTGCGCCGCCGCCCGAGATACAGGCACTTCTGCCCAGTCTCCGGATGCGTGCACACGATCGGATGGTAGGTCCCTGGCGCCTCGCGCGGATCGTCGGTCGGCGTCACGCCCTGCCGCACATAGCCACCGCTGTTGTATGTCCCATCGTGCTTCACCCGCCGCCCCGCGATGCGCCGCTTCAGCGAGTCCGGCAGGGCCTCGTGCGCCCGATACATGTTGGTGAAACCGGTGTTCCCACCGGCCGGGGGAATCTCGATCGCATACAGCATGCTCGCCTTCGGCGGGTCGTCGAGATACGACATGTCGGTGTGCCACACGGCCTCGCCGGCGCCGAGGCTGCCGATCGCGACACCGTTCTCGATGACGTTCGACACCACGTAGATCTCCGGATGGCCCTCGACGAAGCGCCTCCCGTTCTCCTGGATCGGCGCGAAATCCAGTTCGCCGAAGCGGCGGCTGAACGCGATCATGTCGTCGTCGTTCAGTGTCTGCCCGCGGAACAGCAGCACCTGGTGATCCAGCCAGGCGCGATGCACCGCCGCGAAGTCCGCATCCGAAATGTGCCGCAGATCGACCCCGGCAATCTGCGCGCCCAGCGCGGCGCCGGTCGGCGTCACCGTGATCGGCATGCCGCCCTCCCCCTTACGCGTTCGAACCCCGAACCGATACCGTCTCACGGCGAGGCTGCATAGACTGGCACCCAGGCTCTTGCCCCTCCCGCCGTCGATGTCGGACGATGCGGCATATCCGCAGGCGGGAGATCAGCCGATGCCGCACGACCTGTTCGAGATCATGCGCACCACGCGCTCGATGCGGCGGCTGAAGCCCGATCCGGTGCCCGAGGTGCTGCTTCGCCAGGTGCTCGAGGCCGGGACTCACGCCGCCAATGGCGGGAACATGCAGAGCTGGCGCTTCGTGGTGATCCGCGATCCGGCGATCAAGGCGGAAGCGGGCGCCTGGTACCGCAAGGGATGGCACGAGATCGTCGGGCCGCGCTACCGCACCAGCCAGCCGGCGCCGGGGACCACGCCGGAGCGCTTCGCCCGTATGCTGGCGGCGGCCGAGTACCTCGCCGATCACCTCCACGAGGCGCCGGTCTGGATCGTGCCCTGCGCTCCGGGGCCACGGAACACCGGGTCCTCCATCTTCCCCGCCGTGCAGAACATCCTGCTGGCGTGTCGCGCCGTGGGTCTGGGATGCACGCTGACCACGCTGCACCTGAATTTCGAGAAGGAGGTCGAGGCGGCAATGGGGCTGCCGGACGATGTCCACTCCTACGCGATCCTGCCGATCGGATATCCCATGGGGAAATTCGGGCCGGTGCGACGCACGCCACTCGAAAGTGTAGTGTACCAGGACCGCTGGGGCGCGCCCTATAGCGGCGGATGACGTTATGTAGCGTCGAACCACGGTGAGGAAACCGCCATGCCGCCCAGCATCCCGTCGCTGAAGACGCCGTCCTGGCTCACCGAATTCCGCGCATTCATCATGCG
>JANWJK010000258.1 GCA_025452005.1 Acetobacteraceae bacterium | reverse complement strand
GGGGGGGGGGGGGTACGCCCCGGACGTGGAGGGGCTGGGGGGGCTGGCTTTACTGCACCCGCGGGGTGCCCGCGGATTTCGCGCCGGGCACCGCGCCGACCGCCAACCCCGCCGCAAGCGCTGCGCGCACCAGGCGATATCCCGGGTCCGACACCAGCGGCACGCCGGCATCCGATACCAGCGCGACGCGCCTGCCCTGCCGCAACTGCGCCAGCACCGCCGGGATGGCTGCGTCCTCGTTGTGCTCGTGCAGCGGCCACAGCTTCACTTTTGCGCCGATCGTGGCGAGCAGCCTTGCGGTGTACCGCGTGTCCTCGCAGAGGATCAGATCGGCGGCCAGCAGCGTCTCCCGTGCGCGCGGCGTGAGGTCGCCAAGGTTGCCGATCGGAGTGGAAACCAGCACAAGACCATCGGGCAAGACGGACTGTCCGTTCTGCCGGTCGTCAGGAGATGTGGCGCATGCTTCGTCGGGCATTCGTGCTCCTTCTCGGCACACTAGCACTTGCCGGCTGTGGCGCCGGATATGGCTACGGCCCGCCCGGGTATGGCGGAGCACCGGTACCGCTGGGCGGCGCCCGGCCTGGCGCACCCGGCCAGCGGGTTGCCATTCTGCTGCCGCTGACTGGCGCGCGGGCCGACATCGGCCAGTCGATGCTGCATGCGGCGCAGCTTGCGCTCGACGGACCCGATGCGCCGCCGCTCGACGCCAAGGACACCGGCGGTACCCCCGACGGAGCCGCCGCCGCGGCGCAGGCGGCGATCACGGCGGGTGCCGGACTCATTCTGGGCCCGCTGACCTCGTCGGAGACCGCCGCCGTCGCGCCGATCGCGCGCGCGGCCAACGTCGCGGTGCTCGCCTTCACCAACGATCCGTCGCAGGCGCAGCCCGGCGTGTGGACGCTCGGCATCACGCCGGGGCAGCAGGTGCGGCGCCTGGTGGCGGCCGCGCAGGGCCAGGGGAAGTCGCAGTTCGCCGCGCTGCTGCCGGACAACGACTTCGGCCATGCCATGGGTCAGGCACTGAACCAGGCGACCGCGAGCAACGCCGCCGCGCCGCCGAACGTGCGGTTCTATTCACCGGGCATGTCAGCGATCAACGCCGCGACGCGCGATGTATCCGGCTATGCCAGCCGCCGCGGGCCGATCGATGCACAGATGCGTGCGGCGCGTGCCCAAGGCACGCCGGAGGGTCGGCATCAGGCGCAGGAACTGGCGAAGTCGTCGATCCCGCCGCCGAGCTTCAACACGTTGCTCCTGGCGGACACCGGCGAGGCGTTGGCGGAGATTGCCTCGGTGCTGCCCTACTACGACGTCGATCGCTCCGCGGTGCAGATCATCGGGCCGGCTTTGTGGGCCTCGTCGTCCAGCGGCTCCGGCCAGTTCCGCGGCGCCTGGTATGCCGCCCCCGATCCCGCGGCGCGCAGCAACTTCGAGCAGGCCTACACGGCCAAATTCGGCAGCGCTCCGTCGCCGATCGCGGATCTGGCCTACGACGCCGCGTCGATCGCGCGCGCGGTGGGCGGCCGCGGCTACTCGGTGGCCGCGCTGACCCAGCCGTCCGGCTTCATCGGCGCCGATGGTTGGTTCGCTTTGCTGGCGGACGGCCAGGTGCGCCGCGCCCTCGCGGTGTACGCCATCGACCGCGGCGGGCCGCAGATGGTGGAGCCGGCGCCGCAATCGGGGAACGTGCCGGGATCCTAACGGTTACGTTCGACGCGCCGCGTGCAATGCGCCGTGCAGGTAATCGCCACTGGCACGCAGGTCGGCGTCCTCGTCGTGGCTTGGCGGTCGCCACTGCGCCAGCGGCAGCGACAGCAGATGCCCGGTGCGGCGGAACGGCTCGAGCGTGATGGCACCCTGGTAGCCTGCCTCGGCCAGCGCGCGACAGATCGGCGCCCACGCGATATGGCCGGTGCCGAGAAAGCCACGATGATTCTCGTTCGCCTGGAAATGGATCAGCAGCGGACCGGCGAGCCGGATCGCCTGCTCCAGATCGTCTTCTTCGATGTTCATGTGGAACGTGTCCAGCATGATGCCGATCGCCGGGTGATCGACCAACGTGCACAGCGCCAGCGCCTGCCGGGCAGTGTTGCAGAAGTCGGTCTCGAAACGGTTCAGCGGCTCGATGGCGAAGCGGACATCGCTGCCCTCGGCGAATTCCGCCGCCGCCCGCAGCCCTTCCGTCACGCGCTGCACCCGCTCGTGCCGCCGCGCCTCGTCGATCGTCGTCGGTGCACGGCCGGCGAACACCAGCGGCGCGCCATACAGCGGGCCGCCGACGATGGTGGCACCGCAGGCACCGGCCACGTCGACGCAGCGACGCAGATAGTCCACACCAGCGACGCGCGCCGCGGCATCGTCCGACGCCAGATCACGCTGCAGGTTCACTCGCGCGGCGAGTTGCAGGAACAGCCCAGCATGGCGCGCGGCGCGACCGGCAGCGGTCGGGTCGAGTTCGCCGTCCTCGGGCACAAGTAACTCGCAGAAATCCATCCCCGCCGCCCTCATGCGCGCGAACAGCGGGAACTGGGCGGCAGTGAACGGCCGCGCGTAGCTCATCGAGATCACACCGATCGGGTTCATCCCTTCACCGCGCCTCCGGTCAGACCGCCCACCAGGCGGCGTTGCGCGAACAGGAACAGGATGGTGGCCGGCAGCGCAACCAGCGTGCCGCCGGCCATCAGCAGGCCCCATTGAATCTGGTTTTCGCCGATGAAGAGCTGCAACGCCACCGTGACCGTGCGCACGTTGCGGCCGGTCATCATCAGCGCGAACAGGTATTCGTTCCACGAGGTTATAAACAGGTAGATGCCGACAGCGACCACACCCGGCATGGCGAGCGGCAATACCACCAGCAGCATCGCCTGCATGCGCGTCGCACCGTCGATCATCGCCGCCTGATCGAGTTCCTGCGGGATGCCGTCGACGTAACTGGTCAGCAGCCAGATCGCGAACGGCAGGGTGAAGGTGGCGTGGCCGGCGATCAGGGCAAAATAGGTGTCCAGCAGGCCGAAGTCGCGCATCAGCACGAACAGCGGCAGGATCAGCATGACGACGGGGAACATGTTGATGACCAGGAACTGCGTGCGCAGCCAGTTGCGCCCCCGAAAGCGGAAGCGCGAGAAGGCGTAGGCTGCGGGCAGCGCCAGCGTCAGGCCGAGCGTCACCGCGCCGCACGCGACGATCAGGCTGTCGCGCAGGTTTTGCGCGAAGCTGGTGCGCTTCAGCAGCTCGATGTGGTGGATCAGCGTGAGCTGCTGCGGCCAGAGCGCGATCGGCGAATGGGTGAGCTCCGCATCTGGGCGGATCGAGGACAGCATCATCCAGATCCACGGCAGCAGCGCGAAGCCGAGGATCAGGACGACAGGCAGTTCGGTGCCGAGCAGGCGTTTGATGGGCCGCACTACCCCCTCCCCGACGCGCTGCGCGGGAGAGGGAGTCCAGCACCGGGGAGGGGGCGCATCATTCCGCGCGGCTCCGCCACACGTACGTCACCACGACGCCGAGCAGCAGCAGCGTCAGCAGCACGGCGAGCGCGGAACCCTGGCCATAGTTGCCGCCCGACCATGCGGTGAGAAAAGCGTGCAGCGGCAGGGTCTGGGTCGCGGTGCCCGGCCCGCCGCCTGTCATCACCAGGATCAGGTCGAGCGAGTTCGCCACCCAGATCATCCGCAGGAGCAGGGCCGTAGCGATGACGCCGGCAAGACCAGGCAGCGTGATGTGACGGAACTTCCCCCACGCGCCGGCGCCGTCGATCGATGCGGCCTCATACAGTTCGCCGGGGATCGCCTGAAGGCCGGCGAGCAACGTCACCGCGAAGAACGGAAAGCCCTGCCAGACCACCGCGAGGATCACGCCGCCCATCGCGGTGCTCGATTGGGCGAGCCATGGCACCGAGTGCGGCAGGATGCCCAACATCACGCCGATGTTGTTCAGCACGCCCAGGTTGAAGTCGAGCA
This sequence comes from Acetobacteraceae bacterium, assembly GCA_025452005.1. GTDB lineage: Bacteria > Pseudomonadota > Alphaproteobacteria > Acetobacterales > Acetobacteraceae > JAMXLO01. Next base: position 10,858 of record JANWJK010000258.1, on the reverse strand, counting down.
TCCAGGTCCAAATCAGCCCGATGATCACCGACGGCAACGCCCACGGCACCACCACCAGCGCCCGCGCAATGCCGCGCCAGGCGAAGCTGCGGTTGAGCAGTAGCGCGGTGGCGAAGCCCAGGGTGAATTGCAGCGACACCGCACAGATCACCCAGACCAGCGAGTTGCCCAGGCTCTCCCAGAACACCGGATCGGTCAGCGCGCGCGTGTAGTTCGCCAGGCCGATGAAAGGGCGCGATCGCGGCCGGTACAGGATCACGTCGTGCAGCGACAGCCACAGTGTGTCGAGCACCGGCAGCAGCACCAGGATGGCCGCCGCCGCCAATGCAGGCGCCAGCATCAGCCACGGCGTTGCGGTGCGCTTCAACCGTAGAACAGCTTCTCGAACGCCTGCATCATCTCATCGGGCTGGATCTGCCCCAGCAGGGCCTTCTGCGTGTTCTGCGGCCAGACCACGCGGGTGAAGTCGGCGGTCTGCGGCAGGTTCGGCAGCACCCCCGCGATCGGCAGCGACTGCACGGTGGCATCGACGAAGCGCTTCGGATGCAGCGCCCAGTTCGCGGCACCCGAGGTGGTAACCGTCAGCTGGCCCGCCGCCTTGTTGTAGAGCACGTTGTTCGGCCCGGTGGACAGCCAGGAGATCCACTTCCACGCCGCCTCCGGGTTCTTGCTCGCGCTGAACACGCAGGTGGAACCGTCGCCGAACGTCGCGAAGCCGGTGCCGTTCGGCCCGCGCGGCACCGGCACGGCGGTGATGCTGTCGCCGAATGTCTCCACCATGGTGTTGGCGGTACTGATGTGGTGCACCGTCATCGCCACGCGGCCAGCCTTCAGGTTGTTGACGATCTGGAGGAACGCATCGGTCGGTGCCGAGGGTGGCGTGACCTTGTGCTCTCGGTGCAGGTCGATGAAGAAACGGTTCTGCGCCAGCGCCGCCGGCGAGACGAAGCCACCCTTCATTGGCTTCGCGCCGGTGCCAAACGCGAACGGCATCCAGGAATCGTGCCCGCCGGAGCCGCCGCGCATGCCGAAACCCCACTGCTCGCCGCCGGTCAGCGCCTTCGCCGCGACCAGGAATTCGTCGAAGTTGGTGGGCACCTTCAGGTTCTGCTTCGCCAGCAAGTCGAGCCGCACATACAGGTAAAGCACGACGTATTGCAGCGGCATGTAGTAGCGCTTGCCGTCGGGCGCGGTGTGCAGGCGCCACAGATCGGTGGTGATGTCGCTCTTGCCCGGCCAGGCGTCGATCCATTTGTCGAGTGGCGTGAGGGCGTCCATCTCGATCAGCCGCGCCAGGTTGTTGAACTTCACCATCGCAGTGTCGGGACCGTTGTTGGCGATGATCGAGGTGTAAAGCCGGTTGTCGTAGTCGCCGCCGCCGCCCCACGGGATGTTTTCGGCCTCGACCTTGATGCCGGGGTTCTCCTTCTCGAATGCCGCCACCAGTTCGTCGGGCGTCGCCTTCGGGTCGTCGAAATGGTACCACCAGCGGATCGTCACCGGCTTCTGCGCATGCGGACGCGCGAGAGGCGCGGCGGCAAGCGTCGCGGTTGCCCCGGTGAGCAAGGTGCGTCGTTTCATGGTTGTTTCCCCTCAGCGCTTCGACAGGTCGATGATCGCTGCGAAGCCCTTTTCCGTACCGAAAGCAAGCTGGCTGCCGTCAGGACTCCAGGCCAGCGCCGAGATCGGGCCCCGGCCCGGCGGCGCGACCGGCAGGACACGCGAGGAGTTCACCTCGGCCAGCACGACCAGACCGTCGGTGAAGCCACCCGCGACCATCTCCTGCTGCGGATGCGCCGCGACGCGTGTGCAGACGACGCCGTCGCCGCCGGCCAGTTCGATCGGCGCCTTGCCCATCGGGCCGCCGCCGAAGAACGGCCAGAGTACCATGGCGTCCGCACCGCTGGTGGCGAGCCACTTCCCGTTGCGGGTGAACGACATCGTCTCGGTCTTCGCCGGGTAGCCGCTCATGCGCATGTGCTGGCTGTCGGACAGCCGCCAGCCGTGCAAGGCGTTCTCCTGCATCGCCGTGACCACGGCGTCGCCGTCGGGGTGGATGGCGATCGCGGTGTGGCTGCCCTTCCATTCCAGCTTGCGAGGACTGTTTACCTTGGCTGCGACGAACCACAGCGTGGCGCCGTTGTAGTGCGATGCGGCGACCCGCTTGCCGCGGGCGTCGAACGTAAGGCCGGTGACGCTGGACGGGTGCGGCAGTTCCTTCAGCTTTTCGCCGGTGTGGTCGAACACGTGGATCGCCTTGCCGACCGCGCAGGCAAGCAGGCCTTTGCCCTTGTCGCCGGGATGCGAGGCGACGTGCTCCACCCATTTCGAGCCGAAGTTGGCGATGTCGCCGTCAACGCGCCGGAACTTCCCATCGTCACCGCCGGTGATGAAACCGGTGGGAGCGGCGTCCGGCGCGAGCGAGAGGATGGCGCCGTCATGCGCCGCCACCGATCGCCAGGTATTTCGGTCGGCGACGGGGACCAGGTGCAGCGTGCCGTCGCCCAGGGCGAAGGCCGCGGAGTCGCCGGCCCGGTCGAAGCCGGCGGCGACCACGAAGGCGTCCAGCTCGCGCTGGGTGCCGCGGGATTCGAGCAAGAACTGGGCTGCGGTTGCGCTCATAATTTGCCCCCTCCCCCCAACCCCCTCCCGCAAGGGGAGGGGGAGGACTCCGGCCGAAGGATTTCCCCTCCCCTTGCGGGAGGGGGTTGGGGGGAGGGGACGGCGCCAGTCATCGGATCACTCGACCGCGCATCCCTCGAACCCGCGCCGCAGACGCGGGCGATTCAGGTTCCGCCCGATGAACACGATCCGGCTCACCCGCTCCTCGCCCTGCTTCCACGGCCCGATGAAATCGCCGTCGGCGATCATGTGCACCGCCTGGAAGGCGAAGCGGCGATCATCGTTCGCGTATGAAAGGATCCCCTTGGTCCGCAGCAGGTCCGGCCCCTGCTCCTGCAGCAGCGCGCCGATCCAGGCGTTGAACTTCTCCGGATCGATCGGCTTCTCCACTTCGAAGCTGACCGACGTTACCTCGTCGTTGTGCTCATGCTCGCTGTCGGTCAGGAAATCCGGCGCCATGGCCAGCACACGGTTCAAATCGAACGCCCCGCGGTTCAGCACCTGCTCGATCGGCAGCGCGGCCCGCTCGGTGCGGTGGATCACCGCGAAGCGGTTGATGGAGCGGATCTTCGCCTCGACCGCCTCGAGCTCCTCCGGCGTCACCAGATCCGTCTTGTTCAGCACGATCACGTCGGCGAAGGCGATCTGATCGGCCGCCTCGTGGCTGTCCTCCAACCGCTGCGGCAGGTGCTTGGCGTCCGCCACCGTCACGATCGCATCCAGCCTGGCCATAGACCGTACGCCCTCGTCGACGAAAAAGGTCTGCGCCACGGGGGCGGGGTTCGCGAGGCCCGTGGTCTCGATGATGATCCCGTCGAACCGGTCACGCCGCTTCATCAGCCCGCCCACGATGCGGATCAGGTCGCCGCGCACCGTGCAGCAGATGCAGCCGTTGTTCATCTCGAACACTTCCTCGTCGGTGTCCACGACGAGGTCGTTGTCCACGCCCAACTCACCGAACTCGTTGATCACCACCGCGTATTTGCGGCCGTGCTGCTCGGTGAGAATGCGGTTCAGCAGCGTGGTCTTGCCAGCGCCGAGATAGCCGGTGAGCACCGTCACCGGCACCAGCGCCGCCGCCTCAGGGTTCTCCATCGCGCGATACTCCGCCTGCTTGCCGGGCGGGAATATAGGGCGGCCATGCCCGGTCAGCCACAGGCCGCCGCCGCAACTTCGTCTCGACCATGACAAAATCGTGAGGCACACCATCTGGCGCTGGACCGATCAGCCAAGGAGCCCGACCCGGATGGCGATTCGCCGTGTTTCTGTTCTGTTGCTTTCATTGCTCACCGCCGGTGGCCTCGGCACGCTGCTGTGGCAGGTCCTCGCCCCCGGTGGGTGGACCCCGGCGAAGCTCGTCATGCTGGCCGCCTTCATCGGCACTGCTCCATGGACCGGCCTGTGCCTGGCGAACGGGCTGATCGGCTTCATCATCCTGACGACCCGGCGGGATCCGGTCCGAGCGGTTTTCCCGGCGATCGCCCACAGCGATGCGTCGCCGCCGCGCACCGCGATCGCGATGACGGTGCGCGACGAGGACATGCGCCGCGTGCTGCCGCCGCTGCGGCGCCTGCTGCGAGAGCTGGACCTGGCCGGCGTCGGCGACGCGTTTGCGGTGTTCATTCTCTCCGACACGCGCGATGCCCAGGGGGCGGCAGCCGAGAGAAAGGCGGTGGCGGCGTTTCGTGCCCAGGATCGCGATCCTGGGCGCATCCGCTATCGCCGTCGGGCCGCCAACACCGCGTTCAAGGCCGGCAACATCATGAACTTCGTGGACCACCACGCCGCGGGGTTCGAGCTGATGCTGACGCTCGACGCGGATTCTGAGATGTCCGCGGCGGCGGTGCTTCGCCTGGTGCGGGCGATGCAGGCCGATCCGACGCTGGCTGTCGCGCAGCACCTGACCGTGGGATCGCCGGCATCATCCGCCTTCCCGCGGCTGTTCCAGTTCGGCATGCGGGCAGGGATGCGCACCTGGGCGACCGGGCAGGCGTGGTGGCAGGGGGATGAAGGCCCCTATTGGGGACACAACGCGGTGGTGCGCATCGCGCCCTTTCGCGCGCTCTGCCGCCTTCCGACGCTGCCTGACGGGCGCCACGTCCTGTCGCACGACCAGGTCGAGGCAGCGCTGCTGCACGGCGCCGGCTGGGGTGTTCGCGTGCTGCCCGACGAGAGCGGTTCGTGGGAGGACAACCCACCGGCGCTGCCGGAATTCCTGCGCCGTGAGCTGCGCTGGCTTGCGGGCAACCTGCAATACCGGCACCTGCTGCGTCTGCCGGGGCTGCGGCCCATGGGGCGCTGGCAGCTCGTCCAGGCGATCCTGATGTTCATCGGCGCGCCGCTCTACCTGCTCTTCCTGCTCGCCGCCGCGACCGCCGCCGCGACGGACGTCACGTCGCCCTTTCCGGCCGCACCAGCACTAGCGCTGACCGCTGCGTGGCTCGGCGCGCTCTATGCGCCGAAGCTGCTCGGCTACGCCGAGGTGGCGCTGTCATCGGAGAAGCGGCAGCGGTACGGCGGGCTGGCACGCCTCGCCGGTGGTGTGACGGCGGAGATCGGCTTTACGCTGCTGCTCGACGCTGTCTCGACGGTCGCAAAGACCGACGCCGTGCTGCGCCGCGCGTTCGGTGCGTGCCCGGGCTGGACGCCGCAGAACCGCGGCGACCGCGGCGTGACCTGGAGCGAGGCTGCCCATCTGCTATGGCCACAGACCGTTCTCGGCATCCTGGCGTTCGCCGCCTTCGCCGCCGCGGGATGGACGGCGACCCTGTGGGCGCTGCCGCTGGCCGGCGGGCTGCTGGCGGCGATACCGCTCTGTGTGGTGACCGCCGACCGGCGGGTCGGGCTGTGGATGCGTGACAGGCTGATTGCCGCAATCCCGGAAGAGTTGCGCGAGAACGGCGCAATCGCGGCGGCCTCGCCAGGCGCCGCGCGCCGGCCTCTGCCGCAAGTGGGGGAGGTATTTTAGGCTTGCCCGCGGTGTGCGGCCGGCATCACACCGTCAGAAGGCGATCTCGTATTCCAGTCTCCAGCGGATCGCGCTGCGCCCCGAGGCCGGCGTGAGGCCGAACAGATAGCCCACCTCGTATTTCAGCTTGCCGTACGGCGCGAAATTCGCCGCGCCGACCAGGACCGGGCCGACATAGTGTTGCTGCTGCGCAGTGGGGCCGGCATGTGCGATGTCGTCGATGGTGCCATAGAACTCGACACCGGGCGAAATCAACGGGTGCGTCCGAATCACCGATTGCCAGGCGTAGGAGAAGCCGGTGTCCTTCGTTGCGTTGTGGCCGATGTCGCGTGACAGGAACAGGTTGAGGGTGTGCACCGTATCGAGGCCCAGGACGTCATTCAGCTCCTTCTGGATGATCGGCCCGAATGTGACGCCGCTGGGCTCGCCGCGCAGGGTCGACTGTGAGTATTCGAAGAAGAAGCCGAGGTTGAAGAAGTACTTGCCAGGCTCGGTAAGCTGGAATGTGTTCTCGAGCGTGACGGCTTCCCACATCAGATGCTCGCCGCCGCCGGACGCCAATTCACCCTCCAGCTCGATTTCCCACCAGGGCAGCACGCCGTATCCGACCTCGTTGGTGTAGCTCTGCGCGCGGTTGAGCGATGAGCCTTTGGCATCGAAGGTGATCAGGCCGTTATGCTCGAATTCGAGTTCGCGATAGTCGACCGTCGGCATGCGGACCTTCAGGTCGGCGAAGGCGGGACGGGCGGCGAACATGATGAGCGCAGCAAGCGCGAGCGTCGGGCGCATCATGCCGTCACCGTGCGACGATGTGACCGCGGGCGCGCGGGTTGAGGTCATCGAAGAACTCATAGCTGCCGGCGCGCAGCGGACCGATGAAGATGACCACTTCCTGGCCCGCGGCCACCATCTTCTCGCGGTGCAGTTCGGCGCTCTCGAACTCGGACGCGGCGGTGTCGGCGTTGCGTACGTGCAGCTCGATCTTCTGGTTCGCCGGCACCTCGAGTTCGGCCGGCTCGAAGGCGCGGTTGCGGATGGTCAGCGATGCCGTCGGGGTGTCAGCGACCGCGGGCCAGGCGAGCAGGAAGGCAAGCAGGGTCAGGGCGGGGCGCATCGCGAGGTCGCGAATGATTTGCAATCGCATACCTTGGGCCGCGTTGCAAGGGGGGCGGTGCCCCAACCTCTCGCGACCGTGCTATGACGGCGTCCATCAACCGGCTCGCTCAGCAGAGGACTTCCCCATGGCCAAGGCATATTGGATCGCCTGCTATCGCTCGATTTCCAACCCGGCGGCGCTGGCGGACTACGCCAAGCTGGCCGGCCCCGCCATCATCGCGGGCGGCGGCCGCTTCCTCGCCCGTGGCGGCACGGCCAAGACCTATGAGGCCGGCATCGACCAACGCACCGTGCTGATCGAATTTCCCAGCGTCGCACAGGCGATCGCCGCGCACGACAGCCCCGGCTACCAGGCGGCACTTGCCGCGCTAGGCAATGCGGCGGAGCGCGACATGCGGATCGTCGAGGGAGTCGACTGACTCGGCGCGGGCGTTATCGGCGAACACCGTCCAACAGACCGCGAATATAGCCGTAGCAGAACGCGAACGCCGTGCCGGAGGGATCGCGCCCATCGATCTCCGGCACATGGTCGGGCATCAGCATGTACTGATATCCGACCTCGTGGTACACCCGCAGCGACCGCGCCATGTCCATGTCGCCCTCGTCCGGAAACGCCTCCATGAAGTCGAGCTTCCGCCCCTTGATGTTGCGGAAGTGCACGTTGAACAGCTTGCCGCGCGTGCCGAACCAGCGGATCACGTCGTCGATCTCGCGGTCCGGATCGTCGAGCATCTCCGCCACCGTGCCCTGGCAGAAGTTCAGCCCATGATAGGGGCTTTCGTGCAATGTCACGAAGCGCTGCATTCCCGCGACCGTGCCGAGCACGCGGGTGACGCCCTTGTAGCCGGGCGGCGTGTAGGGATCGTGCGGATGGCATGCCAGCCGCACCTTCGCTGCCGTGGCCACCGGCACGACTGCGGCCAGGAAGGTGTCGATACGCTCCCAGTTCGCGTCCTCGCTGACCGTGCCGGCGAGACCTGGTGCGGCCGATTGGTCTGTGTCGCGCCAGCGGAACGCCGCGTTGCGCGAGCCGCCGCGGCCGGCCTCGTGCGCGGTGCGCGGGATGCCGATGAGGTTGAAGTTGTACTTCGCCGCCGGAATGCCGGCGGCACCGATGCGCTCGATCAGCCGGCAGATCGAATCGAGTTCGCGCTGCCGTTCCGGGTCCTTGCCCAGCAGGATGTGCCGGCTCTCGGCCTCCTCGACAGGGCGCGACGCCAGCGGCAACTGCACCATGTCGAGGGTCAGCCCGAACTTCTCGACGTGCTCGCGCTGGCGATTCAGGTCGTCCTGGCTCCAGTCATGCGGATTGCCCGGCGGATCGACGCAGACATGCGTCACGCCGAGCTGCGCCCAGACGCGATAGTCGCTGTCGTCGCGCGGCCTGATCTGGGTTCCGAGATACATCGACACCTCCCGACTGGCGGCAATTTCACTCGGGCAGCACCTCGATCGCATCGCCGACCGCGAAGCGGCCGCCCTCGATGACCTCGGCATGCACGCCGAGCTCCACATGATCGTAGAGGCGGCGCAGTTCGGCGACCGGATCGGCGTCGCGTTCCGCCGTCTCGGGATTGACCTCGGTTGCGGGACACCTGGTGATCGGCCGCGTCACCCGCAGCACGGCGCCGCCGACCTGAAGCTGCTGGCCGATCCAGCCGCGTTCGCTCCACGCCTGTGCGCCGCTGAACCAGACATTGGCACGGAACCGCCTGCGGTGGCGCCGGGCGCCCACCTTCGCCTCGTAGTCGCGCAGACTGGCGAGGTTGATCAGGCTGACGACCTTGCGGCGCTGGTCGCAGAAGCTGTGGCCGGGCACGTAATGAAAGCGCGGCAAGCCACGGGCGTCCTCGCCCAGGTAGCCGGTCAGGAAGGCGCCGATCCGCTCGCGCCCGGCCGCGGTCAGCGCGTTCTCTACCACCGCGGACCCGTCGGGAGCGCGGATCGCCAGCATGCCGTTGCGCGGCTCGAAGAACGAGAACAGCGCCGCGATCCGGGCGTCCTTCATCTGGCACATGAAGTTCGCCTTTTGCAGCCACTGCGGGTGCGCGGGATCGAATCCGGAGTCGCCCTGCGCCAGCGCGAAGGCGCGGTCCCACGGGATGCAGCCGCCTTCTTCCACGTCGGCCGAGTCGAGCGCCTCGGCCGTCAGTCCCTTCACCGGATAGCGGTACAGGTATTCGATTCGCATCGCGCGGTCCCTCTTGAGACGCAGTCTGCCTGGACCCACTTGGATTGCCAAAGGGTCACGTTTCCGTTGCCTGATGAGGGATGGGATGAGCCCGGTCGCCTAGGAACAGGGACACAGAGATGGACATTGAGAAATTCACCGAGCGGTCGCGCGGCTTCCTCCAGGCCGCCCAGACGATTGCGATCCGCGAATTCCACCAGCAGATCACGCCGCAGCACTTGCTCAAGGCGCTGCTGGACGACGAGGAAGGTGCTGCCGCCGGCCTGATCAAGACCGCGGGCGGCGACCCGAAGGCGGCGCTGACGGCGGTCGAGACCGAGCTTGCACGCCAGCCCAAGGTGCAAGGCTCCGGCGCCGGTCAGCCGCAGATCACCCCTGAGCTCGTGCGCGTCCTCGATGCGGCGCAGCAGGGGGCGACCAAGGCGGGCGACGAATACGTGGCGCAGGACCGGCTGCTGGTGGCGATTGCCGCCTCCGATACGCCGGCCGCGCGCGCGTTGCGGAACGCCGGAGCCAATCCGCAGGCCTTGGAGAAGGCGGTCAGCGACATCCGCAAAGGCCGCAAAGTCGACAGCCCGAACGCCGAGTCCAACTTCGACGCACTGAAGAAATACGCGCGCGACATGACCGCGCTGGCGCGTGACGGCAAGCTGGATCCGGTGATCGGCCGCGACGAAGAGATTCGCCGCACCATCCAGGTGCTGGCGCGGCGCACCAAGAACAATCCCGTGCTGATCGGCGAACCCGGCGTCGGCAAGACCGCCATCGTCGAAGGTCTCGCGCTGCGCATCGTCAACGGCGACGTGCCCGAGGCGCTGAAGGGAAAGCAGCTTCTGTCGCTCGACCTGGGCGCGATGGTGGCGGGTTCGAAATATCGCGGCGAGTTCGAGGAACGGCTCAAGGCCGTGCTGAAGGAGGTCGAGGCCGCCGAGGGCCACGTGGTGCTGTTCATCGACGAACTGCACAACCTGGTAGGCGCAGGACGCGCCGAAGGCTCGATGGACGCGTCGAACCTCATCAAGCCGGAGTTGGCACGCGGCACGCTGCACTGCATCGGCGCCACCACGCTCGACGAGTTCCGCAAGCATATCGAGAAGGATGCCGCGCTGGCCCGGCGATTCCAGCCGGTGTTCGTGGGCGAGCCGTCGGTCGAGGACACGATCTCGATCCTGCGCGGCATCAAGGAGAAGTACGAGCTGCACCACGGCGTGCGGATCACCGATGGTGCGCTGGTCGCTGCGGCGACTCTCTCGAACCGCTACATCACCGACCGCTTCCTGCCCGACAAGGCGATCGACCTGGTGGACGAGGCGGCGAGCCGGCTGCGCATGGAGGTGGACAGCAAGCCCGAGGAACTCGACGAACTCGATCGTCGCGTGATCCAGCTCAAGATCGAGCGCGAGGCGCTGAAGAAGGAGAACGATCCAGCGTCGCGTGAGCGGCTGGTTCGGCTGGAGAAGGAGCTTGCCGAACTCGAGGACGAGTCGAATGCGCTGACCGCCGCGTGGCAAGCGGAAAAGGAGCAGGTGCAGGAGACCCAGAAGCTGAAGGAGCGGCTGGATCAGGCACGCAGCGAGGTGGAGATCGCACAGCGTCGTGGCGATCTCGCGCGCGCTTCCGAGCTGCTGTACGGCGTGATCCCCGACATCGAAAAGAAACTTGCCGCGTCATCTGACGGCAAGCTGGTGAACGAGGCTGTCACCGAGGAGCAGATCGCCGGCGTCGTGTCGCGCTGGACCGGCATTCCAGTGGACAAGATGATGGAAGGCGAGCGCGACAAGCTGCTGCGCATGGAGGAGCAGTTGCGCAAGCGTGTCGTCGGCCAGGAGGAGGCGCTTAAGGCGGTCGCCAACGCGGTACGCCGCGCACGTGCCGGCTTGCAGGATCCGAACCGGCCGATCGGCAGCTTCCTGTTCCTCGGCCCCACCGGCGTCGGCAAGACCGAGACGTGCAAGGCGCTC
>JANWJK010000257.1 GCA_025452005.1 Acetobacteraceae bacterium | reverse complement strand
GACATCGCGCTGCACGACACCGAGGCACAGTTGCTGGCCAACGGCATCACCACCGCGTTCCACGGCGTGACGCTGTCGTGGGAACCCGGACTGCGCAGCCTGCCGGCCTGGCAGGCGCTGCTCGATGCGCTGGAGGCGCGGCGCTGGACCTGCGACATGCGCGTGCATCTGCGCTGGGAAGCGTACAACCTCGAGGCGCTCGACGTCGCGCTGGCCGACATCGCGGCTGGACGCGTGCACCTGCTGGCATTCAACGATCACACGCCGCCGATCCTGAAGAAGATCAATGATCCGGTGGCGGGTGCGAAATACAGCGACCGTGCCGGGATGAAGCTCGACGACTTCCGCGCGCTCGCCGAGCAGGTGGGCGAGCGCGCGGCGGCCGTGCCCGCCGCGCTGGAACGGCTGGCCGCCGCGGCGCGTGACGCCGGCCTGCCGATGGCGAGCCACGATGACGAGACTGTCGCCACGCGACAGGCGTTCCGTGCGCGCGGCGCACGCATCTGCGAATTCCCCATGGCGGAAGAGGTCGGACAGGAGGCGCGCGCCGCCGGCGACTGGGTGGTGATGGGCTGCCCGAACGTGGTGCGCGGAGGCTCGCATCTCGGCTGGACTTCGGCGGCGCGAATGGCCGAAGCAGGGATCTGCAGCGTACTGTCGTCCGACTATTTCTATCCCGCGATGCTGCGGGCGGCGATGGTGCTGGCTGGCCGCGGCGTGTTCGATCTGCCGCGCGCGTGGGCACTGATCTCCGCCAATCCGGCCGCGGCGGCGGGCCTCACTGACCGCGGTGCCATCGCTGAAGGACTGCGTGCGGACCTGGTGTTGGTGGATCCGGCACTGTCCCGCGTCGTCGCCACGATCGCAGGCGGGCAGATTGCCTATCTGACCGCCGACGGCGCCGCGCGCCTAGCCGCGAGGGCGGCCTAGAATTGGTGCTCGCCCTGTTTGCCGCCGACGGATCGGGAGGCCTTGCTCGATCTCGCCCCGGACGACCTTCCTGCAGTGGCGGCCATAGGCGGGGAGGGACAGCTCGGTTGATCCAAGTCAATGACCATGCCCGGGTTTCGTTGTAAGGCCCGCACATCAAGTGGTTTATGTTTTCGCAAAGTTTGGTTCCCGAAGGGAACGCAGATGAGCACGAATGTTTCCCCTGACCGTCTCAAGCGCGGCCGCACTCTGAAGCTCTTTCTTGCGGACGGCTCACCCTCGGGCGTGATCACAGCGGAACTAGGCGTGTCTTCTGTTAGGGCCGTGGTCGCGTCACGGACCTCGTTACCCGATCTCATCCGGCGCGAAGAAGCAAGTCGCACCGGAGTCTATCTTTTGACGGGACCGGACCCTGATGTCCCAAGTCGTCCGCTCGTCTACGTCGGCGAGGGCGATCAGGTGAAGGTTCGGCTCAGTTCCCATGACGCAGCCCCAGATAAGGATTTTTTTACCCGTGCTGTGCTGATCGTCTTTAAGGACGAAAATTTACACAAGGCTCACGCACTCTATTTGGAAGGTCGGCTCATCGAAGCTATCGGCCACGCCGGCCGCGCGAAGCTTGTCAATGTCCAAATCAAGAACTCGTCGATCAAGAGGCTGCCAGAAGCCGAGACTGCAGACATGGACCGGGTGCTTGATGAAATCGAATTGCTCCTTCCGGTGCTCGGCTTCGACGTGCTTACACCCGTAAGTCTCGCTGAACCTCAACAACAGGCATCGGGTGCAGGTGCTTCAGCAGGAACAAATGGCGCTGACGCCGCATCCCCCATCTTCACGGCAGACATCAATGCGGCGGGGATCATGGTGCCCGCAAGAGGGCGCGCGATAGAACGCGGCGGTGAGTTTGTCGTGTTCGAAGGCTCCACCGCATTTCGGCGCGAGACGCCGGGTATCACTTCGAGTGCTGCCGACAAGCGTAAACTTCTGATCGAGACTGGTGTGCTGGTGCCGGACGTCAGCCCGGATCTGTACCGCTTTGCCAAAAATGTCAGCTTCAGCAGTCCCACCGGCGCAAGCGCGGCAATTGCGGGCCGTTCAGACAGAGGACCGGAAACTTGGCGCGTTGAGGGGGACGGGCGTACCTACGGCGCTTGGCGGGCAGATAGAATTCGCAAGGCTGGCGGCGTACCCCCCGAAGTGGACCCTCCAAACCACACGCCCGAAGGAGATCCTCCCAGCTAGCCCAAGCCCGCCCGACAAGCCCCCGCCCCCGTCGCCCCCCTTAAGATGTCGATGCAGAACTTTATCGGCCAGAGGATCTGCAGTCAGACGCGTGACCCGCTGAGTGTCCGCCGTGACGCGCCGGCTCAAGCTGGCATCCGCGGCCAGCCGGCCGCGGATCAGCACGCACCCAGCGTCGAATCGTTATTGTAGTAGCTCCATGCGAACGGCCCAAGGGACGTTGCTCAGGCGGCTCGAGATGGCGGGCCTCAGAGGGCGGACAGTATGCGTCCCTAAGGCTAAGCAGAAAGCGAAAAAGTCGTGTCGTGTCGGCTGGCCGAACCGAAGGCGAGGCGAACTCCTCATTTTCTCCGGACCCTACCTCGACTGCTCGGTATCAAGCCGCGCTGCCCCCGTCCGGACGCTGGCGCCACAAGCCGCTGACAGCGCCTATTCCAATCGATCGAGATACTGCTGCACGAAGTCGCAGCCGACCTCTTTGCTGTAGGCCGCGATCAACTGCGCGGTCACCGGACCCGGGATCTTGCCGTCGGCAACCTTGCCGCCGTTGAAGCTGCGTACCGGCATGATGCACATGCTGGTCGAGGTCAGGAACATCTCGTCGGCGGTCTCGGCATCGAACAGGTCGAGGTCCTGCTCCTTGCAGGGGACGCCCAGCTTCGCCGCGAGATCGATCGTCATCTGCCGGCTGACTCCCGGCAGCACGTACTTCTGCCGCGGCGTCAGCAGCCCGCCGTCGCGCACAAGGAAGATGTTGCTGCCCATGCCCTCGGCCAGGTTGCCGTTCTCATCGAGCAGGATCGCCCACGCATCCGGATCGGCGGCCTTCACCGGCATCTCGGCCACGATCATGTTCAGGTAGTTGTGCATCTTCGCACGTGGGCTGAGCATGCTGGGCGATGTGCGGCGCAGCGCGGTCAGCATGACATCGGCGCCGTCGCGATAGTATTTCGCCCGCTTCTTCAGCGGCAGCGGCAGCACTTCGATCACAACATTTGGTCCGGTGTGGGTCCATCCCTCGTCGCCGACCGCATCGACGCCACGGCTGACCCGCTGGCCGACCCACCAGTCGCCGACGCTTTGCCGCAGATGCTCATTGCGCGCGACGACCTCGTCGGAGAGGCTGACCATCTCCCTGGGTGACACGCCCGGATCGATGCGCAGATAGCGCAGCGAGTTGTAGAAGCGGTCGATGTGTTCCTTGAGGCGGAACGGTTTTCCCTCGAACGTGCGCGTCATGTCGAACGCGCCGTCGCCGTATTTCCAGCTCCGGTCGCGGAACGGGATCATCACCTGGCCCTCAGGCATGAATTCGCCGTTGAACCAGGCGATACGGCTGTTCGAGAGCCCTGACATGGCGATCCTCCGATGGCTGCCTGCCAAGCGTTCGCCGATTGCAGGCGCGGGGTCAATGGCAAGCGCCGCCGGCGCCCGAGGCGGATCACGTACAGCGGAACTGCCCCAGTCTTCTTGCAAACGTGAGGCAGCCCGTTGTCTGTTCACGGCATGGATGGCGCCTCCCCAATCGAGGCCTACCTCGCCGGAAATATCGGCGAGGACGAACTGCTGGCGCAGGTCGATCGGGTGCTGGCCGATGGGTCCGTCATCGACCGGGCGGCGCTGCTCGACGATTGGCGGACCAAGTCCGGCCGAATTCGTGCCTCCGGCATCCGTGACCAGTTGAACGCCAGGGTTCAGGCCTTCTCGTGGTCGGAATCGGAGGAGGAGGACACAATCAGCCGACCACCGGCTGGTGCAAGGGCGCTGCAAGCCGGGGACGTGCTTGCCCACCGGTTCGTCATCCAGGAGAAGCTCGGCTCCGGCGGCATGGGCAGCGTCTTCAAGGCGCGCGACCTGCGCCGTGAGGAGGCGCAGGACCGGCATCCCTACGTCGCGGTGAAGACGCTGAACGTTGATCTGCTTCGGCGCGAGGACTCGCTCAAGATCCTGCAGCGGGAGGCCAGGAAGGCGCAGAGCCTCTCCCATCCGAACATCGTGCGTGTCTACGACTTCGACCGTGACGGCCAGACCATCTTCCTCACCATGGAATTGCTGGAGGGGTTGTCCCTCGAGGCGATGATCCGCGCGAACGGCCTGACCGGGACCACGCCGCAGCAAGCGCTGCCGATACTCGAACAGGTGGCATCCGCATTGGAATTCGCGCACGCCGAGGGAATCGTCCACTCGGACCTGAAACCGGCGAACGTCCTGATCCTGAGCAACGGGCGCGTGAAGGTGATCGACTTCGGCATCGCGCGAGCGGTGCCGACGCCCGGCCTGCACACCATGGACCGGACGACTTTCGACGTCCAAGCGCTCGGGGCTCTCACGCCGGCTTACGCCAGCCCCGAAATGATCGAAGGCCTGGATCCGGATCCGCGCGACGACGTGTTCGCCTTCGCCTGCATCGCCTACGAACTGCTGGCCGGAACGCATCCGTTCGGCAGGACTCCCGCCTTGGCGGCGCGCGCGGCCAATCTCCAGCCGAGGAAACCCACGCGGCTGTCGGCCAGCCAATGGCGGGCGCTGCAAGGTGGCCTGGAGCTCGAGAGGTCGAAACGCACGGCAAGCCCGGCGCGCCTCATCGCGGCGATGCAGGGCAAGCCTGCGACCTGGCAGAGAAGCGGCTTCGCTATCCAGGCCGGTGCGGGCGTTGTCGTCCTCGCGATGCTGGTCGGCCTATGGGTCTATTTTGCGCATCGAACCGGGAGCGCGCCCGACCAAGTTGCTCCTCCCCAGGCGGCTGACCGGCAGCAGCCGGCCGGTGAGCCCGAGGCGGCGAAGCGACAGGCGCAGCAGCAGGCGGAGGAAGCCGCGGCGCAGAGGCTGGCGCAGCAGCAGGCAGAAGAGGCCGCCGCGCAAAGGCTTGCCCAACAGCAGGCGCAAGACGAGGCAGCGAAACGACAGGCGCAACAGCAGGCGGAGGACGAAGCGGCCAGGCGTCTGGCGCAGCAACAGGCCGATGAGGCAGCGGCCAGGCGCCTTGCCCAGCAGCAGGCCGATGAGGCCGCGAAGCGGCAAGCGCAACAGCAGTCGGCCGAAACCTTGAGCGCCGCGGACATCGCTGAGTTGCAGCGGCTGTTGAATGCGATCGGATTGAATGTCGGCACACCGGACGGCAAGGCTGGACCGCGAACGCAGGAGATGGTGCGGGTTTTCCAGTTGGCCACCGGCGAACCAGGGAACGGCGATCTGACACCGGCGCTGCTCGAGTCACTCCGCCGGGCGAGGCCGTCCGCCGATGCCAAGGCGAAGGGCGTGTTCAGCCTGGCGGCAGGGGCAGGCCGTTCGCGACGGACGGGCGACGCGATCCGGTTGTATGAACTGGGGCTGACATTCGCGCCCGCGGATGCCGATGCGCTGCTCGCGCTTGGCGATCTCCATCGCGACAGGAATGACTACGAGGCCGCGCGCCGGCAGTATGAGCTGTTGCAGAGGAACGGCGGTTCCGCGGCCAATGTGGCGCGGCAGCGACTGGCGGCTTTGCCCAGGCAGCAGGAAGCGCCGGCAATCCGAACCGAGCCTGCCGCTCCGGACACGACCGCATCACGGGCGCCGCCCGGTTCCTCGGCACCTCAGGCTGCCGGACGCGCCGGGTCCGACCGGCCGTTCGACGGCATCTACGCCGGGACGCCTCAGGTGCTCGGATACAGTTCGCCGAACTGTGTCTTGGGCACGATGCGCCTTGAGGTGCGGAACGGCAAATTGGTATTCACCAGGGACAGACAAATCGCTGTAGCGAGCGACGGATCCTTCAATGGAACGAATGCGATCGGTGTTCCACCCGTCGTGCAGTTCTGGACCGGCAAGATCGCCGGAGACAGCATGAGGGCCGATGTCAAGGACCCAGCGTGTACCTACCAAATTTCGCTGAAGAAGATTTCGCAATGAAGCGGGCTCCATTCCGCAGGGCGATCGCTTGAGCGAAGCCCCGTAGTGCGGGCAGGTGCCCGTGGGCTTCCGGATCATCTCACACAGAGTTCGCTGAGGCCGCAGATGGCGCAGAGAAGGTTTTTCAATCCGCTCCGCGCGAATCGCTACCTTGTCCTTCTCGGCGTCCTCTGTGCCCCTCGGTGACCTCTGTACTACTGACCCCAAAAATCCCCGCGATTTGCGATGAATTTGGTTACGCTGCGAGCTTGGTAAGAACGTCGGCGTTGGCGTTTCGCGCG
>JANWJK010000256.1 GCA_025452005.1 Acetobacteraceae bacterium | reverse complement strand
TGCATTGGCATCCGAACGCGGATGAATGGCAATATTACATGAAGGGCACGGGCAGGATGACGGTTTTCAATGCGGGTCCCGCTGCTGTCACCGCGAATTTTCATCCCGGCGACATCGGCTACGTGAAGAAAGGGCTCGGGCACTACATCGAGAACACCGGCAACACCGACCTGGTGTTCGTGGCCGTGTTCCGGGCACCGCACTACCAGGAGGTCTCGTTCTCCGACTGGCTGGCGCATTCTCCGCCCGACATGGTTGCTGCCACCTTCAACCTGGCGCCCGAGGTGGTCGCGCGGTTTCCAAAGAATCGGCCCGATATGATGCCCGGATAGGCGTCATCGCTTCGTGTCTGCCAGCGCCTCCACATCGCCTGCGGCACGCAGATCGCTGCGCTCCTGCGGCATGTTGTGCCGCAGCCACGCTTCGATTGGCGCCCACGGACCGAGCTCATGCTGTTCCGCGGGAAACGGACCCAGCAGCGGTGGATAGGCGGCGTCTGCCGGCTTCAGCCATACATCGGGGTAGTCGTGCTCGAGCCCGCTCTTGTGCGGCCGCGGCTGTTCGTTGATGTAGGCGACCACGTCGTACGCGTCGCCCACTTCCAGTTGCGGATAGGCGAAGGTGATGCCGCGCGGCATGTTCGCGCGCACGAACCAGGCAGCCGTGATGTTGCGTGCCATTCCGGCGGCGTCGTTGTAGCTGTCCGCTCCCCACAACGGCGGGAACAGATAGCGTTGCGCCTTCACCTGCGCGTCCTCCGGCGAATAACGGACGCCCGTGCCATCCGCCTGATGACACGGTGCGCAGTTCATCTGGTATACTCTGGCCCCATGCACTGGATCGGCCGCACGATTGAGCAGCGGCAACCGGGGAGCGCCCCGTCCTACGATCGGTTCCCCCTTCGGCTGACCGGAGCCAAGAAAGCGGATGTAGGCCTGCAGCGCCTGCATCTCGTTGCTGTCTGACGGCAGCGCCCGGCCGTTCAGGCTGCGTTGCATGCAGTCGTTGATGCGTTCCGTCATGGTCTCGACCGTGCCAAGCCGCGCGCTGAACGCTGGGAACCGCTCCCACACACCGATCAGCGGCAGGCCAAAGCGTTGTGTCCCTGCATCGAGATGGCAGCTCTTGCAGTCCAGTCCGTTGCCTGCATAGCGCTTGCCGGGGTCTGTCGCGTCCGGACCGATCAGGGCCGAGGTATGCTCGAACAGACGCTGCCCGTAGCGGATCGTGCTGCCTTCCGCGTCATCGGCGACAGTGCCGATGTCGGGAACGTGCCACGGCGGCAGCGCCGCCGTATCGATTGTCACCTGTGCACTTGCCGGCGCCGCTTCCGAACATAACAGAGTGGCAGCGATGGCGACCACCAGGAGTTGCTCGCACTGTCCCACGTGGTGTCTAGACCTTCCTTTTCTCCAGTTCCGCCTCGTTCACGCGTAAACCCAGCCCGGGCCCGTCCGGTAGATGGAACAGCCCATCCACCGGTTTGGGCGGGTTCTCGAAAACCGCGTGCGTGCGCGTTGACGGATCGTTCCACTCGATCGGTTTGCTCGCCTGCAACTGCGCGGCCACGACGTGCATGTTCGCCATGTGGCCGATCATCGGCTGCGTCTGGTGCGATACCAGTTCCACGCCGTGCGCGTGCGCCAGTGCCGCGCAGCGCACCAGACCGGTGATGCCGCCCATCTTCACGATGTCAGGCTGCACCATGCGCACGCCGGCATCGATCAGGTCGGCGAGCGCTGCCAGGGTGTAGGTCTGCTCGCCGGCCGACACGGTGATGTCCAGCGCACGCGCCACCTCGCCCATCGCCTTGACGTGGTAGTGCTGCACCGGCTCTTCGAACCACCAGAAGCCAAGCTCCTCCAGCGCGCGGCCGACGCGGATGGCACCACCGGTGGTGAAGCCGTTGTTGGCATCGAACGCGAGCGGGAACCCATTGCCCACCAGTTTCCGCACTGCCCGCGCCTTGGCGATGTCGCCGGGAATGTCGCGGTCGAGCAACGTGCGCGGATTGTCGAAGCGGATCTTGATCGCGGCGGGCTGGTCCTTCATTCGCGCCTCGACCACACGCAGCACGTCATCCAGGCTGCGATCGCCGTTGCCGCCGATCGAGGCGTAGAACGGCAGCTTCGTGCGCCACGCGCCGCCAAGCAGCTTGTAGATCGGCAGACCGGTGAGCTTGCCCTTGATGTCCCACATCGCGATGTCGAGCGCGGCCAGTGCTCCGGTCAGAGCGCCTTCCGGTCCCAGTTTGACGCAGGTGTGCAGCAGCGTGTCCAGCAGCACCGCATGATCCAGCGGGTCCTTGCCGATCAGCGCGGGTGCGAGGTCGTGGTGGATGATGCCCAACGAGGCAAGGCCACCCTGCATCGGCGATGCCTCGCCGATCCCATCGATGCCGTCATCGGTATGGATGCGCACAAAGGCGCTGTGCTGCGTCGGCTTCTCGTCCGGTGTCCAGCGGACCTGGAACGCATCGATGCGGGTGATCTTCATCGTGTCTGCTCCCTCGCTCAGCCTTCAATCAACACCGGCACAAGCGATGCGACAAGCAGCAGCGCCATGGCGATGTTGAACGCGCGCAACCGCAGGGGAGAATGCAGCAGCCGGCCGGCGCCGCTGCCAAGCAGCGCCCACACCAGCAGGCAGGGCATGCCGACGGCGAGGAAGACAACGAAGATGCGCGCAAGCTGCAACGGGAGCGGATGGTTCGGTGACAGATATTCACCGGCTGCGCCGGCGGCGATCAGCCAGGCCTTAGGATTGACCCATTGGAATGCCGCTGCGCCGAGGAAGCCGAGAACGCGGCCACGGCCGCCCTCGCCGGGTGCCGGCGCGATGGCGATCTGCCAGGCAAGCACGGCAAGCCACGCGGCGCCCAGCCAACGGAAGATCGGCAGCAGCAACGGCCAGTTCACCAATGCGGAGCCGAGACCCGCGCACACCAAGGTCAGCATCACTGAGAACCCGACCGCGATGCCGAACATGTGCGGCACGGTCGAGCGGATGCCGTGAT
Organism: Acetobacteraceae bacterium; assembly: GCA_025452005.1. Lineage (GTDB taxonomy): Bacteria > Pseudomonadota > Alphaproteobacteria > Acetobacterales > Acetobacteraceae > JAMXLO01. The sequence goes on along the minus strand of JANWJK010000256.1, from coordinate 2,004 downwards.
TGGCGGCAGAGGCCGCCACCATCACGTTGTTCGGGCCTGGCGTGATGTACATCGCGACCGAGAAGCCGAACAAAGATGCCAGGGCGCTGTCCATGGATAATAGGACAGCATAGCTGACGCTTTAATGCAACGCTCCGGCTAGTCTGCCTGCGACTCGGCCAGTTGTGTCCGGGCGCGAATAGGATCGGGGATGTGCAAGAAGAACGCACAGACGAACGACGAGATCAGACACAGGAAGGCCAGGCCGTATAGGCCGCCAGCGAAGCTGTCGGTCAGGTCCTTCACCACGCCGACGTACCAGGGTCCAAAGAACCCACCCAGATTGCCGATCGAATTGATCCATGCGATGGAGGCCGCGGCGGCGGTGCCGGTCAGGAACATCGGCGGCATTGCCCAGAACGGTCCTTTGGAGCCGTAGAAGCCGAAAGTGGCGATCGATAGCCCAACCATCGCCCACCACGTGCCCATCGTCATCCCGGTAATGACCAGCCCGATGGTGGACACCAGACAGGCGCCGAGCAGGTTCCATCGGCGCTCGTTCATGCGGTCGGATATCTTGCCCCAGACGATCAGGCCGATGCCGCCGGTGATATAGGGGATCATGGTGAGCCAGCCCACGGCCATGTTGCTCACGTTGCCAAGCGACTTGATGATCTGCGGCACGAAGATCAGCACGCCCAGGCTCGCGACGACGATGCCGAAATAGTTCAGCGCCAGCAGCAGCACCTTCTTGTCGAACATTCCCTGCCACAGGCTGAATGTCCGCACCGCCTCCTTGGCCCTGCGCTCGGACAACAGCCTGTTACTGAGCCAGGCCTTTTCTTCGCCGGTCAGGAAAGTTGCCTGCTCCGGTCTGTCGGTGAGGACAAAGAAGGTGAGGATGCCGATCAGGACGGTGGGAACTCCTTCGGCGATGTACATCCATTGCCAGCCGTGAAGGCCCCACACACCCTCGAGCCCGAGAAGCGCAGTGGAGATCGGTGCGCCGCCGGCCACCGCGATCGGCAGGCCGATCAGGAAGCCCGAGACGATGCGTCCATGGTGATGCGCCGGGAACCAGTAGGTGAAATAGAGCACGATGCCGGGGAAGAAGCCGGCTTCGGCGGCACCAAGCAGGAAGCGTACGACGGCAAAACTGGTGGAACCGGTCACCAGGGCGGTCAGGCCGGCGAAGATGCCCCAGGTGATCATGATGCGCGCGATCCACAGTCGCGCCCCGACCTTCTCCATGATCACGTTGCTGGGCACTTCAAAGATGAAGTATCCCCAATAGAACGTGCCGGCGGCGAAACCGAAGGCCGTGGCGGACATGCCAAGGTCGCCGCGCATCGTCAGACCGGCGAAGCTGACGTTGATCCGGTCGATATAGGCCAGGAAGTAGGTGAAGATCGCGAACGGCAAGAGGCGCAGGTAAATCTTGCGCATGGCCGATTTTTCGATGGCCGCTTCCATGGGTGCTCCTCGGTATGCACCTCGACGGCCGTTCGGCACGTAAGGGCGTTTCCTGTGGTTGTCGGTTACGTCCGTAACATCGTTGTCGCCGCCTCGTCCAGAGTTCCGTCGGGGCTGACCGCCACTTTGTAGAGCGCCCGCGCATTCTCCGGCGAAACGAGGCCGTCGCGGACGTCACGGGCCACCAGCGCAGGATCACGAGAGATCGGATCGCCCATCCCGGCGCCGCCGGGTAGTTTCAGAATCAACCGATCGCCGTCCGGGATCACCTGGAAGCCCTTGGTGCGCAGCGTCTTCCCGGACTTCAGCGCGACCACGCCGGCCGCGCCGTTCAGCCCGCCCTCGCGGCCTTTTGGTGCGTTGGCGACGCGATCGAAGGTGGCGTTGACCGCGAATTCCAGGTCGCTCTTGGCGGCGACCTCCATGGTCTGCCCGGTGCCGCCACGGGTGCGGCCGGCGCCGCCTGAATCGGCACGCAGTTCCTTCACCCAGAAGACGACGGGTGCAACGTTCTCGGTGGCTTCCACCGGCATGGTGCGCACCCCGGAGGGG
>JANWJK010000255.1 GCA_025452005.1 Acetobacteraceae bacterium | reverse complement strand
GTCATCGACTGCATCGGCCTCACGGGCGATTTCCGTGTGCGACCGCTGGACACGGCGGAAGCGCATGTAGGTCTTGTCGCACGCTGCCTCGCGGAGTTGCGGTTCGAATCGTTCCTGCTGCTCTCGTCCACGCGGGTGTATGCCCGCGCCGGAACCACGCGCGAGGACGCGATGCTGCCGACGGTGCCCGCCGATCCCTCCGATCTCTACAACCCTACGAAGCTGGCCGGGGAGGCGCTGTGTCTCGCCCATCCATGCGCCGCAACGCGGGTGGTTCGGCTGTCGAACGTCTACGGCACCGACATGTCGGCGGACACATTCCTGGGTCAGGTGCTGCGCGAAGGCGGCGCTACCGGCGGAGTAGAGTTTCGCCAGGGTCCTGCTTCCGCCAAGGACTATGTGAACGTCGCCGCGGTGGTGCGGCTGCTGCCGGCGATCGCAACACGCGGCCGGCAGCGGATTTACAACGTCGCCGCCGGCACAAACACCAGCCACTCCGACATCGCGTCCTGCCTGTGCGACATCACCGGCTGGCGCATCGGCTTCGCGCCCAATGCGCCGACGGTACGGCAGCCGCCGATCGACACCGTGCGGCTCGACGCCGAGTTCGGCCCAACCGCCAGCAATCTCGTCGCCGACCTGCCCGCCCTGCTGGCCGCTGTCCAGGAATACCGATGCTCACCATCGATGAGGCCCATGGCCGCGTAACCGTCCACCACGCCGACGGCACGGCGGAGGAACATGCGCTGGACACACCCGAGGCGTTCGAGGCGGTGTCCGCCGCCTGGCTGCGCTGCGGCTGGGACGTGAAGTACGTCTACGGCTTCACCTGGATGGGCCGCCCGGTGATCCAGTTGCCGGAGGACATGATCCGCATCCAGGAGGTGATCTGGCGCGTGCGGCCCGATGTGATCGTGGAGACCGGCGTGGCACACGGCGGCTCACTCGTGTTCTACGCGAGCCTGTTCGAGGCCATGGACCATGGCCGCGTCATCGGCATCGATATCGAGATCCGCCGGCACAACCGCATTGCGATCGAGGCGCATCCGCTTGCCTCTCGCATCACGCTGATCCAGGGCAGTTCCGCCGCACCCGGCACGCTGGCCGCGGTGCGCCACGGGATTGCGCCCGGGGAGAGCGTGCTGGTGGTACTCGATTCCAATCACAGCCGCGCGCACGTCGCGGCGGAGCTCGACCTGTTCGCGCCCTTGGTCACGCCGGGTTCGTACATCGTGGCGTGCGACGGCATCATGGCGCAGCTCGCCGGCGCGCCGCGTACCGCGCCCGACTGGACCTGGAACAACCCGGTCGCGGCGGTCGATGCGTTCCTGGCGCACAATCCCGACTTTGTGCTGGAAGAGCCCGGCTTCCCCTTCAACGAAGGCGCCGTTCGCAGCCGGGTCACCTATTGGCCAAAGTGTTTTCTCAAGCGGCGCTGATCGAGGCTACGTGATGAAAGCGGTGATTCTCGCCGGCGGCATGGGCACACGCATTGCCGAAGAATCGCATCTGCGGCCAAAGCCCATGATCGAGATCGGCGGGCGGCCGATCCTCTGGCACGTGATGAACATCTACACCGCCTACGGCGTGACCGACTTCATCGTCTGCCTCGGCTATCGTGGCTATATGATCAAGGAATATTTCGCCAACTACGTGATGCATGAGTCCGACCTCACGGTGGACGCACGCACCTGCAAGATCACCTACCATACAAACTATGCCGAACCGTGGCGCGTGACGCTGGTCGATACCGGCCTCGACACCATGACAGGCGGGCGGTTGAAGCGCGTCAGCCGCTATCTCGATCCGGACGAGAGTTTCTGCATGACCTATGGCGATGGCGTGGCCGATATCGACATCGATGCGCTGATCGCGTTCCACCAGCGTCACGGAGGGCTGGCCACGGTGACCGCGGTGACGCCGCCGGGTCGCTATGGCGCACTGCTGTTGCAGGATGACCGCGTGGTCCGCTTCAGCGAGAAGCCGCCCGGCGACAACGCATTGATCAACGGCGGCTTCTTCGTACTGCATCCCGATGTCCTGGAGCGCATCGCCGGCGACGACATGCCATGGGAGACCGAGCCGCTCGAAAGCCTGGCGCGCGACGGCGAGTTGTTCGCCTACCGCCACACCGGCTTCTGGCAGCCCATGGACACGCTGCGCGACAGGACGACGCTCGAGGCGTTGTGGTCGTCGGGCGACGCGCCATGGAAGACGTGGAAGGACTGATCATCGCATCCATGTGATCCGGGAACGTCGTCCGGCCTGCGACGTTCTGGGGAAATGATGAGACGGACCAGACTGCTGCTCGGCGCTCTGTCATGCCTGGCGTTGCCATGCATCGCGGGCGCGCAAAACCCACAGCCGGCGCCGCCGCAGGAGACGCATCCGCCGGTGGCGCCGCCCAGCGCTTCGCAACCGCCGCCGGAGTTGATCGCTCCCGCCGACCGCACGCCGGCCGCCGGCAACAACACGCTGAGCGACAAGCTGTCGCAGCAGCAGGGGACGCTGAAGCCGCCGGCGGTCGATCCGGGGATCCAGGTGCCGGTGCCGCCGCGCGCCCAAGGCACGATGTCGGTCATACCGCCACCAGGCACGCCGGGCGGCGACCCGAAGGTTGTGCCGAAGTAATCAGAGACGCCGCAGCGCCTCGCACACCTGCGCGACCTGAGCGTCTGTCAGTTCCGGGTAGATCGGCAGGCTCAGTACCTGTTCGGCGGCGATCTCCGTCGCCCGGCAGCCCGCGGGTCCGACCGGCAGTCGTCCGCGATATGCCGGCTGTAGATGAACCGGGACCGGATAGTGGATGCCGGTGCCGATCCCCGCCTCGCGCAGCCGCGCCTGCAACGCGGCACGCTCCGGCACACGCAGCACATAGAGATGGAACACATGGCCGGCGTCGCCGCGTCGGGCCGGCGGCGCCAACGATGCCCCACGCAGGGCGGCATCGTACGCTGCCGCGATCGTCTGGCGCCGGGCATTCTGGGCATCGAGATGTTGCAGCTTCACGCGCAGGATGGCTGCCTGCATTTCGTCGAGCCGGCTGTTCACGCCGATCGCGTCGCTGATGTAGTGGCTGCGCCAGCCGTACTGGCGCAGCGCCGCAATTGCGGTGCCGGTGCCCGCATCCCGCATCGCCACCATGCCGCCGTCGCCCAGCGCGCCGAGATTCTTGGTCGGATAGAAGCTGAACGCGGCGACCTCGGTGAAGGTGCCAACCTTGCGGCCGGCGATGGTAGCGCCATGCGCCTGCGCGCAGTCCTCGATCACCGGGACGCCATGCCGGCGGCACACCGCAACGATCGGTTCGATAGCGGCCGGCTGGCCGTAGAGATGCACCGGGATCACCGCGCGGATCGGCGGGACGCCGGCCGGCGGATGCGCCAGCACCTCGGCCAGTTCGCCGGGGTCCATCGTGTAATAATCCGGCTCGATGTCGATCAGCAGCGGCGTCGCCCCGACCATTTCGATTGCGGCCACCGTGGCAACCGCGGTGTGCGAGACCGTCACCACACTCATGCCTGGCCCGACACCGAGAGCGCGCAGCGCCAGCGCCAGTGCATCCGTGCCGTTGCCGCAGCCCACCGCCGCGGTCGCGCCCAGCCAGGCGGCGAACTCCGCCTCGAAGGCGCGCACCTCCTGGCCCAGGATGTACCAGCCGGACTCCAGTACCCGCGCCACGGCTACATCGATCTCGCCGCGCAGTGCGCGATAGCCGGCACCGGGATTGGCCTGCGGCACGCTGATCGCCGATGCGCTCATCGCCGTTCCTTCAGTGTGGATCGACCGCGATGTAGCGCGCCGGCCGAGGTCCGTCGCCGCCGCACTGGTACACGCCCGCGCGAGCCAGCGTCGCGCGGTCGTCCTCGGACAGCCGCGTGACCTCGCGCAGGTGATCGGTCCAGCTCTCCATCGACCACACCTCCATCCAGCCCTCCGGATGCGCCACATCCTCATAGAGCTGCCAGAACATGGCACCAGCACGGCCGCGCACCTTGCGGACCTCGGCCATGGCGGCAAGGAATTCACCGCGCTCCTGCTGCTTCACCCGGTAGTGCACGGTCTCCATCACCCGGCCGCGCACGCGGCGGAGCAACGGCACAAGTTCGGCGGCAGGTGCTTCCGGTAGCGGCAGCGGTTCCACCGGCTCGGCCGGCGCTCGCTGCATCGAGAGATCGATCGAATACTTGCGCACGATGAGTGCAAGGCAGAGGCCGATGCCGGCGGCCACCAGCAGCGTGTCCGGCAGCCCGGCATAGTCGCCCAGCCAGCCCCACGCGAACGACCCGGCCGTCAGCGCGCCGTTCTGCGCCAGTTGGTAGATCGAAAGCGCCCGAGCACGGACCCATGGCGGGCAGACGAGTTGGGCGGCGGCCTGAATGGTGGCGTAGGCCGAGGTCCATCCCACGCCGAACAGCAGCATGCCGAATGCCGCCGGCAGCCAGTGATGCGTCGCGCCGAGCAGTGCGATGCCCGCGCAGGAGAACAGCGAGCAGCCGATCACGGTGGTGCCGCGGCTGAAGCGGCCGCGGACCAGCGGCAACAGCATCCCCGAGGTGACGCCGCCGATTCCCATCATGCCGAGGATCAGGCCATACATCCCCGGCCCCAGGCCGAGATGCACACGGACCAGCAGCGGCAGAAGCGCCCAGGGTGCCGCGGCGGGGATCGAGTAGGCGATTGTGCGCACCATCGCGTACTGGATGGCGGGCGTGTTGCGCACGAAGCGCACGCCCGCGCGCATCGCAGACAGCAGATGCTCGCGCGGCAGGCCGGTGAAGCGGCGGCCACGATGCCAGGTGAACAGCGCCGACAGCACCGCGACGATCGACACCGCGTACAGCGAGAAGGCAAGGCTGGAGCCGCCCAGCAGGATCAGGATGCCGGCGATCGCCGGCCCGATCGCGCGGGTCAGGTTGAAGCCGATGCCGTTGAGTGCGATGGCCTGGATCAGGTCCTCGCGCGGCACCAGTTCCGGCACGATGGCGCTCCATGCCGGCCCGGTCAGCGCCGAGCCGATACCGATCGCGAAGGTGAGCGCCAGCAGCCAGGACGCGGTCATGGCGCCGGCGACGGTCAGTGTGGCGAGCGCGATGGCGGCAACGATCGTCCAGACCTGCGTGGCGATCAGGAATATCCGCCGGTCCACGATGTCGGCGAGCGCCCCGCCCGGCAACGCCAGGAGGAACACCGGCATGATGGTTGCCGCCTGCACCATGGCGACGATGAAGGGTTGTGGCGCGAGGCTAGTCATCAGCCAGCCGGCACCGGTGTTCTGCAACCAGGTCCCGAGCCAGGCCACCACATTGGCGAGCCACCGGCCACGGAAGGTCGAATTGCGGAGCGGGATCAGGGCGGTGGGCAGGCGCATCCGCCCATCATAGCCGACCCGCCCAGGATTGCCCCGCCTATGTCGCCGTCACTGGCGTGGCGAGAACATCGTCCGCAGCACCTCCTTCTGCACCGCGATCGCCTGCGCCGGGGTATGCGCCTGACCGGACGAAGCAATGATGCCGCCCGCCAGAGAGGCCGCCGCGGCCCGGTCCAGCGCCGCCAGCAGGTCGTGGATGATGACTTCCATGGGAACCGAAGTGCCGCGCAACGCCTGCGACATGGGCCATCTCCATTGCCAACAAGTATCCCGTGATGGCGCGGCACCGGTTTACTTTGCGTTAACGACTTCGCCGGGCCCGATTGCCGGACTGCCCCGCGCGGCGGCATGCTGGCCGCGCTGCACAGGGAGGCCGTGATGAACGATGCCGCGCCCGCGTCGGGGTATGCCGAAGCCTATGCCGCCTGGCGCGCCGACCCGGAGGCGTGGTGGGCCGGGGTCGCCGAAGGCATCACCTGGGAGCGGCGCTGGGACAGCGTGTTCGACGGCTCGAGCGGGCCGTACGGACGCTGGTTCCCCGGTGCGACGATGAATACCTGCTTCAACTGCATCGATCGCCACGTGCTGGCCGGGCGCGGCGATCAGGCAGCGCTGATCTGGGACAGCCCGATGACCGGGCGGATCGAAACATTCAGCTATCGCCAGATGCAGGCGCGCACCGCGAAACTCGCCGGTGCACTGGCGGCACTCGGCGTTGCGCGTGGCGATCGGGTGGTGATCTACCTGCCGATGGTGCCGGAAGCCGCGATCGGCATGCTGGCCTGTGCACGGTTGGGTGCGATCCATTCCGTGGTGTTCGGCGGCTTCGCTGCGGCCGAGCTGGCCTCGCGCATCGCCGACGCCAAACCGAAGGTGATCATCTCGGCGTCCTGCGGGCTCGAGCCGGGACGCGTGGTGAAATACAAGCCGCTGCTCGACGCGGCGATCGCGCTGTCACCGCACAAACCCGACGCCTGCCTGATCCTTCAGCGCGATGCCGAACGCGCCGAACTGGTCGCCGGGCGCGACCACGATCTCGCGGAGGCGGAGGCGGCGGCGTCACCGCACGACCCGGTCCCCGTGGCGGCGACCGATCCGCTCTACATCCTCTACACCTCGGGCACCACGGGACGGCCGAAGGGCGTGGTGCGCGACAACGGCGGGCATGCGGTCGCGCTGTGGAACTCGATGCGCATGCTTTACGGCGTGGACGCCGGCGACGTGTACTGGGCGGCGTCCGACGTCGGCTGGGTGGTGGGCCACTCCTACATCGTCTATGCGCCCCTGCTGCGCGGCTGCACCAGCGTGATGTACGAGGGCAAGCCGGTCGGCACACCGGACGCAGGCGCGTTCTGGCGGGTCTGCGCGCAGCATCG
>JANWJK010000254.1 GCA_025452005.1 Acetobacteraceae bacterium | reverse complement strand
CCAACCCCCTCCCGCGAGGGGAGGGGGAGTATTCCGCCGCCATACTCCTCAACGTCTCACTTTCCGACGTTCCACATCGCGTCCTGTACCGCCACATCGAACGGATAGATCGTGTGGTACTTGCCGTCCTTGATCTGCTGGATCACCGGTGTCGCCGCGATGTTCTGACCGGTGGCGTCGAATTTCACACCCTTCCACGGCATGATCGTCTGATCGCCCGGAACGTCGGTCGCCACGAGTGCCGCGCGCAGCTTCTCGGGATCCGTCGAACCGGCGCGATTGATCGCGTCGGCCAGCACCATCAGCGCGGTGATCTCGCGCCCGGTGTTGTCGTTCAGGTCCTTGTTGTTGCGCGCACGGTACAGCGCGTTCACCGCCGGAATCGCCGGCCGCGCCTTCGCCGCATCGAGTGCGAACGCCGATCGGCTCATCACACCCTCGACCAGCGGCCCAACCGCGTCGATCAGCGCCTGTTCGGCGAAGCCGGCCGACTGCGCCATGATCGCCCTTGGCGTGTAGCCCACATCGTGCAGCCCGCGCATCAGCAGGATCGCATCCGACGTGTAGGAGGAGGGCATGATCACATCGCCATCCGCCGCCTTGATCTGCTGCACCTCGGCCGACAACGATGGCGAGTTGCCGCGATAGCGGATGTCCGCCGCAACCTTGATCCCCGCGGCCTCCGCCATCTGCCGCTGCGCATTGGCGCTGTCGGTGCCGAAGATCGTGTCCTCGTGGAACAGCACGACGCTCTGCACCTTGCGGCCGGTCTTCGCGCCGATGTCGCGGAAGAAGTCGAACATCGCCTGGGTGAACATGATGTCGTGCGGCGAGGTCCTGAAGAACCATTTCAGCCCACGCTGGTTGAGGCTCGGCGACGAGTTGTCGGCCGACATGTACGGCACCTCGTAGCGGTCGGCGACCTGCGAGATCGTCGCCGCGGTGGCGCTCTGATACGAGCCGATCAGCGCCACCACGTGTTCCTGGGTGATCAGCCGTTCCGCCTCGGCGCGCGCCTTCTGCGGATCGCCCTGATGGTCGGCGAAGATCAGCCGCACCTTGGCACCGCCCAGCCGGTCGAGGCCGCCACCTTTGCCCAGCAGCATCGGAATGTTGTGGCTGCCGTTGACGATCTCGGCGCCGGTCTCCATCGCCGCCTTCGCATCCGCGCCGACCTGCGCGTTCGGCCCGGTCATCGGATACAGCGCACCGATCACCACTTCATCCGCGGCGCGCACGGAACCACCCCAGACCGCCAGCACGAATGCCGCGATCGCCAGCATCGGACGTTGCATCGAAAGCCCCCTCGGTTGGCCGTGAACTGATATCGGCCGGTGGCGGACTGTCAAGCAATCAGCCGAGATCGGCGGCCAGAAAGGCGAAGCGCGCGCAGATCAGGCCGAGCACGACCGTGGCGCAGATCGCTATGAACAGGTTGCGCGTGGACAGCAGACGTCGCACCGGCACCGCCGCGACGATCGCCACGACCAGCGACCCGATGCTCACGGCGAGGCCAAACTCCGACCAGGCATAGACCCACATCATGAAGCCGACGATCATCGCGATGAAGACCGGGAAGATGCCGGCGACCAGCCACATGTCGTTCGGCAACTGCGCGGCACCCAGGATCACGAAACCGAACAGCGCGATCGAGACGAAATACAGCAGCTCCGCCAGCATTGGCGCCCGCTACGTTCCGACCTTGAGCGTCGCCACCAGTCCACGCAGGCAGGCCAGCATCGACAGAGCGGTGATCTGCCCGGTACGCGGGTTCTCCGCACTCGGCACGTTCTCGATCGTCATGGTGAAGCGCGCCGCCTCGGCCTCCACGCGGATCGTGTGCGTGTTGCGGTCGATGCCCGGATCCGCCCAGATCTCGACGCGGGTCTCCGCGGGGCCGATGCCGGCCAGCGCCAGTGCGGCGGCGACGTTGACGTTGGCGGGGAAGCCGGCGGCGGCATCGAAGGCGTTGCCCTCGAATACGCGAAGCGGCGCGGTAAGTCCGCTCACGTCGATGCCGTGCTTTACCAGATAGGGCGCGCCCTCGAGACCGCGCGGCGGCTTGCGGCTCTCTATGGCGATGCTGTCCACCCGGCCCTCGGCCGCGGCGCGCACCGCGTCGAGGCCGAGCAGCGCGCCGGTCGGCACCACGATGCGCGCGCCGGTCTCGTGCGCCCGGCGCACCAGGTGCATGCGCGGCAGCAGCGCACCCACAGACGCTGGAACGAAGATGCGTCCCGCCTCGATGGCGGCGGAGGCGATCTGTTCGAACACCGCGGCGGGCGCCGCCTCGACAACGATGTCGGCCTCCGCGAGGCCATGAAGCGTCACGACGCGCGGTGGCGCACGGAAGCCGCGCAGGTTGTTCTCCGCCTTGACCTGATCGCGGGCCGCAACGGCGACAAGCCGCAGCCCGTCCACGCCGGCATCCAGCGCACGCGCCAGCTTCAGGCCGATCGCTCCCAGGCCGCCGATCGCGACCGTCTTCATCCTTTCTCCCCCTCCGCGATGGCCCTCGCCAGTGCCAGATCCTCCGGCGTGTTGACGTTGAGGAAGGGGTCACATTTCGCAACGGCAAAATCAACCCGTCGCACGCCGATGCCGCCGGCGAAGCTGGCGATGTCGCGTCGTCCCGGTGCCGACAGGAGCTGGCGGAGTGCGTCGCGGCAGGCCACCGGCCATAGCGCGACCAGGTGGTGCGGCCGCCCGTTACTCGCAGCGCAGGCCGGGGACGGCGCGAGTGCCGCGGCAAGGCCGACAGGCACGAATGGCGTATCGCCCGGCACGGTCAGCAGCGCGTCGGCACCACGCGTCGCCGCCCAATCAAGCCCGGCAAGGACACCGGCGAGCGGGCCCTCGCCGCGGAACGCTCCATCCGCCAGGACCGGCAGGCCAAATTCGGCGAAGCGCGCCGCATCGCCGTTGGCGCTGATGGCGATGGCGTGTCCGTCGGTTCGCAGCGTTGCCAGCACGCGGGCGAGGATCGGCACACCCGCCACCCGCAGCAACGGCTTGTCCACGCCACCCAGGCGCCTTGCGCCGCCACCGGCGAGGACCAAAGCGGCAACCGTATTCGGTATCATGCGCAACATATTGCCACAGAGAGCAGCCTCCGCGGACGATCTGCAAATATTATCGCGGCAGCCAAAATCCGCTTTACCAATTTCCGAAATGCGTGTAGGCGGCGCGCATGTCATGGTTCCTTCTTCTCTCGTGTGGGACGTACACGCGCACCGCTGCACCCATTTGCAGCGGTGGTGTGGAGGAGTCTGTACTGTTGCCGACGGAAAGCTAGTCGTTCGGCACAAGACGGGCCCCTCGGATCGTCGGACGGGGCCCTTCTCTCAATCAACTCCGTCCATGTCATCTCTCTCCGGAGAGACGTGTCATGCGAGCCGTCGTGCCAAGTCGATTTGCCGAGGACCTGGCAGAGCCATCCCGGCAGGGACAGCAAAAGTCGAGACAGCATCAGCCGGATCTGCGGCTGGTCAGCGACGACGGCAACGTCGGGGTCGGGTCTCCTGCCCCGCGGCTGGCCGCAATCGTTGCTGCCGACATGGTCGACTACACAAGGCAGATGGCCAGCGATGAGGCCGGTACCCATGCGCGTTCGGCGGCGCTGCGCCGCGGCGTCCTGGAGCCCGGTCTGGCAAGGCATGGTGCACGCGTCTTCAAGCATACCGGCGATGGTTTCCTGGCCGAATTCCCGAGCGCGACGCAGGCTGTGTGGTTCGCGGTCAGGTTCCAGGAGGCCGTTCGCGTCTGGAACGCTCGCCGCGCGCGTGCAAGACGCTTCGAGTTCCGCGTCGGCGTGAACCTGGGCGATGTAATCGTGGAGGCGCATGACGTCTTCGGGCACAGCGTCAACATCGCCGCGCGGCTCGAGGCGGTCGCCCGACCCGGCGGCGTGCTCGTCTCTCAGGCGGTGTTCGTCTCGGTCAGGGACCCGCGACTGCTGTTCGAGGATGCGGGCGACCTGTCGTTGCGGAATGTCGACGAGCCGGTGCGGGGCTTCCATGCCAGGCTGCGGCGCGGATGGGGCGAACAACGGGACTCGAACCCGTGACATCCAGGACCACAACCTGGCGCTCTACCAACTGAGCTATGTCCGCCATCCGGGGGGCCGGCTTTAGGCCCTTCACCCGGCCGTCGTCAACGCCTCGGGGCTTCGGGCAGGTCTCAGTTTGAGAGCTGCTGCGCTCCAATCAAGGCAATCGCGCGGCGCCCTCGGTTCCCGTATGCTCAGCGGAAAGCCAGCGTCAGGGGGGAGCACAACATATGTTTGCGGAAATACTGATTATCGCCGCAGTGGTCTCCCTTGGCATCGTCGTGGGGGGCGGAGCGATCATTACCGGACTCAGGATTTCACGGCGGCCACCGCACCATCTGACGACCCATACGGGTGTTTCGCCAGTCTCACCAGCAGTCGACATTCGGCCGCCTGAGTGAGGGCCAGGGATGATGCCTAAAGCCGAAAGCTGGCGGCCCTGCAAGCCACGCCAGCAGAAGCCGGGGCCAATTTCAAACTAAGACACTACCGGGCTTCGCCTCCGGTTCAGGTGCGAGCCCTGAAGTGGGCCCGCAGACGAGCCGTCGCCTCGTCCAGCACCTCGTCGCGTTTGCAGAATGCGAAGCGCGCATAGTGGCTGGGCGCATCCGGCGCGTCGTAGAACGCCGAGACCGGGATCGCCGTCACTTTGGCATGCTCGGTGATGTGGCGGCAGAACGCCACGTCGTCGCCATTGAAGCCAAGCGGGCGGAAGTCCGTGGTTATGAAGTAGCTGCCCTTGGCGGGGAGCACAGTCAGGCCGAGGTCGGCCAGCCCCGCCGCCAGCCGGTCGCGCTTGGCCTGCAAGGCCCCGGACAGCGAGGCGAAGTAGGCATCGTCCTTCCCCAGCCCAACCGCCACCGCCCGTTGCAGGTTGGGTGCGGTGGTGAAGGTCAGGTTCTGGTGCGCCTTCGCCACATTGGTCGCCAGCGGCGGCGCCGCGGTCACGTAGCCCACCTTCCAGCCGGTCAGCGAGAACGTCTTGCCGGCGCTGCCGATCCGCATGGTCCGCTCGCGCATGCCAGGAAGCGTCATCAGCGGGATGTGGCGGACACCGTCGAAGGTCAGGTGCTCGTAGACCTCGTCGCAGATTGCGTAGGCATCGTGGCGCAACACCAGTTCGGCGATGAAGCCCAGTTCCTCCGCGGTGAACACCTTGCCGCACGGGTTCATCGGCGAGTTCAGCAGGATCGCCTTGGTGGCCGGCCCGAACGCATCGGCGAGCGCGCCGCGGGGCAGTGCCCAGTCCGGCGGCTCCAGCCGGACGAAGCGCGGCACGGCGCCCACCAGGCGGGCCACAGGGGCGTAGGTATCGTAGAGCGGCTCGATCAGCACGACCTCGTCGCCCGGGTTCAGCACCGTCATCAGGCAGGCGGTGATCGCCTCGGTGGCGCCGGAGGTCACCACCACCTCGCTCGCCCAGTCGACGTCGAGGCCAT
>JANWJK010000253.1 GCA_025452005.1 Acetobacteraceae bacterium | reverse complement strand
GTGGACGCGACCGTGGTGTCCCGGGTACTCGCGGCCGGCGCAAAGGTCACCGGCAAGCACATGATGAATGGGTTCATGGGCGACTACGGCAAGCCGCTCAACCCGCACGATCCGGCGCGGATTACCGGCGGGTCGTCATCGGGCTCCGCGGCAGCGCTGGCCGCCGGAGAAGTGGACATCTCGTTCGGTGGCGACCAGGGCGGGTCGATCCGGCTGCCGGCGGCCCATTGTGGCGTGGTCGGCCTGAAACCGACCTTCGGGCTGGTGTCGCACTTCGCGGTCGGCTTCGCCGCCGAACCCAGCGTGGATCACGTCGGACCGATGGCGCGCACCGTGCCGGACGTCGCAGCCGCCTTGCAGGCGGTGGCCGGATACGACGACCTGGACCCGCGCCAGGGCCGTGGCATCCCGGAGAGCATCGACGCGCTGTCCGACCTGGATGGCGGCGTGAGGGGATTGCGCATCGGCATCCTGGAGGAGGGCTTCGCCGAGCCGATCGAGCCGGGGGTGACCGAGGGTGTCCTGGCGGCGGTATCCGTTCTGGAGAAGCTGGGGGCCGAGGTCAGCAGGATCTCCGTGCCGCAGCATGCCCAGATCGACAGCGTGTACGCGGCGCTGGTGCTCGAGGGCGCCCGGTCGATCCATGACACGAGCTTCTTCGGCATCGGCGCGAAGACGTATTACCCCGCCTCGATCATCACCGCGATCGACCGGATGTGGCGCGCGCACGGCGACCTGATGCCGCCGCGGACCAAGCTGAGCCATCTGGTCGCGGAGTTGTCGCGGCGCACCTACCACGGTGGCGTGTATGCCAAGGCGCACAACGTCCGGCCGTCCTATGTCGCGGCGTTCGACCGGGCGCTGGCCAAGGTCGACGTGCTGGTGCTGCCGACCGTGCGCAACATTGCCTCGCCGGTGGAGCCGGAGCCGACCGATCCGTCCGAGGCGATCCTGGCCAGCCTGCGCCGCAACTGGATGCTGCTGCCGATGGCCTACAACACCAAGCCTACCAACTACACCGGCCATCCGGCGATTGCGGTGCCCTGCGGCAAGGTGGACGGGATGCCGATCAGCCTGCAACTGGTCGGCAATTTCCTGGCCGATCCGCTGCTGCTGCGCGTTGCCTATGCCTACCAGAAGGCGGTCGATTGGGAAGCGACCACCGGCGTCGCAGCGACCTGAAGCGCGGAGGAAAGGCAAGTCAGCCACGGAGTTGACATTATTAATTCATAACGATGTATACCGAGGTCGGGAAACAGGTCCTCCAGGTTCAATCCGGCATACGTTGCGACCTGGCGGGCCATTTGGCTTGCTTTCCCGGAATGCAACCGTCGGTTAAGTTGACCTGACGTATTCAGCGCCAGTTTGCGCCACGCGAGAGTAGTTAAGGCGAACCGCAGCTTATGACCGCCAGGATCCTCATCGTCGACGACGTGCCGGCCAACACGCGCCTGCTGGAGGCCAAGCTTTCGGCGGAGTACTACCAGGTCGCCAGCGCGAAGGACGGGTTCGAGGCATTGCGCATGGCGCTGGGCTGGCAGCCGGATCTCATCCTGCTCGATGTCATGATGCCGGGGATGGACGGCTTCGAGTGCTGCCGTCGGCTCAAGGAAGACCCGACGACATTGCACATCCCCGTTGTCATGGTCACCGCGCTCGGCGAACCTGCCGAGAGGCTTCGCGGGCTGGAGTCAGGGGCCGATGACTTCCTGACCAAACCGGTCGAGTACGAGACGCTGATGGCCCGGGTGCGCAGCCTGGTCCGGCTGAAGCGATTGCTCGATGAATGGCGCGCGCGCGGTGAGACCGCCCGGGCCCTGGGGCTGACCAGCGAGAGCGTGGCCCCCCCTTCGGTCGCCGGCGCGCGTGCCCTGGTCGTCGATGACTGGGATCTCGGCGCCCAGACGATCCAGCAGGCGCTCGGACGCGACGGCATCATCGCGGGGCGCGCCCGCACCGGCGCCGAAGCCACGGAACTCACGGCGGCCATCCCGTTCGACCTCATCGTCCTGAGCCTGTCGCTGATCGAGGAAGACCCGCTGAGGCTCGCCTCGTCCCTGCGCGCCGCCGACGCCACCCACGAGGTCCCGATGCTGCTGGTCGCCGAGCCGGAGGAGCGCGACAACATCTTGCGCGGCTTCGATCTCGGCGCCAACGACTGGCTGGTGTTGCCGCTCGACGAGAACGAGCTGCGAGCCCGGGCGCGCAACCAGATCCGGCGCAAGGTCTACCAGGATCGGTTGCGCGCCGATTTCGGTACGGCGCTCGAGATGGCGCTGATCGATCCGCTGACCGGGCTCTACAATCAGCGTTATCTGATGCGTCATCTCCGCGGGCTGTTGGAGAGCGGGCAGAACCACGAGCTCGCCGTCCTGATGATCGACGTCGATCACTTCAAGTCGGTCAACGACGAGTTCGGCCACGCCACCGGGGACCAGGCACTGCGGGCCGTCGCCGATGTGCTGCGCGGCAACACGCGGGTGTTCGATTCGCTTGCGCGATATGGTGGCGAGGAGTTCGTCGTGGTGATGCCGGGAACCGGTGCCGCGGACGCCGCGCTGGCGGCTGAACGGCTACGTTCGGCGGTCGAGGCCACGCCGTGTACATGGGCACCTGGGAAGCCCAGCGGGCTCACCGTGAGCATCGGCGTGGCCTGCATCGCTCAGCACCCCGGCACGCCCGAGGCGCTGCTGCACGCCGCCGATCTCGCGCTTTACGCAGCGAAGCGGGCGGGGCGCAACCGGGCGGAAATCGCTGCCCCCGGTGCCCCGCCGCCGACCTGACCTACTTGATCTTGGCTTCCTTGAACGGAACGTGCTTGCGCACGACCGGATCGTACTTCTTCATTTCCAGCTTGCCGGTCTGGGTGCGCGCGTTCTTCTTCGTCACGTAGAAGAAGCCCGTGTCGGCACTCGAGACGAGCTTGATCTGAATGGTGTTGGTCTTCGCCATGGCCGGCTCCTTTCGAGCCACAGAACATGCGGTTACGCCAGTCCACGGTCAAGCACCCGATCAGTGCGTGGCGGCCTGTCCGCTGGCCGTCGACAGCGCACCGTCGCTCGTGAGCGGCGGCAGCAGGGCGGCGGCATAGGCAGCAGGGTCGCGGATCAGCAGCCGCGCCGTATCCAGGTCCGCCTCGCGCCCCTCGGCGGCGGGGCAGGCGTTGCGCAGTGCCAGGATTTGCGCCGGCTGTATCGGCGCCCGGGCGGCGTGATGGGACTCCAGCGCCTTCGCCATGGTCTGACGCCCCTGCGCCAGGGCGGCGATCTGCCAGCTCAGCGTGTCCTGCCCCAGGCTGGTGCAGACCTGCGGCAGCACGCCCAGACCCTGGATGGGCCAGCCGCGCGGCGCCAGCACGCGGCTCCAGGTTATGAACAGCTCG
This sequence comes from Acetobacteraceae bacterium, assembly GCA_025452005.1. Taxonomy (GTDB): domain Bacteria; phylum Pseudomonadota; class Alphaproteobacteria; order Acetobacterales; family Acetobacteraceae; genus JAMXLO01. Next base: position 10,509 of record JANWJK010000253.1, on the reverse strand, counting down.
CCGCCATCCGGCAGCGGGGCGATGGTCTGTACCAGCCCCTTGCCGAGCGTCGAGCTGCCGACCACGACGCCGCGCCCACGGTCGGCCAGCGCCGCGGCGAGTATCTCCGCGGCACTGGCGGAACGGCCGTCGACCAAGACGACAACGGGAATGGCCCCGGCGAGTTCTCCCGAGGTCGAGCGCCAGATACGTGTCGCCTCGGGATCGCGTCCGGCGGTGATCGCCACGATGCCGGCAGGCAGCAGGGTGTCGGCCGCGGTGACCGCCTGCCGCAGCAGGCCACCGCGATCGCCGCGCAGGTCGAGGACGATGCCTTCGGGCGGACGGGGACCGGCCAAACCTTGCTCGATCGCCTGCGCAAGGTGGCCGTCGGTACCGCGGTTGAAGGCGGTCACCTGGATCACGAGCGACTCGCTGACCCGCTGCACGAAGACGGTTTCCGGCGGCACCACGGCGCGTTCGATGTCCGCCGAATGCAGGCGACCGTCGCGACCGCGCCAGGCAACCGAGCAGTGGGTTTCCTCCGGCCCGGCGATCCAGTTCGCCACGGTGGCGGGATCCTTGCCCTGGGCCGATTGGCCATCCACCGACACGATCGTATCGCCTGGTCGAATCCCGGCGAGTGCGCCCGGTCCGTCCGCTATGGCCTCGACCACCACGATGGCCGCGCCTCGCCGGACGAGACGCAGGCCAGCGCCTGCCTGACCGATCCGGCGCTCGCGGTCCTCGCCGGCGTCGCGCGGCGGCACGTAGCGGGAATAGGGATCGAGGTGGTTGAACAACTCGTCGAAGAAGCTCTGCACCACGCCTTGCGTTCCGGCCCGCCGCACCGGCGCTGATGTGCCCGCCGCCGCCAGGGCAAGTGTTGTGGCGGTTCCGGCCCAGCCGTTGATGTCGCTCTCGGCCGGCGGCGGCAGTGCCGCCAGCTCGTGGTCCCGGATCGCGAGGCGAAGCTTGCCGTCACGCAGCCCGGCGCTCAGCTCGGGATCCAGCGCGGTCAGGCCGCGCAGCCCCCAGATGGTGAGCTGCGAAACCGCAACCGGTTCCAGCGTTCGCGGCGCCATGAAGGCGAGTGCGGTCGCGTAGACGTTGGTGATGAGTTGCGGGTCAAAACCGGGAGGGACAGCGACGGTCTCGGCGTGCGCGGGTAGGATGAACAGCAGGACGAACAGGGTGCCGATGCGGATCACCTGGGTCTGAATCGCTCCCCCTTCTGCTGCTTGCCCCGCCGTCGCTCTGGCACGCCTTGCAGGATGTGGAACACGAGGCTGCCGGTGACGAGATTTGCCTCCGCGAGCCGCACTTCGACTTCCTGCGCCAGGCGAAACGCCAGGCGGGTCCGACTGCCTATCAGTGTCTGCTCCCGTTCATCGTACTGCCAGTAATCGTCCGGCAGCGAGCGCACCGGCACGAGACCACTCGCGCCGTTCTCGGCGACTGTGACGAAAAGTCCGAAACGCGTCACACCGGAAATTCGCGCAGCGAAATTCGCTCCAACTTTATCCGCCATGTAGGCAGTGAGGTAACGGTCGATGGCGTCGCGTTCGGCGAATTGGGCGCGACGTTCGGTCGACGTGATGTGCAACGCCGTTTGCGGAAAGCGCGCGGCCTCGTCCGTGGCAAGGGCGCCGTCGCCCAGTCGCAGACCGCGGATCAGCGCACGATGCACCAGCAGATCGGCGTAGCGCCGGATCGGACTGGTGAAATGCGCATAGCGTGGCAGCGCAAGGCCGAAATGCCCGATATTGTCGGGACTGTATACCGCCTGCGACTGACAGCGCAGTATGACCTCGTTGACCAGGAGCGCCTCGGCCGTGCCAACGAAGCGGCGCAGCACGCGGTCGAGATCACGCGGATGGACGTTGTTTCCAGCGGGCAACGAGATGCCGAGCCCGTGCAGGAAGTCGCGCAGGGCTGCGAGCTTGTCGTCGGCCGGCGGGGCGTGCACGCGATACATCACCGGCTGATGCAGGCGTTCCAGTTCCTCGGCGGCGGCGACGTTGGCGAGCACCATGAACTCCTCGATCAGCCGATGGCTGTCGAGACGCGGCCGTGGCGCGACGCTGCGCACGACGCCGTCGCCGTCGATCACCACACGTCGCTCCGCGAGGTCGAGATCGAGCGTGCCGCGCGCGGTGCGGGCAGCGAGCAAGGCGCGGAACGCCGCATACAGGTGCGCGTGCCGGGTGTCGCTCGAGTCGTGCGCCTGCTGCACGGCGTCGTAGGTCAGGCGCGCCGTGCTGCGCATCAGGCCGCGGCCGAAACGGTGGGCGGTCTTGCGGCCGTCCGCGCCGACATGGAGTTCGACGAACAGACAGCCGCGGTCCTCGTCAGGCCGCAGGCTGCACCAGGCGTTGGACAAGGCCTCGGGCAGCATCGGCACAACCCGGTCGGGGAAATAGACACTGTTGCCGCGCGTGCGCGCCGCCTGGTCGAGCGGTGAGCCGGGGCGGACGTAGTGCGCCACATCGGCGATGGCGACGACGATCCGGAAGCCCGATCCGTTCGGTTCGGCATACACGGCATCGTCGAAGTCGCGTGCATCCTCGCCGTCGATGGTGACCAGCGGGATGTCGCGCAGGTCGGTTCGCTGGCCGAGCGGCGTGGCCTGCGCGGTCTCCGCTTCGTCGTGCGCCGCGGCGGGAAATGACTGCGGGATGTCGTGGGTGTGGATGACGATCAGGCTGACTGACCGGGCATCGCCCATTGCGCCGAGCCGCTCGATGATGCGGGCCGGCTTCAGGCCCAGCCGATGGTGAGGCAGCGGCTCGGCGAGCACGATCTCGCCCGCCACGGCACTGCCATCCTCGCCGGGCGGCACCACCCATTCCCCCTTCGCGCGGCGGTCTGTCGGGATGATGCGCCCTTGCTGGTAGACGCCGAGAACACGGCCTGGCGTCTCGGCCAGGCGGCGGATGGTCCGGCCTTCGTAGCGCCCGGTGCCCGCCGGTCTGAGGCGCGCCAGCACGCGTTCGCCAGGCGCCAGCGCCGGCTGGCCGCGCGGTTCGGCCGCCATGAAGATCACCGGCGGAGGTCCGGTCTCGGCGTCCCACTCGGCGGGCCGGGCGATGGCGTCGCCGTCCGGGTCCGTGCCGGTGACGACGACGATGGCGGTCTCCGGCAGCCGGGTGACGATGGCGGTCTCCGGCAGCCGGGTATTGCGGGATCTGGAGCGGGAGCCTGGCACGGCGCCCATATGCGCGCTCCGCCCCGGTGCTGCCAGTCTCCTGATGACGCATTGCGACACCGGTCGGCCAGGCAGGGCTCCCTCCCCCGCTTCGCGCCGTCGCGATCAGTCCTTCCTCATGCCCCTTCGCTATCGTGCTGAACGACTCGGCCTCGCGGCCTTCGGGCCGCAGCCTTGCCGGTTGAGCGTTTTGCTGCGCGCTCAGACGACGCTGCTCGCTTGGGCTTCGCGGCCTGCCGTATCGGGGCGGGGCCCTTCGGCGCCAGGACCGCCGCTCCCTCAACATTCCGCTCCCGCGCCGCCGGTCTGCTACTCGCGGCGTCAGCCCTGCCTGTTCAGTTGCGCCGCAATGAGCGCCAACCGCACATCAGCCTCCAGCGTTGGCAATTCGTCCTGGATCGCGTGCCATATCACCGGGAGGCTGAGCCGGTCATATGCATGGCGCAGACGGTTGCCCATGCCTCGAATGTCTCCCCAGGGTTGGCTGGGCATCAGCCGCGCGGCTTCCTCGCCAAACGAAAAGCCGCCTCGCAAATCCGTTCCAGGCATCGCTCGACCGCGTCGCGGGTGCGGCCGTCGCGCTCGAGCGCGTCGTGATCCATGGCGCCGACATACGATCGGATACGCTCGATTTCGCGGCTGTTCGATTGGTTCGGGCAGCAGATCGACAGCACGGCCGAAAATTCCCGCAAGGCGTCGCTCGATTCCCGTAAGTCGGATTATCCCGATCCGGGCAGCCGGATCCAGCTCCACAACAAGATCGATATCGCTGGCCGGGCTGGCCTCGCCGCGCGCCAGCGAGCCGAACAGGCTGACATGGCGGACTCCAGCCTGTCGCAACTCCGCCGCATGGTCGCGCAGCGTCGCGATCACCTGCTCGGCCGTCGGTGTTGGAGAGGCGTCCATGGCAAGAGAGCGTAGCACAGGATATGTGTCCGATGCTCCCGTGCCGCTGTATTGAACCGCCCTATCGCGCTGTACGTCGCCGCGTCGCCGTTGCGGCCGCAGCCTTCTTGCCCCGCGCCGCCGCGTTCTTTTTCGTTGGCGTTTTGGCGGCCGATATCCGTTTCGCCGTCGGCTTCGGCGCGGCGCCTTTGGCCTTCGAGGTCCGCCTCTTTGCGGGCTTGGCCGTCGTCTTGACCGGCGGCGCAGCCTCGACCGCCGGCTTCGCGGCCGCCGGCGCGCGCCCCCTCCGACCCGCCGCACCGCGCGGGCGCAACTGCTTGCCCTTCTCGGCCAGCAGCGCCACCCCCTGATCCAGCGTGATCTCCTCCATCATCACGCCGCGCGGCAGGTTGGCCACCGTTTTGCCGTGTTGCACATAGGGACCGAAGCGGCCCTTGCGGACCGCCACCAGCTCCTTGTCCGCCGGGTGCGCGCCGAGCGTGCGCACGCTCGCCATCTTGCGCGCGATCAGGTCCACGGCGCGGTTGATGCCAATCGCCAGCACGTCGTCGTCGCGATCCAGCGAGCCGAAGACCGCACCCATGCGCACATAGGGGCCGAAGCGGCCGATGCCGGCCTCGATCGTCTCGTGGGTCTCCGGGTGCATGCCGATGGCACGCGGCAGCGACAGCAGACCGAGCGCCTGCTCCAGCGTGATCTGGTCGCCGTCCATACCGCGCGGCAACGCGGAGCGGCGGGGCTTCCGCTTCTTGTCCTCGCCGTTCTCGCCCTGCTGCACATACAGGCCATACGGGCCGCGGCGGACGGTGATGTCCTCGCCGGTATCCGGATGCTGGCCCAGGACGCGCATGCCCTCCTTCAGCGTCTCGCCCTGATCCTCGCCATTCTCGATCGCGAGACGCCGCGTGTACTGGCAGTTCGGATAGTTGGAACAACCGATGAAGCTGCCGTAGCGCCCCAGCTTCAGGCCAAGGCGGCCGGTGCCGCAGGCCTGGCAGAGGCGGGGGTCGGATCCGTCCTCCCGCGCCGGAAAGAAATGCGGCCCGAGGTCCTCGTCCAGCGCTGCGATCACGTCGCTGATCTTGAGGTCCTTGGTCTGGTCCACCGCACGCGAGAACTCCATCCAGAACGCGCGCAGCATCGCCCGCCATTCGGCGTTGCCGTCGGCGATGTCGTCCAGCTTCTCCTCCATCGCGGCGGTGAAGCCGGTATCGACGTAGTGCTCGAAGAAGCTGACCAGGAACGCGGTCACCAGCCGGCCGCGATCCTCCGGTATGAAGCGGCGTTTCTCCAGCCGGACGTATTTGCGGTCCTGCAGCACCGACAGGATCGACGCATAGGTGGAGGGCCGGCCGATGCCGAGTTCCTCCATCCGCTTCACGAGGCTCGCCTCCGAATAGCGCGGCGGCGGCTGGGTGAAGTGCTGCGTCGCCGCAACCTCGCCGAGGCGCAGCGGATCGTGCTCCGCCATCGGCGGCAGCATCCGGCCTTCGTCTTCCTCGGCCGCATCGTCGGTGTCCTCGCGATACAGCTTGAGGAAGCCGTCGAACGCAATGACCGAGCCGGTGGCGCGCAGGGTGGTGCCCTTGCCGTCGGTCACGTCAACGCTGACCTGATCCAGTTCGGCCGACTGCATCTGCGACGCCACCGCCCGCTTCCAGATCAGTTCGTAGAGCCGGCGCTGATCGTTCGACAGGAAGCGCGCAACGCTGTCAGGCGTGCTGGCGACGTCGGTCGGGCGGATCGCCTCGTGCGCCTCCTGGGCATTCTTGATCTTGCTCTGGTATTCGCGTGGCGCCGGCGGCAGGTAGTTGCCGCCGTAGCTGGCTGCGACATGGTCACGGATCGCGGCGATCGCCTCGCGCGCCATCTGCACGCCGTCGGTCCTCATATAGGTGATCAGGCCGGTGGTTTCGCCGCCGATGTCCACGCCCTCGTAGAGTTGCTGCGCCAGCCGCATGGTCTGCTGCGCGCCGAAGCCCAGCTTGCGCGAGGCCTCCTGCTGCAATGTCGAGGTGGTGAACGGCGCATAGGGATTGCGTTTGACGCGCTTCTTCTCGACCGAGCCGACGTGGAAGCGGCCGGTCTCGACGCGGTGCTTCGCCCGCATCGCGACCTGCTCGTTCGGCAGGTCGAACTGCTCGAGCTTCTTGCCTTCGAGATGTGTCAGCCGCGCGTTGAACGGCGCCCCGGCGGGCGTGGTGAAGTCAGCCTCTACCGTCCAGTACTCGCGGGCGCGGAACGCCTCGATCTCGGCCTCGCGCTCGCAGATCAGCCGCAGCGCCACCGACTGCACGCGGCCGGCCGAGCGGCTGCCCGGCAGCTTGCGCCACAGGACCGGCGAGAGGGTGAAGCCCACCAGGTAGTCGAGTGCGCGGCGGGCGAGATAGGCCTCGATCAGCGGCTGATCGAGATCGCGGGGCGCCGCCATCGCGGCGCGAACCGCGCTGCGGGTGATCTCGTTGAACGTGATGCGGCGGACCTTGATGCCCTTCAGCGCCTTCTTCTCCTGCAGCATCGCCTTGACGTGCCAGGAGATCGCCTCGCCTTCGCGATCCGGGTCGGTGGCGAGATACAGCGTGCCGGCGCCCTTCAGCGCCTTGGCGATGGCGCCGACCTGCTTCTCGCCGCGGGTGTCCGACTGCCAGTCCATCGCGAAGTCCTGCTCGGGGCGCACCGACCCGTCCTTCGGCGGCAGATCGCGCACGTGGCCCAGGCTGGCCAGCACGGTATAGCCGCCGCCGAGATAGCGGTTGATGGTCTTGGCCTTGGCGGGGGACTCGACGACGACGACGTCTGACATTGCAATCCTTGGCGTAGCCTAAAATCCGGTCTGAGGCAGCATCGCGACCCGGCTTCCGGGCAGTGTCTCGATACGGCCGGCGAGCTCCAGTTCCAGCAGCACCGCCAGCACCGCAGCCGCAGAGAACTGGCAGCGCCGTACGACCTCGTCAACGGCTGTTGGAGAAGTGCCAAGAAGATCAATGACTTGCCGTCTCGCCATGGGAAGATCGGCGGCGCTTTCGGCGGATTCCCGCCAGTCCTGCGGCGGCTCGGCGACGCCTGATGGGATGCCGCGGGCGAACAGCGGGACGCGACCCAGCCCCTCGCGGGACGGGTGGTCGGGCAGGTTGTCGAGCACATCCTGCGCGGTCTCGGTCAGGTGCGCGCCCTGGCGGATCAGATCGTTGGCGCCATGCGACCGCGGATCGAGCGGGCAACCGGGGACGGCGAACAGCTCGCGGCCCGCGTCCTGGGCGAGGCGGGCGGTGATCAGGCTGCCGGACCGTAGCGCCGCCTCCACCACCACGACACCGAGGGCCAGGCCTGCGATGATCCGGTTGCGGCGCGGGAAGTGACGGGCCTGGGGCGCGGTGCCGAGTGGGGCCTCGGTGACCACCGCCCCTGCCTCGGCGATCCGCCGCTGAAGATCGGCGTGCTCGGGCGGGTAGGGCACGTCGATGCCGCCGGCCACCGCCGCGACGGTCCGGCCGGTTTGCAGCGCGCCCATATGGGCCGCAGCGTCGATGCCGCGCGCAAGGCCCGAGACCACCACCAGCGAGTGCGCGAGGTCCGCAGCCAGGTTCTCCGCCACGCGCTGGCCGTTCGCCGAGGCGTTGCGGCCGCCAACCAGGGCGACCGCGCGGCTTGCCAGCAGCGCAGGCTCGCCCAGGACGGTGATCGCGGCGGGCGCATCGTCCAGCAGGGCCAGCAGCGGCGGATAGTCGCGTTCGCCGGCGAAAATCATGCGGGCGCCCAGGCGGCGGACGGCATGCAGTTCGCGCTCGGCATCATCCGGCGACGGAATGGCCGGGGGCGCCGCCCGGCCGCCGGCGCGGGCGAGCCCGGGCAACGCGTCCAGTGCGGCCGCAGCCGACTCGTAACGTGCCAGCAGGCGGCGGTATGCGACCGGGCCGACACCCTCCGAGCGCGCAAGGCGCAGCCGGTCTATCTCATCGGTCGGTTCATGCTTTCTGGCCAATGCGTGGCTCGGTGCCTGCGATCAGGCGGCGGATGTTCGTGTGATGACGAGCGAACACCAGCACGGCGATTACCAACGCAAGCTTAACGATGGTCGCATCAGCCAGCACGGCGGCGAGAATCGGCGCCGCGGCGAACGACGCGAGCGCCGCGAGGGAAGACAAACGCGTGACTGCCGCCAGGATCAGCCAAACGGCCCCGGCGCACAGCCCGACCGGCCAGGCGGCGGCGATCAGGACGCCATACGCGGTTGCGACCGCCTTGCCGCCCTTGAAACCAAGCCAGACCGGGAAGGCGTGTCCCAGGACTGCACCGCCGCCAGCCCAGAACGCGGCGTCATGACCACCGAACCAGACGGCGATCAGGACGGCCGCGGCGCCCTTGCCGCCGTCCAGCAGCAGCGTCGCCGCGGCGAGGCCCTTGTTTCCGGTACGCAGGACATTGGTGGCCCCGATGTTGCCCGAGCCGATGCGGCGTATGTCGCCCAATCCCGCAACGCGCGTCAGGATCAGGCCGAACGGGATCGACCCGAGCAGGTAGCCAAGGATGGCGAAGGAAACGGCGTGCATCCTAGCCGAACACCCGTCGTCCGGCCTTCCACGTGCCGAGCACCGTCCCTTCCATCGCGCGTCCGTCGAACGGTGTGTTCTGTGCCTTGCCGGGAAGCCGGCCGGCTTCCACCTGCCAGACGCGTTCGGGGTGGAACAGGCAGAGATCCGCGGGCCGGCCTGTTGCCAGGCGGCCCGCGTCGATCCGCATGAGAGCAGCCGGCTTGGCGGTCAGCAGCTCGATCGCCTGGGCCAATGTCAGCGCGCCTTTGTGGACCTGTGCCAGCGTCACGCCCAGCAGGGTGGCAAGTCCGGTGCCGCCCGGTGTGGCCTGGGCAAACGGCTGACGCTTGTCGTCGGCGTCGCGCGGCTGGTGATCTGAGGCGATCGCATCGATCGTGCCGTCGGCGAGTGCGGCCACAACCGCCAGCCGGTCCGCTTCCTTGCGCAGCGGCGGCGACAATTTGGCATAGGTGCGGAAGTCGCCGATCGCGGTCTCGTTGAGGTCGAAGTATGGCGGCGCGGTATCGCAGGTCACGGCGATGCCGTCGGCCTTCGCCTGGCGGATCAGCCGCAACGCCTCGGCCGTCGAGACATGGGCGAAATGCACCGCCCCTCCGGTCAGCGCCGACAGCCTGATATCGCGGGCGACAAGGATCGCCTCGGCGGCGGCAGGGATGCCAGGCAGGCCGAGCCTCGTGGCCAATTCGCCTTCGGTGGCGGCGCCGCCCTGAGCGAGCGACGGATCCTCGGGATGCTGCACAATGCGACCCCCGAAGCCGCGCGCATAGGACAACGCGACACGCATCAGCCTTGCGGAGGCGATGGCGCGGCTGCCGTCGGTGAACGCGACCGCCCCGGCCTCGGCCAGCAGGCCAAGCTCGGCGAGTTCCTCGCCACGGCAGCCAGCGGTAACGGCGCCATAGGGCAGGATGGTCAGGCTGCCGGTCTCCTCGCCGCGGGCGCGCAGAAGGCGTACCAGCGCGGGATCGTCGATCGCCGGCAAGGTATCCGGCAGCGCGGCGAGGGTCGTGATGCCGCCGGCGGCGGCGGCCTCGGCGGCCGAGGCGATGGTCTCACGGTACTCGTAGCCGGGTTCGCCGAGTGCCGCGCGGATATCGATCAGCCCCGGACACAGGATCGCGCCGTCCTCCGCGACCACGGCCGTTCCATCCGGGCGACCCAGGCTCGGGCCGAAATCGGCGATCAGTCCATCACGGACCAGCAGATCGCCGTGCTGGTCGATGCCCGACGCCGGGTCCAGCAGGCGGACGCCGGTGAACAGTGTGTCAGAACTCATTGCGCCCCTGTCCGCGCGACAGCGTGTCCAGCACCGCCATGCGGACTGCGACGCCCATCTCGACCTGTTCGCGGATCACGCTGCGCTGCGGGTCGTCTGCGACGGCGCTGTCGATCTCCACGCCGCGGTTCATCGGTCCGGGATGCATGACCAGCGCGTCCGGTCTGGCAAACGCCAGCTTCACCGCATCCAGCCCGAAGCGGTGGAAATACTCCCGCGCGCTCGGCACCAGCCCGCGATTCATCCGCTCGCGCTGCAATCGCAGCATCATCACGATGTCGGCGCCGGCGAGGCCGCGCTTCATGTCGTGGAAGACCTCCACGCCCAGCCGCTCCACCTCGGCCGGCATCAGCGTCGGCGGGCCCACCACGCGCACCCGGCTGCCCATCGTGGTCAGCAGGTGGATGTTCGACCGCGCCACGCGCGAGTGCAGCACGTCGCCGCAGATTGCCACGATCAGGCCTTCGAGCCGTCCCTTCCGCCGCCGGATGGTCAGTGCGTCGAGCAGCGCCTGAGTGGGGTGCTCGTGCTCGCCATCACCTGCATTGACGACCGAGCAATCAACCTTTTGCGATAGAAGGGCGACG
>JANWJK010000252.1 GCA_025452005.1 Acetobacteraceae bacterium | reverse complement strand
TTCAACCGCGAGCAGGATCGGCGCAAGAACGGCATCCCGGTGGAGGACGCCACCTGGAAGAAGCTGCAGGACCTCGCACAGGGCTATGGGCTCGCCGACAAGCTGGGGCTTTGAACCATGCCGGACCAACCACAAGACCCTGGATGGCCGATCGATTCCTACGCTGGACGCCGCCGAGGCGGAGCTTGCCGCGATCGCCGGCGCGCTGCACGACATTGGCAAAGGCTGGATCCAGGTCATCTCGGACTTCGACGATGTAGCGGACGAGTTCGCGATGTTGCGCCGCCTGGTAGCGGTATCGCAACGGCCGATGGCGATCACGATCCTGCAACGCGACAACAAGCCGGAGGAATGGCGGCGTCTCGCGGGATGGATCGCCGAAGCGAATGCGTCTGGCCTGCCGATGCTCGGCCAGGTGCTGACACGGCCGACCGGCATCCTGCTCGGCTTCGAGATCTCGCAGAATCCGTTCGTCAACCGCCCCAGCTATCAGGCCATCGCGTCGCTGCCGTTCGACCAGCGCATCGCGATGCTGCGCCAGCCCGACTTCCGTGCGCGACTGATAGCCGAGGCCGGGGACAGCCAGGGCATGGCGCGCCGTGTCGCGCGATGGGATCGTATCTTCCCGCTCGGCGATCCGCCGGACTATGAACCGGCCGCGGATGCCTCGGTTGCCGCGATGGCGACGCGACAAGGACGCGATCCGGCTGAGGTCGCATACGACCTGCTGCTGGAGCGCAACGGCAAGGCGATCCTGTACCGGCCGCTGTCCAACTACAGCTACGGCAATCTCGACACCGTGCATGACATGCTGACGCACGACGCGACGATCGTCGGCCTCGGTGACGGAGGTGCGCATGTCGGCGTGCTCTGCGATTCGAGCGCGATCAGCTACATGCTCACACACTGGACGCGCGACCGGACGCGTGGCGCGAAGGTGCCGTTGCCTTGGGCAGTCAGGCGGCTGACACGCGATTCCGCCACGGCGATCGGCCTGACCGATCGCGGCGTCGTCGCGTCCGGCTATAAAGCCGACATCAACGTGATCGACTACGACCGGCTGCAACTGCGCCAGCCCGAAGTGATGTACGATCTGCCGAGTGGCGGTCGTCGTCTCGTGCAACGGGCCGATGGTTACGTCGCGACGATCGTCTCCGGCGTGCCGGTGTATCGCGACGGCGAGGCGACAGGCGCTTTGCCCGGTCGGCTGGTCCGCGGCGCATAGGAGATCGACATGGCCAACCGCATCAATCGGGCGATCGAACTCCTGGCACAGGGCCAGGCGATCTACTACGACGGGCCGCATTCCGGGCATGTGCTGACCTATGCGCAAGGCCGCGAGGATGCCGGCACCTGGGCCGACTACATGAATGTCGGCATGGAACACGGCGCCTTCGACATGACGGGCCTCGCGGACTACCTGCGCGGCATGGTGGATGGCAGTCCCACACGCTCCGGCCATCGCACGCCGACGGTCGTCGTCGAGGCGCCGGTGAACGGGACCGACGAGGCCAACGTGCGGTTCAACGCGTGGCAGTTCCGTCAGATCCTCGGCCGCGGCGCGCACGGCATCCTGCTGTGCCAGGCGGAGACCGCCGATGCGGTGCGCGCGTTCATCGAGTCCTGTCGTTACCCGCATCACGCCGCCGGCGTGGATCCGACGATCCCGTCACCCGTGCAGCGCATGCGCGGCACGCAGCGGCCGGCGCGCGGCGGTGATGGCAGGCTGGGCATTGGCACGCGAGGCCGCGGATCGGAGGCGACGGCGGCGCCGATATGGGGCCTGTCACAACAGGAGTATATGCAGCGCTGCGATCCCTGGCCGCTCAATCCCGAAGGCGAGCTGCTGTTGGGCGTGAAGCTGGAAAGCCCTGAAGGGATCGCGAACTGCGAGGCGATCTGCGCCGTGCCGGGGCTTGGTTTTGCCGAGATGGGGCCTGGCGATCTGGGACTGTCGCTCGGCTACACCACGCTGCAACGCGATCCTTATCCGCCGGAGATGGCCGAGGCGCGGCAGCGCGTGTTGGCGGCCTGCGGTCGCAATGGGATCGCGTTCCTGGAAGGCTGCTCGCCCGACAACATCGTGGCGCGGCTTGACGAAGGCGTTCGGGTGATCGCCGGTCACAATGCGGACACGGCGCGCATCGGCCGCGCGCACCAGAAGCGCACGATGCCGGCATAGCCCGTTCAGTAGCCGGCCCGCGCGTATGGTGCGGTGGCGCCGCGGCGATACACCAGCAGCGACCGGCGATACGACAGCACCTCGACGCCGTGCTGATTGCGGGCTTGCGTCGCCACCGAGACAATGCCTTCGCCGGGTCGCGAGCGCGATGCGCGTGTCTCCAGGATGGTGGATTCCGCCTCGATCGTGTCGCCGACGGCAACCGGCACCGGAAGCTGCACATCGTGCCAACCAAGATTGGCGACCACCCGGCCGAAGGTGCGCGTGGTGAGCGCGGTGGCAACGGCGACAACGAACGTCTCCGGCACATGCGAATACGGCGTGAGGTCCAGCGAACGCCAGGCGTGCGTCAGCGATTCCTCGCGGTGGAAGGTCCGGGCAGGCGCGTGGACGAAGCTTTCGCCGGCAACGCAGTCATCGAACCAAAGCCCGGTCTGCTCCACCAGTGCGCCATCGTCCGCCGCGTGATACGCGGCAAAGCGCTCCTCCTGCGCCGCATCGTCGCCGGCATTGCGCCGTTCGACCGCCATGCGGCAGGAAACGCGCGCGACCTCGCTGCGGTCCGCCTTGTGGCCGCGGATCAGCGCGCGGATGGTTCCTGTCGGCTCGACGTCCAGCACCTCGGATTCGGCGTACAGCGTGTCGCCGCCGAACAGCGGTCCGTTCATCGCGATGTCGTCGAACCCCAGGATGGCGCTGCGCCTGCCATAGGTCTTGCTTGCCATGCCGATCAGCCGTTGCAGCGTCAGCGTGCTGACCATCAGCGGGTTCTGCCACGCCGTTGCCGCCGCATAGTGGGCATCGTAGTGCAGCATCGCGCCGTTCTGCGTATCCAGCGCCTCGTCTGCATTGTCCTGCTGCGACAGCGTGACGCCTGGACGATGGCGGAATCGCTGGCCGGCGGCGAACTCCTCGAAGTCCAGGCCGATGCGCTGCCGATACCGGTGCTCGCCGATGCGATGATAGGCGCTGAACATCCATCCCTCCGTTGTCCGGCCAGGCCCGGCGCCGCATACTCGTAGCATGACAGACACCATGATCCTGGACGCGATCGACGCCTTCCTGGCGCGCGACGTCACGCCGCATGTGCACAGGCTGGAACATGACGATATCTATCCCGAGGACATTGTCACGCGCATGCGCGAACTCGGTCTGTTCGGCGCCACCATAGCAGCGGAGCACGGTGGGCTTGGCCTGCCCTGCGCCACCTATGCCGACATCGTCGAGCGTATCGCCCGCGTGTGGATGTCGCTGACCGGCATCTTCAACTCGCACCTCATCATGTCGGCGATCGTGCAGCGCAACGGCACCGACGCGCAGAAGCGCGAGTTCCTGCCACGTTTCGCCTCGGGCGAGTTGCGCGGCGGTCTGGCGTTGACCGAGCCTGATTGCGGCACCGATCTCCAGGCGATCCGCGTGACCGCGCGACGAGAGGCCGATGCCTATGTGGTGAACGGCACCAAGACGTGGATCAGCAACGGCATCCACGGTTCCTGCTTCGCGCTGTTGGTGAAGACCGATACCGCCGCTGAACCGCGCCATCGCGGCATGAGCATGCTGCTGGCGGAGAAGGCCCCCGGTTTCACCGTCAGTCGCAAGCTGGAGAAACTCGGCTACAAGGGGATCGACAGTGCCGAGCTGGTGTTCCAGGACTACCGCGTGCCGGTGGACCGGCTGATCGGTGGCGTCGAAGGCCGCGGGTTGCAGCACGCTTTGTCGGGGCTGGAGCTTGGCCGCATCAACGTGGCGGCGCGCGGCGTCGGCATTGCGCAGGCGGCGCTGGATGAATCGCTGCGTTACGCGCAGGTTCGCAAGACCTTCGGCGTGCCGATCGCGCAGCATCAGGCGATCCAGTTGAAGCTCGCCGATATGGCGACGCGAACCGAGGCCTCGCGCCTGCTGGTCCGCCGCGCCGCCGAGATGTATGACCGCGGTGACCGCTGTGACATGGAGGCCGGCATGGCCAAGCTGTTCGCAACCGAGGCGGCACTGGAGAACGCCACCGAGGCGATGCGTGTGCATGGCGGCTACGGCTATTCCACCGAATTCCCGGTGGAACGGCTGTATCGCGACGCGCCGCTGCTGGTCATCGGCGAGGGCACCAACGAACTGCAGCGCATCATCATCGCCCGCCAACTCGTCGCGCGGAACCCGGTGTGATGCTGCCGCTCGCGGGCGTGCGCATTCTGGCGGTGGAGCAGTACGGCGCGGGACCGTTCGGTTCCATGCAGCTCGCCGACATGGGCGCCGAGGTGATCAAGATCGAGAACCCGGCCGAGGGCGGCGATGTCAGCCGCTCGGTCGGGCCGTACTTCCTTGGCGAGCACGACAGCCATTTCTTCCAGGCATTCAATCGCAACAAGCGTTCCATGACTTTGAATTTGCGCGCACCGGAAGGACAGCGCGTCCTGCACGATCTTGCGGCGACCGCCGATGCGGTGCTCGACAACCTGCGCGGCGATCAGTCGCCGCGGCTTGGCGTGACGTACGACCAATTGAAATCCGCCAATCAGCGCATCGTCTGCGCGCACCTGTCGGCGTATGGCCGCGAGGGGGCTCGCGCGTCATGGCCGGGCTACGACTATCTGATGCAGGCCGAGGCCGGCTACCTGTCGTTGACCGGCGAACCCGATCAGGCTCCTGCGCGCTTCGGACTGTCCGTCGTGGACATGATGGCCGGTGTCTACGCGGCAACCGCGCTGCTCGGCGGCATCGTGTCGGCTCGCGCGACGGGCGTGGGGCGCGATGTCGATGTGAGCCTGTTCGATACGGCGCTGGCGAACCTGAACTACCTGGCGGCCTGGTATCTGAATGGCGGCCATGCGCAAGGGCGCGAACCGCGCGGCGCGCATCCATCGCTCACGCCCAGTCAGCTTTACCGCACGGCCGACGGCTGGCTCTTCATTATGTGCAACAAGCAGAAGTTCTGGCCCGTGCTGTGCGAGAAGCTCGACCGGCCGGAGTGGTCGAACGATCCGCGTTTTGCCAGCTTCAAGGCACGGCTGGAGAACCGCGCCGAGCTGACGCGACTGCTGGATGCGGCGCTTGCGGCACGCGGCACGGCGGCGTGGCTGGAACACTTTGCCGGCGCGGTGCCGGCAGCACCGGTGCATGATGTGGCGCACGCGCTCGGATCGGAGTTCGTCGTGGAGGAAGATCGCGTGTGGTCCTATGATCATCCGCGGGGTGCGTTCCGCATGGTCCCGCCGGCATTTCGTCTGCCCGGCGATGCATTGCCGCGTCAGGCTGCGCCGGCACTCGGGGCGGACACCGATGCGGTACTGGGGGAACTCGGCTACGACGAGGACAGGATCGCCACACTGCGGGCGATGGGCGTGGTCTGATCCCGCTGTCAGGTTACCGCGTCGCGTGCTGTTCCAGCCAGCCCATGTTCGAGTCCGGCTCGCAGTCCGTGGTCTTCAGATATGGCTTGATGTCGATCAGCGGCGTGCCGTCGACGCAATCCAGATACCGCACCTTCAGCGTATCGGGCGCATCGAACCCCTCGAACGCCACGACTGACAG
>JANWJK010000251.1 GCA_025452005.1 Acetobacteraceae bacterium | reverse complement strand
GTCTGGTGGCGGCGATCGGCGTCGCCGTCACTGCCTCATGGTGGTTCACCGAGGGGCGCTACATCCAGAGCACCGACAACGCCTATGTCCAGGGCGACATCGCGGTGCTCAGCCCGCGCATCGAGGGAGATGTCGCTGCCATCAAGGTCGCCGACAACCAGCTTGTCCGCGCCGGCGATCCGCTGATAGTGCTGGATCCGGCCGACTGGCGCGCCCGCCTCGCGCAGGCGACCGCCGCCGCGGCCGAGGCCACGGCGGCGATCGAGACGGCGAAGCGCCAGGTCGCCCAGCAGCAGGCCACGATCGAGGCCGCGCAGGCCGCCATCGTCCAGGCGCAGGCCGAGCAGTCCCGGGCCAGCGCCGATGCGGCCCGCTCCGGATCGCTGGTGGCAAACGGCTGGGCCTCGCGCCAGTCCAACGACCAGGCGGTCGCCGACTCGCGCAAGGCCAACGCCTCGGTGGCCGCCACGCAGGCGCAGAAGGCGGCCGCCGAGCAGCAGCTTGGCGTGCTGAACGCCCAGGTGATCCAGGCCACGGCGCGCCAGCAGAGCGCCGCGGCGGCGGTGCAGCTCGCCGAGAACAACCTCGCCTACACCGTGATCCGCGCGCCGTTCGACGGTATCGCCGGCAACCGTGCCGCCGAGTTGGGCCAGCATGTCACGCCGGCCACCCAGCTCATCGCGGTGGCGCCGCTGCGCGAGCGCCTCTACGTCGTGGCCAACTTCAAGGAGACCCAGCTCCGCCGCATGCAGCCGGGCATGAAGGTGCGGCTGATACCGGACATCGACCCAAACGCCGCGGTGGACGGCCGGGTGGACAGCCTGGCGCCGGCGACCGGCGCGCTGTTCAGCCTGCTGCCGCCGGAGAACGCCACCGGCAACTTCACCAAGGTGGTGCAGCGGGTGCCGGTGAAGCTGATGCTCGATCCGGCCGAGGCGGCGCAGGCGAGCTGGCTGCGTGCGGGCCTGTCGGTCACGGCCGAGGTCGATACGCGCGGGCCTGACGCGCAACGGCTGGGCCTGTTCGGGACCGCCGCGGCCACACTCGGGCGCGTCGTGCCATGACCGCCGCCACCGACCGCCTGACCTGGCGCCAATGGGTCGGCTTCATGGCGATGGTACTCGGGATGTTCATGGCGATCCTGGATATCCAGATCGTCTCGGCCTCGATCTCCGACATCCAGGCGGGCCTGGCCGCCAGCCCAGACGAGGCGTCGTGGGTGCAGACCAGCTACCTGATCGCCGAGATCGTCATGATCCCGCTGTCCGGCTGGTTGTCGCGGCTGTTGTCCACGCGCGTGCTGTTCGTCGCCAGCGCGCTCGGCTTCACGCTGTTCTCATTGGCCTGCGCCGGCGCCTCCAGCCTGAGCGAGATGGTGATGTTCCGCGCCGCCCAGGGCTTCATCGGCGGTGCGATGATCCCGACCGTGTTCGCCACCACGTTCCTGTTGTTCTCGGATGAGAAGCGGACGCAGATGTCGGTGCTGATCGGCCTGACCGCCACGATGGCACCCACCATCGGGCCTACGCTCGGCGGCTGGCTGACGGACCAGTACTCGTGGCACTGGCTGTTCCTGATCAACGTGCCGGTCGGTGCCTTGGTGGCGGGCGCGGTGTGGACCTGCCTCGACATCGACAAACCCGATTGGTCGCTGCGCGGCAGCTTCGATCTCATCGGCTTGATCCTGATGGCGCTGTTCCTCGGCTCGCTGCAATACGTGCTGGAGGAAGGCGAACGCTGGGACTGGTTCCAGGACGAGACGATCGCCTGGGCCGGTGCGGTTTCCGCCGTCGCCGCCGTGCTGTTCTTCTGGCGCATGCTGGTGCGGCGCGATCCTCTGGTGGAGCTGCGCGCCTTCGCCAACGCCAACTTCGCGTTCGGCTCGTTGTTCAGCTTCGTCCTCGGCATCGGGCTGTATGGTTCGGTGTACTTGGTGCCGTTGTTCCTCGGCCGCGTGCGCGGCTACGACAGCCTGCAGATCGGCGAGACGATGTTCGTGACGGGAGCCGCGATGTTCCTGTCGGCGCCGATCGCCGGGCAGCTTGCGCGCGTCATGGATCTGCGCGTGATGCTGGCGATCGGGCTGCTGTTGTTCGGCGGCGGCCTGTGGTGGATGGCGGAACTCACCGTCGACTCCGCGTTCTGGGAGCTGTTCGGGCCGCAGGCGCTGCGCGGTGCGTCGATGATGCTGATCATGCTGCCGGTCAACCAGGTGGCGCTCGGCCGACTGCCGCCCGATGCGCTGAAGAATGCCTCGGGACTCTACAACCTGATGCGCAACCTGGGTGGCGCGGTCGGTCTGGCGATGATCAACACGGTCGCGACCTCGCGCCTTGCCATGCACACGCTGCATCTTCAGGAGCAGGTCACGTGGTCGCGCGCCGCCGCGACGCAGGCGCTCGGCAACATGACCCACATGCTGACTGCGGCGAAGTCGGGCGACGCGCATCTCGCGGCACTGAAGCAGGTGGCGATGATGGTGCAGCGCCAGGCGCTGACGCTCAGCTACAACGATGTGCTGCTGCTGATGGCGGGTTGCTTCTTCGTGGCGCTGCCGCTCACGCTATTGCTGGCGAAGCCGGCCGAGGCGGCAACCGGGGCGCACTGATCCGGTTACCGCAGGAACGGATTGCTCCGCCGCTCCGCGCCGATCGTCGATCCCGGGCCGTGCCCGCACAGGAACGAAAAATCGTCGCCCAGCGGCAGCAGCTTCTCGGTGATGGCGCGGATCAGCGCGGCGTGGTCGCCGTACGGAAAGTCGGTGCGGCCGATGGACCCCTGGAACAGCACGTCGCCCACCAGCGCGAACCGTGCCGCCTGGTTGACGAACACCACGTGGCCCGTCGTGTGGCCAGGACAGTGCAGCACCTCGAAGCGGTGCTCGCCGAGTGCGACCGTGTCGCCTTCGCCCAGCCAGCGGTCCGGCACGACGTTGCGCATGGCGAAGCCATAGGCGCTTGCCTGTGCCTCGAGCCCCTGCAACAGGAACTCGTCGCGCTGGTCGGGGCCCTCGATCGGAGCGTTGTTCAACTTCTCGCGCAGTTCATCGGCGCCGCCGGCATGGTCCAGGTGGCCATGTGTCAGCCAGATGCGCTCGACCGACACGCCGGCCTGCTCGATCGCTGCGACAATACGCTCCACATCGCCGCCCGGATCAACCACGACCGCCTGCATGCTCGCATCATCCCATAGGATGGTGCAGTTCTGCTGGAATGGCGTGACCGGGATGACGGCACCGCGCAATTGACCCACTTGCTCAATCTCCAACGCTTGCCCGACCGAGGCCTGTTCCGTCATTCTAGCGTCATGCCAGAACGACGCTTCCGCACCCTCGAGAGGCTGATCCAACAGGCCAACCGGACGTCATCCAGCAAGCCCAACTCGGCGCAGATGCTGGCGGAGGTGATCCGCGTGATCACCGACGACGGCTCCGACCCGTATCTGGTGCTCGGCGTGCTGGTTGAAGGCGCCGTCCACACGCTGGCGAAGCACATTCCGCCCGAACGCCAGGCTGAGACGGTCGGAGAACTGCGTCAGCTCCTGGCGGACCGGCTGAAGGCGCACGGCCTGGGGTGAACGGCGTTCCGGTCAGTGCAGCTTCGGTGACTTCAGGAAGCTCGACCGGTCCTTCGATCGCACCGTCAGCGCCACCGGGTTCTTGTCGCGCATCAGGCGCAGCCGCACCTCGGCGCCGGCGCTGCCCGACGCCCAGACCCGCCGCCAGAGCCCCGCCAGGTCGGTGATCTCGTCGCCGCCCACCGCAATGATGCGGTCGCCGGCGCGGACCCCGGCCTGCTCCGCCGGCCCGTTGTCCACCAGCCGGCCGACCACGAGCGAGTCTTCCGACTCGGTGGCGTACAGCCCGAGCCACGGCCGCGCCGGCCGGTTCACCCGTCCATAGCTCAGCAGGTCCTTCATGATCGGCGTCAGCAGTCCGATCGGCACGACCATGTTCATGTCGAGCCGCTGTCCCTTGCCGTCGCCCTGCTGGAGGATCAGCGAGCCGATCCCCATCAGCTTGCCGTCGCTGCCGATCAGTCCGCCGCCGCCCCAGAACGGATGCGCTGGCGCGGTGAAGATCGCGTCGTCCAGCACGTATTCCCAATAGCCGGCGAACTCCTGCCGGCCGACCACGCGCGTCTCGACCGAGTGATGGCGTCCGCCGCCGGCGGCGAACACCACCTGGTCGCCGACCTTCAGCCGGTCCGAATCCCCCATCTCGAGCGCCGGCAGGTCCAGCCGGCCCAGCGCCTGCACCAGTCCGAAGCCGCTCTCCTGGTCGTAGGCGAGCGCGTGGCCGGGGATCGCCCGGCCGTCCGAGGAGGTGATCCAGATGGTCTCGGCCTCGGTGATCAGATAGCCGATCGTCGCCACCAGGCCGCTCTCGCGGATCACCACGCCGCTGCCCGCCCGCTCGGTGCCGAGGGTATCGGCGGTGAACGCGTCCTGCGGCACATAGGTCTTCAGGTTGACGATCGCCCGCAGCGAGCGCTCGAGGTCGAACGAATAGTCGTCCGGGTCGGGCTGCAGCTTCGGGGGGATTTCCCAATCCTGGTTCTTCATGCCTCTACGTCTTCCCTGGTTCGACGGCGGGGCGGTCATAGCGGCAATATCGGCGCTTTGGCCGCCCGTGGCCAGAGATCAATGGTCGGTCTCACGCAGCGATCAGTACAGCCGGTCGGGCGTCGCGTAGGGCACGACGACGTCCGACGGATCGGCAAGGTTGAGCATCGCGCGCGCCCGTTCGTCCAGCGTATCGGCGTTGATATGGCGCGCCCTGAGGCCGGCGACGCGCCGCTCCCACGCGTCCCGCTCGGCCAGCGCCCTGGCCTGGTCCGCCTGTGCCTGCGCGAGCAGTTCCTGCCGCTGCGCATAGGCCACCAGGCCGCGGTTCCCCTGCACGGCGTTCCATCCGAAATAACCCACCAGCGACAGGAAGATCAGCGGCGCCACCGCCGCCTTGGTCCTGCGCCTTATCTCACGCCCGAGTGGCATCGATCCCGCTCCGACTCCTGGACACTACGCTACATGATTTGCGTTCGCGCGGGAACGCGTTGTCGCTGCGGGGGCCCGCGACGCCTTGCGTTGGCTTTGCGAATGGGGCGACTGGACCCCTCGCCGGACGGCCGCTGCTGGCACGCGCCAGGGATAACCTCCGGCGGGGCGACCCAGGGAGATGCCACAAAAAAACAACCGCCCGTCCAAGGTGCCGCAAGGCATCCCGTGGGCAAGGGCGAAACGGGGGTGGCAAGAGTGCACCGCGCCCCTGGCAGGGCGCTCGGACCACAATCGAGGCATCGGGATGGGTTATGTGTTCGGGTCGCATCTTCGGGACACCACGATCCGTTGAAGGAGCGTGGGAACCGAAAAATATCTCGGGGCCGTCAACGCCGCCATGCCAGAAGACGACGGGGCGATCTTATTTCTCAGGTGGAATACCTTGGATCGCTATTATACGAAACCTGGCGCCGCTTTGACGCACCGCGGCTGCGTCATGATTCTCTGGCGAGTCATACCAGTGTCTCACAGCGTCCATACTCGGAAATTCGAGTATTGCGATACAACACGGCACGGCTCCGTCGCCTTCAAGCGACGTGTTCTCCTGGCTGCGAGCCAGATAGCGGGCGCCATATTTCGGAAGAATCTCGCGCGCAAGCTTGGCGTATTCTTGCTGAATCGCCTCCGGTCCTGTCGTAGCTGTCCGCTCTATGATAACGAACGCGGGGCGCTCCTGTTGTGCTGCCGACGGCTCCGGAAAGCATGTCATGACGGAAAGGGCAATGGAGAGGCTCACGACAGTAACTACGACCGAGCAAATTACCCATTGAATCCATCTCCCTCTTTGATCGTGACCGGCCCGGTCACTCGATCCAAGCCAAGGCGCGCGAGGCCCACAATAGCTGTTGGATGTATATTGTGTTCGGTCTGAAGACGGCAGGGGATCGGTCGCGGCGAGTTGTACTGAAACCGGCTGTTCCGATCGGTTCACAAAAAGCCAGAGGCCAATCCCGCTCGGCGGACCGCTTGGGTCGATGCTGGTCGTTCGGCGCGCGCTAAAGCTCGCCGCGCCGGACCGACAGGCTGCGCCCCGCATTCCTTCCGAAAGTCTTAAACTTTTGCGTCAATCAGAAGGGTGACAGCCACAGCGTATGCCACACTTGATTATCGCTTGCCCCAGCCGTTCGCCACCCAATGGGCAAGATCGGGCGTGAAGAGCGCTTCTACCTGGGCGTCATAGCGCGCAAGGTCCGCGCTGGAAACCACGTCCTTCCAACGTCCATTGGTCCCTTTGTGCAGAAATCGTGCGGCGCCGCCAACAAATGTTTGCTGTTGATGGCCTAGCAGCATTTCCCCTTGTGCTTTCATTGCATCAAAGCCTGCGGCGGCAACGATCTCAGGCCAGAGGGTCGCCGGAATATCTATATCAAGAAAATCGGCGATCCGACGTATTTCGCCGTCACGGTCGGCCTTGAGATCGTTGTAATGGACAAGCAGCATGTCATGCGGCTCTCGTTCCGCGCTGCCCAATATGAACTTTCGACGCTAAAGAATGATGCCCCTTCGTCTCCTAACGCGCCGCCACCATCAGCAACCCAGTTCGAAAAGAACTCTGCGGCACTTTCGGAGATGGGGAGCCAGTCATCACCAAATTTCTCATCAGCCTGGCTCACTTCGTTGTTCCGCCGAATGGCGTCGTGG
>JANWJK010000250.1 GCA_025452005.1 Acetobacteraceae bacterium | reverse complement strand
TGGCACTCCTGGCGAAGCCGGATGGATTCGCATCGCCGCTACAGCCGCAGCCGCTGTATCAGGAGCGGTTCGTGATCGCGTGCTCCGCCGGCCATGAGTTCGCGCGGAAGAACGTGGTGCGCATCGCTGACCTTGACGGGCAGCCGTATCTGGCACGGATCAACTGCGAATACTTCGACGCGCTGCGCGACGTATGCCACGCCAACGGCTCACGTCTGATCGGCTCGTTCCGCAGCGAGCGCGAGGACTGGATTCTGACCATGGTCGCCGCGGGCATGGGCGTCTGCTTCCTGCCGGAATTCTCCAACACCATCCCTGGGGTGATCAGCCGCCACGTGGTGGAGCCTTCAGTCGCGCGCGAGGTGTCGCTGGTGACCGTGGCCGGCCGCCGCTGGTCCTCGCCGCTGGCGGCGTTCGTGCGTGCGGTGCAGCAGTATCGTTGGCCCGAGCAGCAACAGCCCGGCACCACGATGATGGAGGCGGCGTAGGCTCTGCAGAGGGATAACCCCTCCCCCAACCCCCTCCCGCAAGGGGAGGGGGAGTGTGGGTAGAAGCGTATTACTTCGCCGGAGCGTATTTCCCGCCCACCTGCGGTGTCGGCGTATCGAAGCCCTTCTCCTGCCGATCCAGCCGCGTCTCGCGCGACCAGGTGCGCTTCAGGCCGTCGCGTACCTTGAAGCTCAGCTTGCCGAGACCGCCGCACTCCAGTTCCACCGTGTCGCCGTCCATGAAGCTGGACAGGCCGCGATGGTTGGTGCCGGTGGCGAGGATATCGCCAGGCTCCAGTGTGTGGATCGACGTCACCCACTCGATGCAGCGCGGGATCTTGTGCGCCATGTCGTCGGTGTTGAAGTCCTGCTTCACCTCACCGTTCACCCACAGCTTCACCGGCACCTTGTGCGGATCGGCGATCTCGTCCTTCGTCACCACGTACGGGCCGATCGGCGCGAAAGTGTCGCGCGACTTCATGGCGAAGAAGCTCTGCGGCGGCAGCCCGCGCGCCGAGCCGTCGATGAAGTTGGTGTAGCCGAACACGTAGTCCATGGCATCGGCCGCCTTCACGTGGCTGGCGCGCTTGCCGATCACCAGCGCCATCTCGGCTTCGCCCTCGAAGATCGTCGCCGGCACATCCGGCAGCACCATCGTCCCGCCGGGACCGAGAATCGAAGTCGGCGCCTTGTGGAATGCGTTGATCGGCGCCGGCTCTTTGCGCGTGCCGTTCTCCATGTAGTTCACCGCCATGCAGACGATGTTGCCCGGCTTCGGCAACGGCGCCTGCAGCTTCACGCCGGAGAGCGGCACGGCCTTGCCGCTTGTCGCGGCGTCCTCAAGGCGCTTGCGGTAGTCGCCGAACCGGGCGATCAGTCCGTTGATCAGGTCGTGCGGGCCGTGGTTCGGGATGTCGCGCACCGCAGACGACACATCGACGATGCTGTCGCCCTTCACCACGCCAAGCTTGTAATCGTCGAAGAATGCCAGCTTCATTGTGAGCCTCCTCTATTCAACCGGCACGAAGATCGAGCGCCGCATTTTGCCGCCGACCGACTTCGACAGATGGCCCTTGCCGGTGATGTCCTCCACCAGGACCACCTCGCCAGCACCGATGGTCCGCGCCTGGCCGTCGCTTGCCGTGATCTGCACGCCGCCGTCAAGGTTGATGATGTACTGCCGCCGTGGCGCCGGATGCCAGGACAGGTCATAGTCGCCGGAGGTCTCGCGGAAGATGATGCCGTTGGCCGGCAGGCGTGCCGACAACTTGGAGGAATTGCGCTCCTCGACCCACTCGACCTCGACGTCGCGCCAGTGCGATTCCCCACTGGCATCGCAATACAGATTGTGTATTCGCATCGCTTCCTCCTATCGGTTCTGCCAGTCCGGCTTGCGCTTTTCCGCGAACGCCTTCGGACCCTCGATGTAGTCCTGGCTTTCCAGGTTCTCCTGCTGCGCCGGGTATACGGTGCGCATGGCACGCTCGAGCGATGGCTCGTCGAGGCCGCGATAGGTCGCCTGCTTCGAGGCGCGTACCGCCTTCGGCGAGCATTCCAGGATCTGCGCCGCCCAGCGCTTGGCCGCCTCGAGTGCCTGGCCTTGCGGCACCACTTCGGTGACGAACCCGAGTTCGAAGCCTTCGCTCGCCGAGACGCGGCGGCCGGTCAGGATCATGCCCATCGCCTTCTTGCGCGGGATCATGCGCGGCAGCCGGTGCACGCCCCCGCCGCCCGCGATCAGTCCAACGCGCGGCTCGGGCAGCGCGAACAGCGCGTTCTCGGCGGCGATGATGATGTCGCAGGCAAGCGCGGTTTCAAAACCGCCGCCCATCGCCCAGCCGTTCACCGCGGCGATCAGCGGCTTGTCGAGATTGAAACGATGCGTGATGCCGGCAAACCCGTTCGGCCCGTTGGGACGGCGGCGGCCGGCCGCCTGCACCTTCAGGTCGTTGCCGGCGGAGAAGGCGCGTTCGCCGGCGCCGGTGATGATGCCCACCCACAGGTCGTCGCGCGCGGCGAACTCGTCCCACACGGCGGCAAGTTCGTCGTTCGCAGCTGCGTGCAGCGCATTCAGCACCTCGGGCCGGTTCAGCGTGACGGTACGGACCCGGCCTTCGTCCTGCACAATGCAGTATTGGTGCGTCATGCCCTGAAAACTCCCCCTCCCCTCGCGGGAGGGGGCTGGGGGGAGGGGGCGGCGGGCCGTTCGCAGGGCCCCCTCCCCCTGACCCCCTCCCGCAAGGGGGGGGGAATCCTGCCGACCTCATCCGCCGATCACCGCATCCTTGCTCAGCCCACCGATCTCGTCCTTGTCCTTTCCCAGCCAATCCGCCAGCACCTCGGCGTTATGCTGACCGAGCAGCGGCGCCGGCTTGATCGGCGGCGGGCTGCCGGAGAACCGCACCGGCCAGCCGCTCATCGTGTAGTCGCCGACCTTCGGATGCTTCATCACCTGGCGGATGCCGCGCTTGACGAAGCTCTGGTCGTTGGCGAGCTCCATCGTGTCCATCACCGCGCCCGACGGAATAGTCGCCGCACTCACCAGGCGCATCGCCTCGTGCTTGTCGTGCTGGCGAGTCCAGTTCGCGACGATGGCGTCCACCTCTTCGCGATGCTCGGTGCGCGCGTCGGGCGTATCGTACATCGGGTCGCCGATCAGGTCCTCACGGCCCATCACCTTCAGCAGGCGGTTCCAGTGCTCCGGATTGGCGCGGCTGCAATAGATGTAGACGTAGTCGTTCGGGCCGCCGCCCTTGCAGGGATACACACCGATCGGCGGATTGCCACCGCCCACCGTCTTCGACCCGGCGCGCGGCGCGGCCTTGCCGGTGCGCTCCATATAGGTGAACGAGTTGCGGATGTAGTGCAGGATCGCGTCCTGCATGGCGAGCTGCAGATGCTCACCCTGGCCGGTGCGCAGCCGCCGCACATAGGCGCCCATCACGGAGATGGCCATCAGCATGCCGGTGCCGGTATCGCCGATCGTCGCGCCCGGCTTGCAGGGCGGGCCATCTTCCTCGCCGGTGATGCTCATCAACCCGCCGGCCGCCTGCGCGATCATGTCGAACGCCAGGCTCTTCTCGAACGGGCTGCCGGCACCGAAGCCCTTGGTCTGGCAGTAGATGATCGAGGGATTGAGCGCGCGGATCACGTCGGGTCCGAGGCCAAGCCGCTCGATCGCGCCGGGGGCGAAGTTCTCGCAGAAGATATCGGCCTTCTTCGCCATCTCCTTGACCAGCTCGACGCCGCGCGGGTCCTTCAGGTTGACGGTGACCGAGCGCTTGTTGGCGTTGTACTGCAGGAAATAATACGCATCCTGCCCAGGCTTGCCGCCGGCGGTGCGGCCAGGATCGCCCAGCTTCGGGTTCTCCACCTTCACCACATCGGCGCCCATCCAGGCAAGCGCCTCGGTGCAGGACGGTCCGGCCTCGAATTGAGTGAGGTCCAGCACCTTCACGCCGGTCAGACAGGTCTCAGGGCCATTGCTCGGCATCACTACGACTCCCTCCCAAGGGTTCGGAAGAGCCTACGACGTGCCGGGCGGTGCGTCGAGTTTCCCCCGCCACACTGTTGCTTCCGTCCAGCCCAGCTCCCTGAACTCCGCTTCACGCAGCGGCGCCTCTGCGATCGAGAAGAACTCGTCGAGCTGCGGTGGCTTGACGTGCGTGGCGCTGAGCATTGCGTGCGCCTGGCCGCGATGATGGACCTGGTGCTGGAACAGGTGCAGCAGCAGCCGGTCGGCGCGCTCGGTCTGCACGCGATGGCCGCGGTGCACGCGGATGATCCGATCCGGTCCGGTCTCGTCCAGCGCGTCGCACCATGCGATCAGCCTGCGGTCCACCAGGGCCTGCGCCGGGTGCAGCGTCGCCAATGTCGGACAGGGCACGGGATTGGCCCATGCGGCGGAACCCAGCGCGCCACCCTCCAACGCATCGACGTAGAACCGGTCGATGATCAGGATGTGGTTCAACGTCGCCTGGATCGAGGGGAAGAAGCCGGTGCGCGGCGCTTCGAAGTCCGCCTGGGTCAGTGCGACGCACGTCGAAAGCAGGCGATGATTGGCCCAGGCATTGTTGTAGGCCATCGCCTGGAGCGTCTGGAGATGCGAGGCGGGCACGGCGCTACCCGACGATGTCCACCTGCGCGAAGAAGAACGCGATCTCGATTGCGGCGTTCTCCGCGCTATCCGACCCGTGCACCGAGTTCGCCTCGATGTCCTCGGCGAACTGGGCGCGAATCGTACCGGAGGCGGCTTTCTTCGGATCGGTCGCCCCCATCGCCTCGCGGTTGCGCGCAACAGCGTTGTCGCCCTCCAGTACCTGCACGACGACCGGGCCAGAGATCATGAACTCGACAAGGCCGCGGAAGAACGGCCGCTCCTTGTGGACGGCATAGAACGCCTCGGCCTGTGCCTGCGTCAGCCGCACACGCCGTTGTGCCACAATGCGCAGGCCTGCCGCCTCCAGCACCGCGTTGATCGACCCCGTGAGGTTTCGCCGCGTGGCGTCGGGTTTGATGATGGAGAGCGTGCGCTCGGTCGCCATGGGTGGCTCCTGATCGGTGTGAGGGCGGCTGACTAGGCGGGCTGGCCGATCAGCGCAAGGCCCTCGGCCACCGAGACGAACTCGCCGCCGCCGGCGAGCTTCTCCAGTCCAAAACGGGCCTCGAACAGACGACGGACGGCAGGGACGAAGGCGGTGCCGCCGGTGAGGAACACGCGATCCACCTGGTCTGCCGCAACGCCGGCCTGTTCCAGCACCTGATCGACCGTGCCGGCAAGACGGGCGAGGTCGCCGGCGATCCAGCCTTCGAATTCGCCACGCGTAATTGGCCGATCCACGGCGAAGTCCTTGTGGCGGAAGCGGAGGGTGGTGGTCTCGGCGTGCGACAGGTCCGCCTTGGCGGTGGAAACCGCCTGGTACAGTGCATAGCCGAGCCCGTCCTCGATCAGTGCGATCAGGTGGCGCAAACGCTCTGGATGCTGCGCCGTGCGGGCCACCTCGGCGATTGCACGCAAGGTGCGCGGCGTGCGCATCAGCGACAGCAGGTGCCAGCGGGAGAACCCCGAGTAGTACTCGGGCGGCACCGGAAGCGGCTTGCCCATCACGCGGTAGGTGTCGCCCTTGCCGAGCAGCGGCGCGATGGCGCGATCTATGATGCGGAAGTCGAACACATCGCCGGCGATGCCGATACCGGCGTGGCCGAGGGGGATGCTGCCGGTGCGCGGATCGAAGCGCATGATAGAGAAGTCGCTGGTGCCGCCGCCGAAGTCGCCGATCAGAACGGTGGCCGGTTCCGACAGGGTGCGGGCGAAGCGGGTGCCGGCGGCCTCCGGCTCCAGCGCCAGCGCCACGTGGGCGAAGCCGACCTCGGCATAGGCGCCGCGCAGACGTTCGGCGCCGAGGTCATCATCCGCGCGTTCGCCGGCGAAGCGCACCGGGCGGCCGACGATGACACGGGCGGCATGCGGCGTGCCGCCGAGGAGGGCACGAAGGAAACAGCCGATCAGGCGTTCGAGGGTGAAGGAGTGGCCGAAGATGCGCGTCTCGGTGAAGCTCCGCTGGGCGAGGTAGGTCTTCATCGACATGATCAGCCGGCTGTCCAGCGGATCCTCGAGGTACGCGGAGATCGCCACCGGGCCTGCTTCATGGCGGAGGACGCGGCGGGCGGCGGTATCCTCGGTCCAGAAGCAGAGGACGGAGCGGAACACGTCGCTGTCGGCGTGACGCTGGGTGGCGACGCTGCCGTCGTCGTGGAGCAGTGCGACGACGCTGTTGGTCGTGCCGAAATCGATGCCGACCGCCTGGACCATGGAACGGCTCCGTGGAAGGGCCGCGGGTTCAAGCGCGATCGGACGCCGGAGGCAAGAGGGAACAGCCGCCCATGGGCTTCCCTCGGGTCACTTCTCCCCTTCGGTCAGTCCCGCGACGAACCAGCGCTGCATCAGGACCACCACGACGACCGGCGGCAGCAGCGCCAGCACGGCGGTCGCCATCACCGCACTCCAGTCGGTCTGCGTCTCGACGCCGATCATCTTGACGATGCCGATCACGATCGTGTCGAGGCCGGGATCAGTGGCGACCAGCAGCGGCCAGAGGTACTGGTTCCAGCCATAGACGAACAGGATGACGAACAGCGCCGCGATATTCGCCGCGGACACCGGGATCAGGATGTCGCGCAGGAAGCGCAGCGGGCCGGCGCCGTCCATCCGGGCAGCCTCGACCAGTTCGTCAGGGATGGCGACGAACACCTGACGGAACAGCAGCGTGGCGGTGGCCGACGCGATCAACGGCACGCTAAGCCCAGTGAAGCTGTTGATCAGGCCGAAGTCCGACATCACAGCATAGGTCGGGATGATGCGCACCTCGACCGGCAGCATCAGCGTGATGAAGATCAGCCAGAACGCGGTGCGGCGGAACGGGAAGCGGAAGAACACCACGGCGTAGGCGGACAGGACGGAAATGACGATCTTGCCGCCGGCGATCGCCAGCGCCATGCCACCGGAGACCAACAGCATGTGCCACACCGGCTCGGTGCCCATGGTGCCGTGCGTCAGGACACGCGGGTAGGCGGACAGATCCAGCGTCGGCATCAGCGACAATTCGCCGCGGGTGATCGCGCCGGACTCCTGCGTCGAGCCGGCGACCACCAGCCAGACCGGCAACGCGAACAACAGCACGCCGAGCGCCAGAACGATGTGTGCCAGCCAGTCGGGTCTGGCCCGAATCCCCTCCGCCGCAACGCGGGGAAGGGTCAGGGAGGGAGTGCTGCTCGTGCTCATGCGTTGGTCCGCCGGCCGATGAAGCGGAACTGGATCGCGGTCAGCGCGATCACGCCCGCCATCAGCACCACCGACTGCGCCGACGACGACCCGAGATCCAGATTGACCACGCCGTCGCGATATACCTTGATCACCAGGGTTTCGGTGTCCTTGCCCGGGCCGCCGCGAGTCAGCGCGTAGATCGTGCCGAATGTGTCGAATGCGGCGTACACCAGGTTCACCACCAGCAGGAAGAACGTGGTGGGCGCCAGCAGCGGGAAGGTGATGGTACGGAACCGGTGCCAGCCCTTCGCGCCGTCCATGCGCGCCGCCTCGGCGACGGCGCGCGGGATCGACTGCAACCCGGCAAGGAAGAAGATGAAGTTGTAGCTCACCTGTTTCCAGGCGCTCGCCACGATCACCATCAGCATCGCCTGACCGCCGTTGATTGTGTAGTCCCACGGCAGTCCGTGCGCGTTCAGCCAGCGGCCGAGCAGGCCGACCTGCGGGTTCAGGATGAATAGCCACAGCACCGCTGAGATCGCCGGTGCGACGGCGTACGGCCAGATCAGCAGCGTCCGATAGATCGCCCGACCGGCAATATGGTGGTCGGCGAACACTGCGAGCAACAGCGCCGTGCCCATCGACAGCGCACTGACCGCCGCACAGAAGACCACGGTGCGGACGATGGAATCGACGTACAGCGGATCGGCGAACAGATCGGTGAAATTCTCCAGACCGACGAAGGTGGAGCCGAGTCCAAACGGATCCTGCCGGATCAGGCTCGACCAGATCGCCTCGCCGGCAGGCCAGAGGAAGAAGAATGCGGTCAGCAGAAGCTGCGGCAGCACCAGGGCCGCCGGCAGGACCCAGCCCTCGAAGATCGTGCGCCGCTCCATGCGGCGTGGTTACGCCTTCGCCGACTTCTCGAAGTCGCGCAGCACCTTGTTGCCACGGGTCACTGCACTGTCCATCGCCTGCTGCGCGTTCTGGTTGCCTTGCAGCGCCTTCTCCAGCTCCTCCTGGATGATGTTGCGGATCTCCGGCAGGCGCCCGAGTCGCAGCCCCTTGGAATTCGCCGTCACGTCGCCGCGCGCGAGCTGCTTCACCGCGATATCGGCGCCGGGGTTCTTGTCGTAGTAGCCCTGCTTCTGCGACAGCTCGAAGCCGGCGAACGTCACCGGCACATAGCCGGTGCCCTGCGACCACTGCGCGTCGATCTCGGGCTTGCCGAGGAACTGCAGGAAGGTTGCCGCCGCCTTGTATTCCGCCGGCGTGCGTCCCGGCGCGGTCATCGCCCACACGCTGGCGCCGCCGATGATCGAATTCAGCGGCGTCTTGATGATCTCCGGATCGTAGGGAAGATACGCCATTCCCCAGTCGTACTTGGCGCTCTTTACCATGTTGCCGCGCGCGGCCGACGAGTTGAAGTGGATGCCGGCATCGCCTGACACCAGCAACTGGTCCGGTGCGTTGTCACGGCCGGCGTACTTGAACGTTCCCTCCTTCGCCATATCGAGCAGACGCTCGATATGCTTGACGTGCGCGCGGCTGTTGATCTCAAGCTGCGCGTCCAGCCCCTCAAAGCCATCGTCCTTGCTGGCGAACGGCAGATTGTGCAGCGCGCTGTACTGCTCGAGCTGGATCCAGGTCGGCCAGGACGTGGTCATCGGCACCGGTGCGGCGTTCTTGTCCTTGATCGCCTTGGCCGCGGCGACGACCTCGGGCCACGTCTGCGGCGGCTTGTCCGGATCGAGGCCGGCCTTGCGGAACGCGTCCTTGCTATACCACATCACCGCGGTCGAGGAGTTGAACGGCATCGACGCCATGCGCCCGTCGCTCAGACTGTAATAGCCGCGCACCGCCGGGATGTAGGCCTTCGGATCGATCTCGGCGCCGGTCTCCTTGACCAGCTCCCACACCTGCTTCGTCGCCTTGCCGGCCGCCAGCATCGAGCCGGTCCCGACCTCGAAGATCTGCACCAGATGCGGCGCCTGGCCGGCGCGGAACGCGGCGATGTTGGCGGTCAGTACGTCCGGGTACTGCCCCTTGTAGATCGCGGTCAGCTCCACGGCGTCCTGGCCTTGGTTGAACGCATCGACGATGCGATTCACCTCGTCGCCAAGTGCCGCGGTCATCGCGTGCCACCAGACGATCTTCGTCTTCTCGGCTGCGCGGCCGACCGCGGGAGCAACGACGAGAGCTGCTGCGGTGCCGGCGAGCAGACTGCGGCGCTTCATGCGGTTGTCCTCCCGATCTGGTCGTTGTGCGGCGTACTGAAGCCAGGTTGCCAAGCTATTACATCGCCGTGACGCTTCGATGAAGCAGCGTGTCAGCCGGCCGCCGCCAACAGCGACCGCCGGCTCGACAGGAACTCCTCCACCGCCGCCGCCAGTCGGTCGCACTCCGCATCGCCGATCGGCAGACACAGCGTGAACATGCCGCGACGTGCCAACCAGATGCCCTGCGCGAGCATGTCGAAGAAGAACAGCTCCTTCAGCTTTGCGTCGCCCTTCGCCGCGTCCGCCGGCGAACGCACCGGGTCACGGGTGAAATGCACCGCGAACATCGAGCCGATGCCGGTGAACTGCATCGGCGCGTCGTGCGACCGGCACAGCGCATTCAGCCGTTCGCGCAGCGCATCGCCGCGCGCATTCAGCACTCGCGCCGCGTCGGGCGTGTAGACCTCGGTCAGCCCGGCCAACCCGGCCGACATGGTCAGCACGTTGTTGTTGAAGGTGCCGGCATGCGGCAGTGCATCCGGCCGGCGAGGATCGAACAGGTCCATGATGTCGGCGCGTCCGCCGAACGCACCGAACGACATGCCTCCGCCGATATACTTCCCGAACGTCGTCAGGTCCGGCTTGATCCCGCGCACCTGCTGGAGACCGCCCGGCGCGAGACGCGACGTCATCACCTCGTCCAGGATCAGCAGGGCGCCGACCTTGGTGGTTGCCTCACGCAGCATGGTCAGGAATTCGGGTGCAGCCGCGATGCAGCCGCCGCCGCCCATCATCGGCTCCAGGATCACCAATGCCAGGTCCGACGCATGCTGCTCGATCAGTGCATGCGTGGCGGCGAAATCGTTGTATGGCGCCAGCACGTAGTCGAACGGCGCATTGATCGGCGAGCCGCCACCGGCGAAGCCGAACACCGCGCCGTGGTAGCCGCCGTTGAACACCATCACCTTCGGCCGCCTGGTAAAGATGCAGCCGACCGAGATCGCCAGCAGATTCGCTTCCGTCCCGGAGTTGGTGAACCGCACGCGCTCCAGTCCGAAACGATCGCACACGGCGCGGGCGAACCTCGCCTCGGTCAGGTTGGTGCCGCCGAAATTGATCCCGGCATCCAGCGCGCGGTCCAGGGCGGCGCGGATCTTCGGGTGCGAGTGGCCGTAGATCCCGGCGGTGTACTCGCCGAGAAAGTCGATGTATTCCGCGCCATCCAGGTCGCGCAGCCGGCAGCCCTCGCCGCGAGCGATGCCAAGGGGGAACGGTGCATAGTGCAGGACGGTCCGCGTATTGCCGCCCGGCATCACGGCGGTTGCTTCAACGAACCGGGCAAAGCTCTTCGGATTGCGCGCGACGTAGGCTTCCTTTGCCTCGGTGAGCGCCGTGTCGATGTCGGCGTTGCGCAGTTCCGTCTCGCTCATGGCGTCCTCCGCTCGATCGAGGGCAGTGTGCCCGTCCGTCCCGCAGTTCGGCAACCGGCTGCGTTGCGGCTGTCTGATCGCCGTTCTACATCCATGGACGGCAACATCGCGGAAGGCGCCAGGCGCATGGACCTGAAGGAGCACATCCGGGGCATTCCGGATTTCCCCAAGCCCGGCATCCTGTTCTACGACATTTCCACCCTGCTGCGGGATGCGGACGCCTGGCAGGTCGCGATGGGGCGCATGGCGAAGGCGGTGCGCGCCTACCAGCCTGACCTGCTTGCCGGCATAGAGAGCCGCGGGTTCCTGATCGCCGCGCCGCTGGCGCTGAAGCTTGGCTGCGGCTTCATCATGCTGCGCAAGCGCAACAAGCTGCCGGGCGTCACGGTCGGGCTGAACTACTCGCTGGAATACGGCACCGACCGGGTCGAGGTGCAGGCGGATGCGGTGGAGGCTGGCCAGCGGGTGGTGGTGGTGGATGACCTGCTCGCCACCGGTGGTACCATGGCAGCGGGCATCGCATTGCTGCGCCAGGTGGGTGCCGTGGTACCGGCGGCGGCGGCGCTGATCGAACTCACCTTCCTCAAGGGCCGCACGCGGCTCGACGTGCCATGCGAGGCGCTTGTTTCGTACGATGAGTGAGGTGCCGGCCGGCGGCATTTTGCCTCCAGGCGGGTTCGGGGTAGCATGGTCTCCATGGGTTGGGGATCACGATGACCGACCTGCCGAGAACCGGCCGGCGTCGCCTTCTTGCAATGCTAACCGCCCTGCCCGCAGCGATGCGGGCGGGCGCGCTATTTGCTGCGTCACCACCAGCGCCGGCCACCACACCGTTCTCTGAAAGGCCCAGGCTGCTTGTCGCCGGGCCGAGTGACGGGGCTCTCAATCGCTGGGCCGATGCGTTGCTGCCGGCGCTCGAACAGTCACTGCCGCCCGACACGTCGATCCGGCGCGTGGAGATCGGCAGTGCCGACGGTGTCACCGGCGCGAACCAATTCGAGGCGCGGGGCGCACCCGATGGCATGACGGTGCTGCTGGCACCCGGACAGGCGGCAATTGCCTGGATGGTCGGCGATCCCAGAGCGCAGTTCGACGTCGGCCACTGGGTGCCGGTGCTGGCCGCGACCGGCGCCGGCATCGTGGTCGGTCGGCCCAGCGTGCTGGGCCCTGGCGGCCGTGCCCGCGTCGCGGCCGCCGGACCTGCGAGCTTCGACCTGCCTGCGATGCTCGGCGTGCAACTTCTGGGCGCACCCATGGAACCGGTATTCGGCCTGGCCGAACCAGCCGCGGCGCAAAGTGCGTTCGCGCAAGGGGCGGTGGACGCGGTGCTGCTGCGTGGACACCACGTGCCCGAGCAGGTCACGGCGTTGGCCGCGGCAGGGGCGCAGCCGCTGTTCGCGCTGGGCGCGATCGATGCCGGCGGCGAGGCCGTGCGCGACCCGAACTTCCCCGAGGTGCCGCACTTCGCCGAACTGTTCGCGGCACGCACCGGCAACAAGCCGCGCGGTGCGCTGTTCGAGGCATGGAGCGCCGCCGCCGCGGCCGTGCAACTGGAATTCGGCCTGGTCCTGCCGCAGCTCACACCGGCCGCGATGGTATCGTTGTGGCGGCGCGCAGGCGCGGATGCGATGGCCGTGCAGGGTGTCCAGACCGCCGCCGCCACCGCCAATGTGCGGCCGCTCGCAGGCCCTTCGGCAACCGCCGCCACCGCTGTCATCGCCGTGGGCGCGCCCGCCCTTGCCGAGCTGCGGCGCTGGCTGGCCAGTCGGCTCAACTGGCATCCGACCTGACGCGCGGGAGGCCTCGCATGAAGCTCTGGTACCAGAGCATGTCCCGCCAGACCGAATGGGGCGGCTATCCGCGCGTGCTGCGCGGCATCCTGGACAAGGTGCGCGATCCGGATACCGAGATCCATGTGGCCGGTATCACCGAGATCGGCGGCACCGGCGATCAGTTCCGCTATCTGGAGTATCTCGAGACTGGCGAGGTGCTGAAGAATGTCCACCGCGCGGTCAGCGAGGGGTTCGATGCGTTCCTGATCGGCAACATCGCCGATCCCGGCCTTCAGGAGGCGCGCGAGATCGCTGACATTCCGGTGCTGGGATTGTGCGAATCGGCTTTGCATGTCGCGTGCATGATGGGGGCGAGCTTTTCGCTGGTGACGATCAACGCGAAGTTCACGCCGCGCATCGTGGAGAACGTGCGGCGTTACGGCCTGAGTGAGAGGTTGGCGGCAGTGAACCGCATGCAGGTGGAGCGGCTGACCGATCTCGGCGTCGCGTTCGATGACGCCGACGCGCGTGAGCGGATCGTCGCGCAATTCGAGCGCGCGGCGCGGGCCAACGCCGAGGCGGGAGCCGAGGTGGTGATCGCGGCGGGCGGCGTGGTGATGGCGCTGCTCGCGCATACCGAGATCCACGAGGCGGCCGGCATGCCGATCCTGAACGGCATCACCAATCTGGTGAAGCTGGGCGAGAT
>JANWJK010000249.1 GCA_025452005.1 Acetobacteraceae bacterium | reverse complement strand
GTGCCAGCACGTCGCGTCCCACGTCGTCGGTGCCCAGCGGAAACACGGTCGTGCCGCCCTCCTTCCACATCGGCGGCGTAAGGAAATGGTCACGATACTGCTCGATCGGCGAATGCGGCGCGACGACATCGGCGAACACCGCGAGCAGCAGCAGGATCGCCATTACGGAAAGTCCCAGCACCGCACCGCGGTTTTCCGCGAACGATCGCCAGAACAGTCGCAGGCTTCCCGGCATGGGCGGCGCGCCCTGCGCCAAAACTGCGGCGTCGGACATCAGCGGCGTATCCTGGGATTGAGGAACCCGTAGGTGAGATCGACCCCCAGATTGACCAGCATCACCAGGGTGGCGATCAGCAGCACGCCGCCCTGTACCACGGGGTAGTCGCGCCGCTGCACCGATTCGACCAGCCAATGTCCCACGCCTGGCCAGGCGAAGATCGTCTCGGTCAGAATGGCGCCCGACAGCAGCGCACCGACCTGCAGGCCGATCACCGTGACCACCGGGATCAGCGCATTGCGCAGCGCGTGGATCACCACCACGCGCGGCGCGCTGAGGCCCTTGGCGCGCGCGGTTCGGATGTAGTCCTCGTTCAGCACCTCGAGCATGGCCGAACGCGTCATGCGCGCCACCACGGCGAGCGGCACGGTGCCGAGTACGACCATCGGCAGCACAAGATGGCTCGCCGCCGATCGACACGCTCCCACATCGTCCGAGTACCAGCAGTCGATCAGCATGAAGCCGGTGACCGGCTCGACGAACATCGCATCGCTGATCCGGCCGGAGACCGGCGTCCAGCCGAGGGTGACGGAGAACATCAGGATCGCCATCAGCCCCCACCAGAAGATCGGCATCGACGCGCCGGTGACCGAGATACCCATCAACCCGTAATCGAATGCGGTGCCGCGGCGCACCGCCGCGATCACACCGAGCGGGATACCGATCAGCACCGCGAACAGTATGGCGCAGACCGACAGCTCCACCGTTGCCGGGAAGAGCTGGAGGAATTCCTGCCATACCGAGTCCTGCGTGACGATCGACGTGCCGAGATCGCCGGTCGCCACCTGTTGCTCATAGCGCAGGAACTGCCGCCACAGCGGCTGATCGAAGCCGAAGTGGTGACGCAGTTCAGCCAGTCGCTCGGGCGCGATGCCGCGCTCGCCGGACCGCGTCTCGATCGGATCGCCCGGCACCAGGTGGATCAGCATGAAACTGAGGAACGTGACCGCCACGAAGGTCGGCACGATCACGCTGATCCGCCTGATGAGGAAGCGCAGCACCTGCGTCTATTGCAGATCGACCGCGTCGAACTGATGGCGGCCGAACGGGCTCATCTTGTAGCCGACGACCTCCTTGCGCATCGGCATGAACACCACGGAGTGAGCGATCAGGTAGAACGGCGCCTCCTGGTGCATGATCACCTGAGCCTGCTCGTACAGCTTCGTGCGCTCGGCCTGATTGGGCAGCGTAGCGGCCTTGTTGATCAGCGCATCGAACTCCTGGTTGCACCACTTCGACGCGCTGCCGCCACCCGGCCGCGACGCGGCGCATCCCGCCAGCGGCACGAAGAAATTGTCGGGGTCGCCGTTGTCGCCGGTCCAGCCAAGCTCCGCCATCTGGTGTTCGCCCTGCTGCACGCGCTTGCGGTACTCGCCCCACTCGAAGCTGACCACCTTGGCCTTGATGCCGACCTTGGCGAGATCGGCCTGCATCAGCTCGGCGATCCGGCGTGCGTCTGGGTTGTAGGGCCGCTGCACCGGCATGGCCCAGATGTCGGTCTCGAAACCGTTGGGGAAGCCGGCTTCCGCCAGCAGCTTCTTCGCCTGCTCGCGGTCGAGGGGGAAATCCTGGATCTGGTCGTTGTACGACCACATGGTCGGTGGGATCAGGTTCTTGGCCGGCTGTCCGGCACCCTGATACACCGCTTGCAGGATCGCCTGCTTATCGATCGCCATGTTGATCGCGATCCGCACGCGCTTGTCGGTGAATGGCGGCTTCTGGTTGTTGAATGCGAGATAGCCAATGTTCAGCCCCGGCTGCTGCATCAGTTGCAGTGCAGAATCGGCCTTGATCGCCGGCAGGTCGGCCAGATTGGGGAACGACATCACCTGGCATTCATTGGCCCGCAGCTTCGCCAGCCGCACTGCGGGGTCCTTGTTGATCGAGAACACCAGCGCGTCGAGCTTCGCCTTCGGTCCCCAATGGCCGGCGAAGGCGCGATAGCGGATCGTGGAGTCGCGCTGGTACTGGACCAGCTCGAACGGACCGGTGCCGATCGGTTCCTGGTCGATCAACTCGGGCTTGCCCTGCTTCAGCAGGGCATCGGCGTATTCCTTCGACTGGATCGAGGCGAAGTCCATCGCGAGGTCGGACAGGAACGGCGCCTGTGGCGCGTTCAGCGTGAAGCGCACCGTATCCGCATCGATCATGTCGATCGACGCCAGCAGCTTGTTGAAGCTCATGTCGTTGAAGTAATCGTAGCCGCCGCCGGACACCTTGTGGTACGGGTTGGCGTCCTTCCACTGTCGCTCGAACGAGAACATCACATCGTCGATGTTGAAGTCGCGACTTGGCTTGAAGTTCTTGTTGGACTGCCACTTGACGCCGCGCCGCAGATGAAAGGTGAAACTCTTGCCGTCCTCGGCGATCTCCCAGCGGTCGGCGAGCGCCGGCGAGACTTCGGTGGAGCCCGGCCTGAACTCGACCAGGCGATTGTAGATCGGCTCGTTGGCATCGAAGGTCGTGCCCGTGGTGTTCAGCATAGGATTGAAGTTCTCGGGCGAGCCTTCGGAGCAATAGACCAGCGTCTTCGCCTCCGCCGTCGCCAGAAGGCAGCCGAACACCATGGTGGAGAGGAAGGAAGCCGTTCGGAGTGCGGTTCGCATACTGATCTCCATGCTGTTGCGGGACACTGCGTCGCGTGCGCGCTATTTACGCCGCTGCACCGCCAACGGCCAGCCATCGGCTTCCGCAACCGTGGCGCCGCGCGGTAAACCAGCCCGATGGCCGCCTCGTCCCGCACGCCGAATGCCGCCGGCGCCACGCCCGCAATGGCGCAATGGTTCGCCGCGAAGGAGGCGCACCCCGACGCGCTGGTGTTCTTCCGCATGGGCGACTTCTACGAGCTGTTCTTCGCGGACGCCGAGGCGGCGGCCGCGGCGCTCGACATTGCGCTGACCCAGCGCGGCGAGCACGACGGCAGGCCGATCCCGATGTGCGGCGTGCCGCAGCACGCGGCGGAGGCGTACCTCGCCCGCCTGATCCGCCGCGGCTTCCGCGTGGCGGTGGCCGAACAGATGGAGGATCCCAAGACAAGGACGGGCAAGGCACCGCTTCGCCGCGGCGTCGTGCGTCTGGTAACACCCGGCACCGTCACCGAGGAAGCGCTGCTCGAAGCCGGCCGCGCCAATCTGCTGCTCGGACTGGCGCAGGATGGCCGCGCCAAGCCCGGCCACGACGGAATCGGCGCCGCCTGGCTCGACGTGTCCACCGGTCTCTTCGAGACCGCGGCGCTGACCCCGGCGGACCTGCCCAGCCTGCTCGGGCGGCTGGAGCCGGCGGAGATCCTGGCGCCGGCGGGCTTGCCGCTCGGGGAGTGGGACGGCAAGCGCGCGCCCGAGGTTGCCCCTTCGCCGCCGCTGGTGGCGCGCCGGCGGTTGGCCGAGACGTTCGGCGTCGCCAGCGTGGACGCTTTCGGCAGCTTCACCGATGGCGAGGCGATCGCAGCGCTGATGGCGGTGGACTATGTGCGCGCCACGCAGGCCGGAACGATGCCGCACCTCGCCCGCCCGTCGCCGCAGGGCCAGACCGGGCTGCTGGCGATGGACGCGGCGACCCGCGCCAGTCTGGAGATCCATCGGGCGCGCGACGGCGGTTCGCTGCACACGCTGTTCGCCACCGTGCAGCGGACGCTGACGCCCGCTGGGGCACGTTTGCTGGCGACCTGGCTGGCCGCGCCGCTCACCGCCCCCGCGGCGATCGCGGCGCGGCAGGATGCCGGGGCGTGGATCGGCACGGAGCCCGACGCCGCCAGCCGGCGGAGGACCGCGTTGCGGTCCGCTCCGGATATCGCGCGCGCTCAGGGGCGGCTGTCGGTGGGACGCGGCGGACCCCGGGACCTTGCCGCGCTGCGGGATGGCCTGCGTGCGGCGCAGGCCGCGGAAGCGGCGCTGCGAAACACGGCCGAAAACACAGCCGGAAACATAGCCCCCCCTCCCCTTGCGGAAGGGGGTTGGGGGGAGGGGACTACGCCCCCGCCCCCCGCGCCGCTGCAAACCGCAGCCAGTGCACTGCACCTCGATCCCCTGCTGGAACAATCGCTGACCGCCGCTCTCGCCGACCCGGCGCCCCACCGTCTGGACGACGGCAACGCCATCAAGCCCGGCTTCGACGCGGAACTCGACGCCGAGCGGGCGCTGCGCGATGACAGCCGCCGCGTGCTGGCCACCCTCCAGCTCGACTACGCGCAGCGCTACGGCGTCGCCAGTTTGAAGATCCGCCACCACGCCCAACTCGGCTACGTCATCGAGGCGCCCGCCGCAGCGGTCGAGGAGTTGCGCGGCTTCCCCGAACTCACCCTGCGTCAGGGAATGGCCAATGGCGCGCGCTTCACCACGCCGGAGCTTTCCGATCTCGATCGCCGCATTTCCGAGGCCGGCGACCGCGCCGCGGCCCGCGAACGCGCCGTGTTCGCGCACCTGGTCCGGACGGCGCTTGGCCACGCCGACGCTCTCGCTTGCTGCGCCGATGCGCTTGCTGCGCTCGATGCCGTCCAGTCGGCGGCGAAGCTCGCCGAATCCGGCACGTGGTGCCGTCCCAAGGTCACGGACGAGGATGCATTCCTGGTGAAGTCAGGCCGCCATCCGGTGGTGGAGGCCGCCCTGGCCGGGCACGCGCAGTTCGTGCCGAACGACTGCGACCTGTCGCCCGACCAGCGGGTGCTGCTGCTCACCGGTCCCAACATGGCCGGCAAGTCCACCTACCTGCGCCAAAACGCGCTGATCGCCGTGCTCGCCCAGGCCGGCCTGCCGGTGCCGGCGGAAAGCGCCACCATCGGCGTGGTGGATCGGCTGTTCTCGCGCGTCGGCGCCGCCGACGACCTGGCGCGCGGGCGCTCGACCTTCATGGTGGAAATGACCGAAACCGCCGCCATCCTGCACCAGGCGGGCCCGCGCTCGCTGGTCGTGGTGGACGAGATCGGCCGGGGTACCGCAACGCTCGACGGCCTGGCCATCGCCTGGGCGGTGCTGGAGGCGCTGCATTCGGCGATTCGCTGCCGCACCATTTTCGCCACACACTTCCACGAGCTTGCCGAACTCGCGGACCGGCTGCCGCGGCTGAAGCCGCATACCATGCGGGTGAAGGAATGGAAGAAGGCGGTGGTGTTCCTGCACGAGGTCGCCGCGGGGGCTGCCGGCCGCTCCTGGGGCGTGCACGTCGCGGAACTGGCCGGGGTCCCCGCCCCCGTGGTGCGCCGTGCCGCGTCCCTGCTGGCCGCGCTGGAGAGGCATGGCGGCCCGCTGGGTGCCGCGGGCGCGCCGCTCACAGCGCTGCCGCTGTTCGCGGCCGCACCTGTTGCGGAGCAGCAAGAGGCCCCATCTCCACGGAAGACCGATCCGCTGACCGATGCGATCCTCGCATTGGAGCCGGACCGGATGACCCCGCGTGACGCACTCGACGCATTGTATCGCCTGAAAGCGATGCTGGCAGTTCCCGACGCGGCGGCGAACTAGTACGATTGCCGGGATGCTGACCCCTGTCGCCCTGCCGAAGCCGCCCGAAGCGTCCATTTCCGCCCTCTCGGTCGCGCTCGCCGCCTTGGCCGAGGATGGCGCCCCCGTGTCGCGCGACGCGGCGCTCGGTGCGTTTCGTCGCCACCTCGCACGCATCCAACAACATGTGCAGCACGCCTTCGAGCAGGATCAGATCACCGGCCTCCAGGCGGCACGCCTGCTCGGCAAGCTGACCGATGGGCTGATCTCAGCGCTCTACGAGCACGCCATATCGGACACCGGTATCGGCGAGCCCGAGCAACTGTCGGTGGCCGGCACCGGCGGCTACGGGCGCGGCGTGCTCGCGCCTTTCAGCGACATCGACCTGTTGTTCCTGACCACCGCCGAACCGTCGCCACAGGCGCTGCGGGTGGTGGAGTACATGCTGTACTTCCTGTGGGACCTCGGGGTTAAGGTCGGCCACGCCACGCGCTCGATCGAGGACTGCCTGGTCGAAGGCGCCAGGGATACCACGATCCGCACTGCACTGCTCGACTCCCGCCACATAGCCGGCAATGCGACGCTGTTCGCCGACTTCCACACAAGCTTCCGCGCCGCGTGCAAGGACGCTGGCGTCGCCGAATACATCGCTGCCAAGCAGGCCGAGCGCGATGTGCGCCATCGCCGCTATGGCGAAAGCCCGTTCGTCGTCGAGCCGAACATCAAGGAGGGCCGCGGCGGCCTGCGCGATCTACAGACGCTGTACTGGATCGCGCGCTACGTGTACGACACCCAGACCATGGGCGAGCTCGCCGACGTCGGGGACGTGCTGACCCAGGCGGAGGCCAAGCACGGCCGTCGGGCCTGGGAGTTCCTGTGGACCGTACGCTTCCATCTGCACTACGTCGCGGGCCGTGCCGAGGAGCGGCTGACGTTCGATCTCCAGCCGGTGGTCGGCGCGCGCATGGGCTACACGCGCCACGGACGCCAGGACGGCGTCGAACGTTTCATGCGACACTATTTCCTCACGGCGCGCGAGGTCGCCCGCCTGACCCGCATCCTCGAACCGGGCATTCTCCGTGAGGCACTGGGCCCGCCAGCGATTGCGCCGGAAACCGATCAGCCGCTGCTGAAATGCGGCTTTGTGCTGGCTGACGGGCAATTGCTGCCGATGCCGGGGCGCGACTTCGACCAGGAGCCGTTGCAGATGCTGCGCATCCTGCAAGTGGCGCGCGACCGTAATCTGGAATTGCATCCACTGGCGATCCGATCACTGATCCAGAACGAGCGCCGCGCCGTCGAGTTGCGCGGCGATCCCAAGGCGGCGGCGCTGTACATGGACCTGATGTGCGGCAAGGAGCCGGAGCGCCATCACGCGAGCCCGCATCCCGACGGCGCGCGTTGGCTGTCGATCATGAACGAAACCGGCTTTCTCGGTCGTTTCATTCCGGACTGGGCGCGCATCGTCGGGCAGATGCAGTTCGACACCTACCACGTGTTCACCGTCGATGAGCACACGATCGAAGCGATACGCGTGCTGAACACCCTGGAACGCGGGGAACTCGCGGAGGTCGCGCCGGTCGCCACCAGCCTGGTCGATCACCTGCAGTCGCGGCGCGCGCTGTATCTCGCGATGCTGCTGCATGACATTGCCAAGGGCCGCGGCGGCGACCACTCGGAGCTCGGTGCCGAGATCGCGCTGAAGGTGGGACCGGAACTCGGTCTGTCGGCGGAAGAGACCGAGACTGTGTCGTGGCTGGTGCTCCACCACCTGCTGCTGTCGGCCGTTGCATTCAAGCGCGATATCGACGACCCGAAGACCATCCTCGACGTGGCCGACACGATCCAGTCGCCCGAGCGGCTGCGCCTGCTGCTGGTGCTGACGGTGGCCGACATGCGCGCCGTGTCGCCCAAGGTGTGGAACGGCTGGAAGGCCACGCTGTTGCGCGAGCTCTACGCGCGGGTTGCCGAGGTGCTTGCCGGGGGGCTGTCCACCACGGAGCGGGACGTCCGCGTGGAGCGCGCGCGCCATGCCGCCGCCGCGCTGTTGTCCGATTGGTCGAAGCCGGAGATCGAGCACTTCACCGCTCTCGGTTACCCCGGCTATTGGCTGTCGTTCGATCCGGAGACGCATGCGCGCCACGCAAGGCTGGTGCGCGACGCCGAGGCGCGCAAGGCACCGCTGACGGTTGACACGCAGCCCCTGCCGGCACGTGCGGTGACCGAGGTCACCGTTTACTGCGCCGACCATGCCGGCCTGTTCAGCAGGATCTCCGGCGCCCTCGCGGTTGCCGGGGCGTCGATTGTCGATGCCCGCATTCATACCCTGACAAATGGCATGGCGCTCGACACGTTCTGGATCCAGGACGCCGCCGGCGGAACGTTCGATGCGCCGCACCGGCTCGCCAGGCTGGCGGTCCTGATCGAGCAGGCGCTTTCCGGCCGCATTCGCCTGGCAGCGGAAATCCGCAAGATATCGAAGATGTTACTGGGCCGGCGGATGCGGGCG
This sequence comes from Acetobacteraceae bacterium, assembly GCA_025452005.1. Classification (GTDB taxonomy): domain Bacteria; phylum Pseudomonadota; class Alphaproteobacteria; order Acetobacterales; family Acetobacteraceae; genus JAMXLO01. The sequence goes on along the minus strand of JANWJK010000249.1, from coordinate 10,836 downwards.
ATTCATGTGCCGCCGCGCGTGGTGATTGACAACCACGCCTCGAATACCCACACCGTGTTGGAGGTGAACGGTCGCGATCGGCCAGGCCTGTTGCACGATGTAACGGCGGCGATCAGCGATCAGGGGCTACAAATCGCCTCAGCCCACGTCACCACTTACGGCGTACGCGCAGTGGACGTTTTCTATGTGAAGGACGTGTTCGGTCTGAAGGTAGAGAACGAGCGCAAGCTTGCGGCACTGCGCGACTCGTTGTTGACGGCGCTGTCCAATCCGGACGAGGCAGCGCCGGTGCAGGCGGTGCCTGCGCGGAAGCGGCGCCGGGCCGCGGCGGGATGAGCTTTTGGTAATCTCGTTGGCGGGCCTGAAACGCTTCGTGCGCAGGAGAGTCCCTGGGAGGACGGCAGCGACAACTGGAGGTGGTTGCCGGCGACCTGGAAGAAAGTCTAACGTCTCGTTCATAGCCGACCAACCAACGGAGTCCTGGATCATGCATCTACTGACAAAGGCCACTTTCGCCGCACTGCTGCTCGGCTCGACGATCGCGACGTCGGCGATCGCCGCCGCTCCTGACTCGACCGGCTGCCCGCCCGGCATGCATCGCGCCGACTCAGAAGGTGGCAACCCTGCCTTCGCGACGCGCAAGGCAGACTCGGAAGGCGGCAATCCGGCGTTCGCAACCCGCAAGGCGGATTCGGAAGGCGGCAACCCTGCCTTCGCGACCCGCAAGGCTGACTCGGAAGGCGGCAACCCTGCCTTCGCGACCCGCAAGGCTGACTCGGAAGGTGGCAACCCTGCCTTCGCGACCCGCAAGGCCGACTCCGAGGGCGGCCAGCAACTGGCTTCCGCGGCGCCCTGCAAGTAAACTTCAGGTCGCTTCCGGACCTTTCCCGGCGAACCCCGCTGGCGGCATCCCCGCCAGCGGGGTTCGTCGTTTCTGGCGCGCCGCTATCGGCTGGCGCCGCCCATCGACAACGATACCCAGCGGGAGCTGGTTTTGCCTTGGACGAGTACCGCAAGGTATGAGCGGTGCTGCTCATGCGCTGTCCGCACGGCGCTGCGTACATCGACTGGATTGGCCACCGGCGTTCCCTGCACGGCGGTGATCACGTCGCCGGCCACGATGCCCAGATCACGCGCCTCGCAGTCGGCCTCCACCGATGCCACCAGGGCGCCGGTCACCTTCGGATCGATGCCGAATTGCTGGCGCAAATCGTCGGTCAGATCCGCCAAACGCACGCCAGGATCAGGCATCTTCTGGATCATCGCCTCCGCCATGCCGGCGCTCATCATGCCACCCCCCGGCATGTGGTTGGGCCATTCCGCCACCTTGGCCGTGACAGTGGCCTCCTTGGCGTCACGCCAGATGGTCAGCTTCACCGGATTTCCGACCGGAACCTCCACGATCAATCGCATGAAGGCCCGTGAGTCGCCGGGCCGGATATCGCCGACAGCGGACAGCACATCGCCTGGCCGCAGTCCCGCTTCGCTGGCCGGTCCGCCCGCGTCCACCGCCGAGATGATCGAGCCCGTTGCGCCCTGCAAGCCAAGTGCCTCGGATAGTTCGGGCGTCAGATCCTGCAGCGTGACGCCGATCCAGCCGGGCAGGGGATGGGCCGGATCGAGCAGCCGGTCCACGACGAACTTCGCCGTCTCGGCCGGAATGGCGAAACCGATGCCGATGAAGCCGCCAGCGTCGTCGGGATTGTAGAGTGCGGTATCGACACCGACCACATCGCCATCGGCGTCGATCAACGGGCCGCCGGAGTTGCCGTGATTGATCGCCGCGTCGGTCTGGATGTACTGGTCGAACGGCGTGTCCTGGATGTCGCGGTTCAGGGCGCTGACGATCCCGGCTGACACGGAAATGCCGATGCCGAGCGGATTGCCGATGGTAAGCACCGGGTCGCCCACCTGCAGCGCTTCGCTGTCACCCCATTTCAGGACCGGCAGCGGATGACCGACATCGACCTTGAGCACGGCGAGATCGAGCATCGCCGCGACCGCGAGCAGCGTCGCATGGGCGCGTTCGCCGTCGCTGAGGATGGCCGTGATATCCAGCGCGCCATCGACGACATGCTTGTTGGTGACGATGATCCCGGCGGGATCGATGAGGAAGCCCGAGCCGTAGGTCTTCACCCGACGGGGCAGGTCGCCGGGTTTCGCCGGCGGCCGTACCTTCCACGTCGAGATGTTCACCACTGCCGGCGTGGCTTTCCGCGCCGCGGTCGCGTCGCCCCTTTCCATGGCGCGCGCAAGCACCGGCTCGCTCGCGCAAGGCAGCATGACGAGTACGACAAAAGCCATGATCAGAACTCGGAACATCGGGCCTCCCCCATTACCTCCGATCGTCCTACGCCATCTTACCAGGCATCGGTGGTGAATCTTCATCCACGCGACAGCGGGCGAGCGCAGGTTCAACCGCCACGCCACGGCATTGGGACCAATGCCGGAACTTCGTCGCGATAGCGAGCATAGGCTGCGCCGAATTGTCCGGCGAGGAAGCGTTCCTCGATGGCGATCTTGCGGAGCAACGCACCGGCTATCAGCGCCACTGCGATCAGGCTCCGGCATTCGCCCTGGGTGATCGCGGACCCGAGCACCGCGAGCAGCAGGCCGGTGTAGATCGGGTGGCGCACCCAGTGATATGGGCCGGAGCGGATCAGCTCGTGATCCTGTTTCAGTGTCACCGTGCCACTCCAGTTGCCACCGAGGGAGAGGCGCGCCGCAACGCTGAAGGCGATACCGAAAGCGACGAGACAGAAGCCCAGCCAGAACCAGCCTTCGGTTTGCGGCAGGTAGCGTAATCCGAGCCACGCAGCCGGTGCGTGGGGCAAAGACAGCAAGACGATACCCAGGACGAGCGGCACGACGTGCGAAAGCCGCGACGCGATGCCCTCCCGCCGGCGGGTCGGTTTGGCGCCGATAGCAGCGATGATCCAATAGACCAGCCACACCAGCCACAGCGCCGTGACCGAGTACTGATGGAAAGCCCGCATCATTTCGCGCGAGGCGGCTTCACGGCGGGCGGCGGCGACTTGTCCGGGTACTTGCACCACGGGGCCGCCACGCAGCGCCAGCATTCTGGTTGTCGCGCCTTGCAGACATAGCGACCGTGCAGGATCAGCCAGTGATGCGCATCGCGCAGCAGGTCGGGCGGGATGCGGCGCACCAGCGCGTCCTCCACAGCGCGTGGCGTGGCGCCTGGTGCGATACCGGTACGATTGCCGAGCCGGAATATGTGCGTGTCGACCGCCATCGTGCTCTCGCCGAATGCGACGTTCAGCACGACGTTCGCGGTCTTGCGGCCGACGCCGGGCAGCGTCTCCAGTGCATCGCGGTCGCGCGGCACCTGGCCGCCGTGGTGCTCGATCAACTGCCGCGACAGCTCGATCACGTTGCGCGCCTTGCCCTGCCAGAGGCCGATCGAGCGGATATGCTTCGCGACGCCGTCGACCCCGAGACGCAGCATCGCCTCGGGTGTGGCCGCCTCCTTGTAGAGCGCCTCGGTGGCGCGGTTCACCGAGACGTCGGTCGCCTGCGCCGACAGCACGACAGCAACCAGCAGCGTGAAGGGATCGATGAAGGCCAATTCGCTGCGCGGGTCGGGGTTCGCCTTGGCGAGCGCCGTGATGAAGCCGCGTACCTCCTCGCGCGTCATGGCGCGCGGCTTGCGCGGCTTTGCCTTGGCGGGGCGCGGTGCTGTCGGCATGGCGGCGCTTGTCGCGCGCCGACGCCCGGGCGGCAAGGGTTTGCCAATGGCACCGCGGCGCACCATGGTGCCGCATGAACGACGATGCGACGGTGTTCGAGGCCGTGGTCGTGCCGTATCGCAGCCTCTCGCCACGCGGCCTCGCCATTCTCATGGCGGTGATCGGCGTGCTGTGCGCGCTGGTGGTGCTGCGCTTCTGGCTGATCGGCGCCTGGCCGGTGGCAGGGTTCGGCATCGTGGAGATCGGCCTCGCGATCTTCCTGCTGCGGCTGAATGCGAGCCGGGCGCGCGCCAGCGAGCTGATCTTGCTGTCGGAGAATGCGTTACGGATCGTGCGCACCGACCGGCGCGGCCGGAAGGAGGAGCGCGTGCTGCCGGTAGGCTGGCTCAACGCGATGCTGGAGGAGCCCCACGGTCGAGTGCCGCGGCTGTTGCTGGTCGCTCACGGGGTCCGTGAGGAGATCGCGGCGACGCTCGGCGAAGATGAGAAGCGCAGCCTATGGGCGGCCTTGCGCGACGCCCTGCACCGGCTCCGCAACCCGAGCTTCGACAATTCGCAACTGCGAAGCGAATAGCGTCAGGTTTCGGCCGGCCCCATCGATTTGATCAGGTCGAACACGCGCTTGCGCACGGCGGGATCGGTGATGCGGTAGTAGGCGCGCACCAGCTCCAGCGTCTCGCGCCGGTTCAGCGCATCGTCGGTGAAGCCGTCCTGCATCTCGGAGAAGCCGGCGGTGCGACGGGTGAGATGACCGCCGTAGGTGCTGGCCAGGCTCTCCGGCAGATCGTCGAAGAAGAAGCTGATCGGCACGTCCAGCACACGCGACAGGTCGAACAGCCGCGACGCGCCCACGCGGTTCACGCCCCGCTCGTATTTCTGTACCTGCTGGAAGGTCAGGCCGAGTGCCTCACCCAGACGTTCCTGCGACATGCCCAGCAAGGTACGCCGCAGTCTGATGCGCGAACCGACGTGGATGTCGATCGGACTTGGCCGGCTTTCCTTGTCGGCTCCCACGACGTGTTCGCCGCGCGCCATATCCGTATTCCCCTTCGCTTCACCCAACATAGACGGCTCCTCGGATGCCAGCCGATGCAACCGGCTACCGGCCGGCCATTAACCCGACCTTAATCTCACAACCGATAATAGTCAATCGTCGTATCAAAAATAGCTATGAGAATAAAATACCTGACCATCGGCGGGTGATTTGTGGCGACCGCCTGGGTCTTCATCAACCGTGCGCTGCAATCCGTCTTGCCATAAGCCCTGCCCCGAGTGCAACCGAACTTGAGATGGCCGGCACCCAAAGGCCGAAGCGGGCGAACAGCGTCGGCGGAAGCTCACCGGGCAACGCCACGGCCAATGTGCCGGTGGCCTGCATGCCGATCCTGCCGAGTTCGTGGCCACGCGCGTCGAACGCCGCGGAGATGCCGGTATTGGCCGCGCGCAGCAGCGGCAATCCCTCCTCGACCGCGCGCATGCGCGCCGCCGCAAGGTGCTGACGTGGGCCGGTCGAGTTGCCGAACCAGGCATCATTGGTGACGTTCACCAGCCAGCCAGGCCGATCGTTGCGATCGACGATCTCGCCGGGAAAGATCGCCTCGTAGCAGATCAGCGGGCCGAGCGGCGGCAGGCCAGGCACATGGAGCGTGCGCGGTCCGGGGCCCGCGGCGAAGCCCTTGCCAGGCATCACCATGATCGGCAGCGGCAGCCAATCCGGGATGTACTCGCCGAACGGCACGAGGTGCCACTTATCGTAGACGCCGCCCAATCCGCCGCCATCCAATACTGCGAAGAGGCTGTTGCGCGGACGCTGCCGGGTATCGAAGCGGACGCTCCCGATAAGCGAGGGAACGCCACCGGTCGCAAGCGCGATCGCCCGCCGCGCCGGTTCGTCGGCATCGAGCAGGCCCGGGAAGGCGGTCTCGGGCCAGATCACCACGCCCGGCCCGGATACCCGCGCCTGCGCGGACAGGTCCAGGTAGTGCCGGAATATCCTGACGGCGAGGTCCTCGTTCCACTTCTGGCCCTGCGCGACATTGCCCTGCACCAGCACGACAGTCAGCGGCTGCGGCGGGATGTCCTGCTGGAGCCGAACCAGTCCGACGGCGACCCATGCGGCGAGCAGGACCGCACCCGCCACACGCCATCGCCAGCGGAGCATCACCGCGCCCGCGAGCAGCAGTGTCGCCAGCGTCAGCCCATGCACGCCGATCCAAGCGGCAGGCTGGATCAACACGTCGCCGACCGCCCCGGGAATCGCCCAGACGCTGCCCCAGGGGTTCCATGGAAAGCCGGTGAGCACGAACTGCCGCGCCAGGTCCGCCAGAACCCAGGCGCCGGCCAGTGCCAGGACGCGTGGCCAGCCTGGTCGCGCCAATCGTGCCAGGAAGCAGGCGGCCGCGATGAACAGCGCGAGCGTCGCCGCCAGGGCGGGCACGGCAAGCGGTACCAGCCACCAGAAGCGCGCCGCCTCGAACAGGATGGCCTCGGTCACCCAATAGAGGCCCAGCACGTGGTGGCCGAAACCGAACCACCAGCCGCGTCTCGCCGCCGCCAACGGCGATCGGGCCACGTCGAGCAGGACGAGCAGACCGGGCACCGATACCAGCAGCACAGGAATGACGTGGAACGGCGGCAGTGCCGCCGCGGCAAGCGCTCCCAGCCCGAGTGCAGCGAGATCGGCACGCAGGCCGCGCAGGGCCGCGAGACGCGACTGCAGACGTGAGAGCATGCATCCCGCTACACGGCGCTACAGGCCTTTGTCCACCATATCGAGCAGGCGTTGTTCGATGACGCGCGTCTGCGTGCGGGGCAGGCGCCGCAGCGGGCCTTCCAGCACCAGCATGGCGAGGCCGTGTACCGCCGACCACGCGAGGTACTCCGCGCCTGGCCGCCGTTCCGCCGGCAGCACGCCGGCTGCGACCATCCGGTCAAGGGCGACGCCCAGCAGTTGGAAGGGATTGAGGCCGCTCTTGCCTGCCATCGCCGGACTGCCGGCCGTCTCGGCCTCGCCCGGGACGGCGAAGGCGGTACGGAACAGGCCGGGTTCGGTGCGTGCGAAGCGCAGGTAGGCGGTGCCGATCGCGCGCAGGCCTGCACGGGGTCCGCCGTCGCGCAGCCGCGCCAGCTGCTTTTCCATCGCCACCGCGAGCGCGGCGAGTGCGGCCGCGCGCACCGCCTGCAGCAGCGCGTGACGGCTGGCGAAGTGCCGGTAAGCAGCGTTGGGTACCACCCCGGCACGCCGCGTGGCCTCGCGCAGCACCACGGCATCGGGCCCGCCATCGCGCGCCAGGGCGATGCCTGCATCCAGCAGCGCACGCCGCAAATCGCCGTGATGATAGGTGTGGCGTGCCCGGATGCCGCCCGAAGCATCCATCATCACTGCTCCGCGAGCATGTGGACGCTGTCCATCAGAATTGCTACCTTGTGTGGACGCTGTATACATTGCGGCGTCCGAACGCAAGGAGGAGATTGCTCATGCAGGTCCAGCCATATCTGTTCTTCGACGGCCGCTGCGAAGAGGCGCTCGATTTCTACCGCAAGGCTCTCGGCGCTCAGGTAGGAATGATGATGCGGTGGAAGGACAGTCCCGAACCCTGCCCGGAAGGCACGATCCCGCCCGGCAGCGAGAACAAGGTGATGCACGCGTCGGTGCAGATCGGCGGCACGACGGTGATGGCCTCTGACGGTCGCTGCGGTGGCGCGCCGACTTTCCAGGGCTTCTCTCTTTCGCTCGACGCGGCGTCTGATGCCGAAGCGAAGCGGCTGTTCGATGCGCTGAGCGATGGCGGCCAGGTGCAGATGCCGCTGGGCAAGACGTTCTTCGCGTCGAGCTTCGGCATGGTCGCTGATAAGTTCGGCGTGCCGTGGATGGTGATCAAGCCGGCCACGTAGGCTACTCTGCCTGTCGTGGCGCGCGTCGCATTCACTGCGAACCTGGAACGGCACCTGAGTTGCCCGGTACAGACCGTGCCGGGCAACACGGTCCGCGCAGTGCTCGATGGCGTGTTCGCGACAGAGCCGCGGCTGCGGTCCTATGTCCTCGACGACCAGGACCGCGTGCGGCGGCATGTCGCGATCTATGTCAACGGCGACCGCATCGCGGACCGTGACCGGCTCGGCGATCCGGTGAGCGATGCGGACGAGGTGTTCGTGTTCCAGGCGTTGTCCGGCGGCTAGACGAAAGGATTTGCGATCATGGGCGATCGTCTGCTGGTTGGCACCAAGAAGGGCCTGTTCGAGCTGCGCCGCACACCCGGTGGGTGGTCGATCGCGGGCACACGTTTCATCGGGGATCCGATCTCGATGCTGCTGCACGATGCCCGCGATGGCGCGCTGTATGCCGCCGAAGCGCTCGGGCATTTCGGGGTGAAGCTCCAGCGCTCGCGCGACGGCGGCGAGAGCTGGCAGGAAATCCCCGCGCCGGCGTTCCCCAAGAGCGGAACGGACGGGCCGAGCGTGTCGTACCTGTTCTGCCTGGAGACGGGCGGGGCGGATCAGCCCGGTTGGCTTTGGTGCGGCACGATTCCGGGTGGTCTGTTCCTGTCGCAGGATCACGGCGAATCCTGGACGCTGAACCAGGCGCTGTGGGACCTGCCGCAACGCAAGGATTGGATGGGCGGTGGGTTCGACGATGCCGGCGTCGCCTCGATCTGCATCGATCCGCGCCGGTCGGATCACATGACCATCGGCGTCTCCACCGGCGGCGTGTGGATAACCGATGACGGCGGCGCATCCTGGCGGGGTTCCGCCGAAGGGATGTACGCCGACTACTTCCCGCCAGAGCGGCGACACGATCCGGAGGTGCAGGACATCCATCGCCTCGTGCAGTGTCCGGCGGCGCCGGACACCCTGTGGGTGCAGCACCACAACGGCGTGTTCCGTTCCACCGATGCCGCGCGGTCGTGGCAGGAGGTCACCACGATCCGCCCCGCGAAGTTCGGCTTCGCGCTGGCGGTGCATCCGCGCGATCCGGACACCGCCTGGTTCGTTCCCGGCGTGAAGGACGAATGCCGCGTCCCGGTCGATGCGCGGTTGGTAGTGGCGCGCACCCGCGACGGTGCGCGGTCGTTCGATGTGCTGACCGCGGGCCTTCCGCAGAGCCACGCCTACGACCTGGTCTACCGGCACGCGCTTGCCGTCGATGACAGCGGCACGCGCCTCGCGATGGGTTCGACGACAGGACACCTGTGGGTTTCCGAAAACGGCGGCGATGCATGGACGCTGGCCGCGGGTCACCTGCCGCCGATCAGTTGCGTGCGCTTCGCCTGACCGCGCATCCTGGCGCGCGGCAGGGAGCAACGCGATGAGCCAGGACAAGCCCGAGCCCGCCCCGGCGGTGCGCCAGACCAACCAGTCATTCTTCTTTGAATCCGACATCTTCTCCGCCGGCCGGCTGATCGCGCGCCGGGCACGGCCCGGCGGCGTGGTGCACGAAGCGGCCCGCGCCATCCCGGTATTCCGCGACTGCGACGTGCTGGTGGTGGGCGGCGGCCCGTCCGGCACGGCGGCGGCGGTCGCAGCGGCGCGCACCGGCGCCGACGTGGTGCTGCTGGAGCGCGCCAACCATTTGGGCGGTCTCTCCACCGGCGGCCTGGTGATCTGGATCGACCGCATGACCGACTGGAGCGGTGCACAGGTGATCCGAGGCATCGCCAACGACCTGCTCGACCGGCTGCCGAAGGACGCGATCGCGGGCCCGCCGCCGGGCCTGTGGGGCAACGCGGACGCCGCCACGGCCGCCTATTGGCGCGAGCGCACCGCCGCCTACCACGGCATCGTCACCTGGTCGCCCACCGTCGATCCGGAGCGGTTGAAACTCGCCAGCCAGGAACTGGTGCTGGAGAGCGGCGTGCATTTGCTGCTGCACGGTCTCGGCTGCGAACCGGTCATGCAGGACGGCGCGGTGGCCGGCGTGGTGTTCGAGAGCAAGGAAGGCCGTCTCGCGATCCGCGCGCGCGTGACGGTGGACTGCACCGGCGATGGCGACATTTTTACCCGTGCCGGCGCGGGCGCCGACACCGACATCGAGGAGCGCGACATCCACCACTGTATGAACACGTCGTGGATCTGGGGCGGCTGCGACATGGCGCGCTGGATCGCGTTCAAGACCGGCGAACCGGCGGGCTTCTCGGCGTTCATGGAGCGCGGGCGTGCGCTGTGCGGCGGGCTGTTCGAGCGGCCGTTCGTGTCCTGGCGCAACGAGGTCGCGCTGTTCATGGGGCCGCGGCTGTCGGGCTACTCGGCGATCGACATCCAGGACCTGACCGAGGTGGAGATCCGTTCGCACCGGCTGATGGCGCAGCACCTCGACGTGTACCGCGCACACGCGCCGGGCTTCGAGCAGGCGTTCCTGATGCTGTCGGCGCCGCAGCTTGGCGTGCGGCACTCGCGACGGTTGCCGGACGTGGCGCGGGTGACGCGCGAGCGCTGGAGCGAGGCGACGCCCTGGGAGGACGAGATCGGCGTGTCGCCGTCGCTGTCGCCGAAGCTGCCGCCGGTGTCGGTGCCTTATGGCTGCCTGGTACCGCGGACGGTGGACGGGCTGCTGGTGGCGGGGCGGCACGTGTCGAGCGACGCGGCGAGCCATTCCTTCATGCGCGAGATCCCGCAATGCTGGCTGACCGGCCAGGCCGCTGGGGCTGCGGCGGGGGTGGCGGTGAGACGGGAGGTGGCGCCGCGGGCGCTACCGGTGGCGGAGGTGCAGGCGGAGCTGGTGCGGCAGGGGGCGTGGCTGAGGGGTCCGGAGGGCTCGCGGCGCTCAGACGCTGCGCCGGCGAGTGCCTTTGCGCCGTGATTTCGGCTGGGTGAGGGGCAGGCAGGAAGGCGGAACGCAAAAAACGCGAAGGGCCGCGGATGAACGCAAACATCATGTGCGTTCATCCGCAGCCCTTTAGCGTTCTTTGTGTTCCGACCGCGCCGCTGCTTCGCCGGCTCAGGGTGGTCCTGTGGCGGCGGCTGGCGGTGCCTCCGATGCGGCCCGCCTGGTGAGGTGCCGGGCCGAAGCAGGGATCGGCAACACCCGGTCCAGGACGTCGGTGAACAGGCGGGCGAGGCTGCCGCCGTAGCCGATGATGGCGGAGCTCAGTTCCCCGAACAGCGGATGGCTCGGCAGGATGCCGAGATC
>JANWJK010000248.1 GCA_025452005.1 Acetobacteraceae bacterium | reverse complement strand
GTTTTCTGCCATGCTGCGCATTTCCGAGGTCGAATCCGGGGCACGCAGGGCCGGCTTATCATCCGTCGATCTCTCGCAGGTCGTAACCGATGTGGTCGAATTCTACGAGCCTCTGGCAGACGAGAAGGCTGTCAGCCTGGTTTGGCAACCCGGCGGACCTGCGGCGGTCATGCCTGGCGATCCCAGTCTGCTGTTCGAGGCAGTGGGGAATTTGGTTGACAACGCCATCAAGTTCGCGTCTGGCGGCGGCAGCGTCACGGTCCGCACCTTTGCAGCTTCACGAGGAATCGGCGTGGAGGTCAGCGACACTGGTCCTGGCATCCCCCGCGACGAGCGCGAAACGGTGCTGCAACGTTTCTACCGCGTGGAACAAAGCCGCAGCGCGCCCGGTGTTGGCCTTGGGCTGGCGCTGGTTGCCGCCGTAGCGCGGCTGCACGGCATGGATATTGTCATCGCCGGTGCGAACCCCGGCTGCCGCATTACAATGGTCCGGGTTGCCTAACGAGCACTCGCGCCGGGATGGATAAAGCCGAAGCTGTGGGCGCCCGCGCATTGGCGGAGTCGCGATCAACCCACCTGGCGTTGAAATACTCATTCGTACGCAATACTACCCATCGGTAACCACAGGAGCCACCAGCCCATGCAGGCCGCCCGACCGAGCAACGCCGTCGATGCCGTCATCGTCGGCGCAGGATTTGCCGGCCTCTACATGCTGCATCGGCTGCGCGGCCTCGGCCTGTCGGCCCGCGTGTTCGAGGCGGGCAGCGGCGTCGGCGGCACCTGGTACTGGAACCGCTATCCCGGCGCGCGCTGCGATGTCGAGAGCATGCAGTATTCCTACTCGTTCTCACCGGAGTTGCAGCAGGAATGGCAGTGGAGCGAGCTATTTGCCTCGCAGCCGGAGATCCTGCGCTACGCCAACCACGTCGCGGACCGCTTCGATCTGCGCCGTGACATCCAGTTCGGCACGCGGGTGACCGAAATGCGCTTCGATCGTGCAACGCACCGGTGGGACATCCGCACCGACCGTGGCGACGTCGTGTCGGCGCGATACTGCGTCATGGCGACCGGCTGCCTGTCCACCGCGCGCGTGCCGGATTTTCCAGGCATCGAACGCTTCACGGGCAAGACCTATCACACGGGCCACTGGCCGCACGAGGGCGTCGATTTCACCGGCCGGCGCGTCGGCGTGATCGGCACGGGCTCCTCGGCAATCCAGGCGATTCCGGTGATTGCGCAACAGGCGGCGCACGTCACCGTGTTCCAGCGCACACCCAACTTCAGCATCCCCTCGCGCAATGGACCGATGACCGAGGCGTACGCGGAGCAATGGAAGTCCGAGTATCCCGCGCGGCGCGAGCACGCGCGACACGCGCGCACCGGCATCCTGAACAATCCGAACGACATATCCGCGATGGAGGTATCGGACGAGGATCGGCAGCGCATCTATGAAGAGCGATGGGCGGCCGGCAGGACGAACTTCATGGCGGCGTTCAACGACCTGATCTTCGAAAGGCAGGCGAACGATACCGCAGCGGACTTCGTGCGCGGCAAGATCCGCGAAACGGTGCGCGACCAGTCGACCGCCGAACTACTGGCGCCGAAGAACCACCCGATCGGCACCAAGCGAATCTGCGTCGATACCGACTACTACGGCACCTACAACCGCGAGAACGTCACGCTGGTCGACGCGAGGGCCACGCCGGTCACAGAGATCACGGCGCACGGGTTGCGCGCCGGCGACATCGAGCACCGGTTCGACGCCATCGTTTTTGCGACCGGCTTCGATGCGATGACCGGCGCGCTGACGAAGATCGACATCGCCGCCGACGGCGTCACGCTGCGGCAGAAATGGGAGGCAGGGCCGCGCACCTATCTCGGCCTGATGACGTCGGGCTTCCCGAATATGTTCATGATCACCGGGCCTGGCAGCCCGTCGGTGCTCAGCAACAAGATTGTGTCGATCGAGCAGCACGTGGACTGGATCGCCGAATGCGTGGCGTATCTGCGCGCATGCGGCCTGGACTGCATCGAGGCGAAGCAGTCGGCGGAGGACGCATGGGTCCAGCACGGCAACGAGGTGGCCGACAAGACGCTCTATCCGCTGGCCAACTCCTTGTACATGGGCGTCAACATTCCCGGCAAGCCGCAGGTGTTCATGCCGTATATCGGCGGCGTCGGCGCCTACCGGCAGGCGTGCGACGAGATTGCGGCGGAGGGATATCGCGGGTTCGAACTGTCCGCTCAGACGGCCGCGCTCGCGGCGGAGTGACCGTCACGCCTTGTCGTGGATGAACCGGTCGATCTTGCGGTAGCGGAACAGCCACATCCCGTCCTGCTTCACCATGTCATCGGTGTAGCTGCCCGCTGAGCCGATCTGCGGCCCGTGCTCGCTGTTCTGCACCGTCACCCAGTTCGAGAAGCATGTCGCGGTCGTGCCCGCGACCTTGATCACGACGTTGGTCACGTGATGGATCGCCCGCGGCCGCGGCGCCGTCCCGCGGATGCGGCGCACCAGGGCCTCGACCTCGGATCGGCCGGTTCCCTTGCCGAACGCGGTATCCCAGGTCCCGTCCTCGGTGAACAGCGCCGCCATGTCGGCGAAGCGCTCGTTATCAAGCCGGAAGCAGTATTCCGCCATCACCTCGCGGATCGCGTCCTTCTCGGCGAGTTCACTCATGCTATGTTTCCTCCTGCCATGACCTATGCCGCCATTGCACGCGAGGAGGCCGCCATTGTCGAGCGTACCGGCCTGCTCGGCGAAGGCGGAGCGTGGGCCGGCCGGCAGATGGTGGCGCGGTTCTTCATCGACGGCTTCGGCACGGCAGAGCAGCGCGGCACCTGGCGGGCACAGCTTGCGTCGGTCGCGATCTCCGAGCCGCGCGTCGGAGCGCATCCCAAGCTGTTGACCACTCGTGCCGAGGAGGTCGGGGACGGCTACTGCATCTTCGGCGAAAAGGCATGGGTCACCAACGGTCCCCTCGCCGCGGTGTTCGTCGTATTTGCCATCACCGCCACCGAGGAAGGCCGCAAGCGCTACAGCGCGTTCCTGGTGCCGCGTGACACGCCAGGGCTGTTGATCGATGAAGCCGCGCAGTACCGCGCGCTGGCGCCGTCGCGACATTGCGGACTGAGACTGGACGGCTGCCAAATGCCGCGCTCGGCGCTGCTCGGTCCGCCCGGCGGTGCCTACGAGGCAATGGCTCTGCCGTTCCGCGACGTCGAGGACGCAGTCGGCACGTTCGGCCTGCTGGGTGCGTTCCGCTTCCTGCTGCACCGCTTCGCAGAGTCAGGTGCCGCCGGTGACGATGCGGTGCTGTCATTGGGCGGGCTGGTCGCACTGACCGCGGTGATCGCCGAGACAGCCGAAGCGGTGGTCGCGGCTCTCGATGCCGGCGAACTGCCACGCCGTGCCGCAGCGCTGGTGGGACTGCGCGTGCTGGCCGCGGACATGCTGCAACATGCGCGCGCCCACCGCGATGCGTTCGCGCCCGCCGCCGATGACGCGATCGAGCGTGTGTTCGGCGATCTCGAGGTGTCGCTGTCTGTGGCGCGCGGCCCGCGGACGGCGCGCCAGGCACGGCTCGGCAGAGAGTGCATCGCGGCAGCCGCGCCGCAATATGCTAGGATCGGCGCATGACATTCCCGTTCACGCTGCCGGATTGGCTACCCTGGTGGGTGCCGATCGTGCTGCTCGTCCCGGCGCTGCTCTATGCGCTGATGTTCCTGTTCATGCCGTTCAGCGTGATCGGGGTGAAGAGCCGGCTGGAGGTGATCGAGGCGCGGCTCGACGAGATCCAGGGCGAGATCCGCCATCTGTCGCTGCGGCTGCCGGAGGCCGGACGCATCGATTACGATGAGGTCTATGCCCCGGAAGCTACCGTACAGCCGCGACGCACACCGCCGGTGGTGACGCGTCCGCCGATCCCGCCGGCATCGCGTGACCTGGAGGACCAGGAACGGCGCGAGTTGCCGCCACGCGGTACCCGCGGTGACCAGGACCGCGGGGCCAGCGGCGGGCGCGCGGAGCCGAGGCTGGATTGGCCGCGGTAGAACGGCCTGTCCGCGTGGGTTAGGATCGGCCGATGAGCGAGCTGTACGAAACAGACATTGTCGAGTGGTCAGAGCACCAGGCGGCGCTGCTGCGTCGTCTGGCCGCCGGTGAGAGGGTCAACGATCAGGTCGATTGGGCGAACGTCGTCGAGGAGATCGACAGCGTGGGAAATGAACAGGTCCACGCCGTCAACTCGCTCCTGATGCAGGCCATGACGCACCGGCTGAAGGCGATGGGCTGGCCGGACGCGCGCGACCTCCCGAACTGGCAGGCTGATGCGCGGCGCTTCGCGATCGACGCTGCCGATCGCTTCACGCCGTCGATGCGACGGCGTCTCGGCGTCGCGCGCATCTATCGTCGCGCGCTGCGCACTCTGCCGGACAGCATGGACGGCAAGCCGCCATTGACTCTGCCGGCCGAGTGCCCCTGGTCGCTGGAAGAACTGCTGGCGGAGGATGCGAGGTAGCGCGTTCATTCCGCCGCCGCCGGGCTACTAGAGCGTCAGATTGCCGCCCGGTTGCCTTTGCACAGGCCTTGCGGTCTTCTGCCCCGGCACCCTGACCACCGGAGCCACCGATGCGCATCAGCGTCGTCCAGATGAACCCCGGCGCCGACAAGGCGGAGAACATCGCCCAGGCGCGCCGCCTGATCGGCGAAGCGGTGGAAGCCGACCGCCCCAACATCGTGTCGCTGCCCGAAGTCTGGGACAGCCTCGGCGGCGACCGCACGGTGCGCAACGCCAACGCCGAGCTGCTGCCGGCGAAAGGCTCCAACGAGCCCGGCGGCCCCGCTTACGAGTTCCTCCGCGAGACCGCCCGCACGGCGCGCGTGCACGTGCATGGCGGCTCGATCATCGAGAAGGGGGAGGAAAAGCTGTTCAACACCACCGTGGTGTTCGATCCCGACGGCCAGGAGATCGCGCGCTACCGCAAGATGCACCTATTCGACATCGTTGCCCCCGACGGCACCGGCTATCGCGAGAGCAACACCTACGGTGCCGGCGAGGAGGTGGTGACCTACGAGGCGGACGGAACCAAGGTGGGCTGTGCGATCTGCTACGACCTGCGCTTCCCCGATTTGTTCTGGAAGCTGCGCGAGCAGGGCGCCGAGGTGATCTTCCTGCCGTCGGCGTTCACGCTGGCCACGGGCAAGGACCACTGGGAGGTGATGATCCGATCGCGCGCGGTGGAAACGCAATGCTGGTTCGCCGCGCCCGCCACCTGGGGCAAGCACCTCGAAGGCAAGGGGGAGGCCCGCTTCACCTACGGTCATTCGATGATCGTCGACCCCTGGGGGCACGTGACGGCGAAGGTGTCGGATGGCACCGGCTGGGCCACCGCACGCATCGACCACAAGGTGACCGCGCGGGTGCGCCGCGACATGCCGGTGCTGGAACACCGGAAGCGCATTTGAACGATCTCGAACCTGTACCGCACGCGATCGCCGGGCGGGAGTTCGTCCCTGGCCGGATCGCCTTCGCAGGCTCTGCCACGGTGCTGGCGGCCGAGGCGCGTGAACGCCTGGTGGCGCTCTACGGCGACTGTCCGCTGGAGCAGGCCACTGTGGTCGTCTCGCTCGGTGGCGACGGGTTCATGCTCGAGACGATCCACCGCGTGCTGCCGCTTCGCATCCCGGTCTATGGTATGAACTGCGGCTCGGTCGGCTTCCTGATGAACTCGTTCAGCGAGGACGAGCTGCCGGACCGGCTGGCACACGCGCAGGCGGCGGTGCTGTACCCGCTGCGGATGCACGCGATGAACGCCGATGGCGCCGAAGCAGAGGCGTTGGCGTTCAACGAGGTCTCGCTGCTGCGCCAGCTTCGCCAGACTTCGAAGATCCGCGTCACCGTGGACGGCCGCGTGCGGCTGGCGGAACTGATGTGCGACGGCATCCTGATATCGACCCCGGCGGGATCAACCGCCTACAACCTGTCCGCCCACGGCACCATCGTGCCACTGTCGGCGAACCTGCTGCCGCTGACGCCGATCTCGGCGTTCCGGCCGCGGCGCTGGCGCGGCGCGCTGCTGCCCAGCACGGCGCGGGTACTGTTCGAGGTTCTGGAAGCGGACAAGCGCCCCACTGCGGCGGTGGCCGACTTCACCGAGGTGCGCGACGTGATCTCGGTGTCCGTGAGCGAGGACCGTTCTACCAGCATCACGGTGCTGTTCGACCCCGACCGCGTGCTGTCCGAGCGGATCATCGCGGAGCAGTTCACGGTGTAAGCGACCGCTTAGCAGTTCCCTAACCGCTTCGAGCGAATATGCGCCGACGGCAACCAAGGCGGTTCGCTTGGTGTCATGAGGCGTTTCTGGCTTCGCGCCGCGCCGGCGGTGCTCCTTTCGTCGTCCGCGTTGGCGCAGCAGGCGATCACCACACCGATCCTGGCATCGGATCAGAATTTCAGGGACGTCGCCGGTGTCTCCGCGAGCAATAGGGGAACCGGATTCGCCGATACCGCCAGCAACAGTGGCGTGATGCGCACCGGAGTATTCTATCGTTCAGAAGTGCTCAATCTCACCAATGCGGACCTGGCAACCATCTCGAGCCTGCGCATCGGGCACGACATCGATCTGAGAACGCCCTCGGAGATCGCCGGCACACCCGACAGGGTGCCGAACGGAGCCACCTACACCAACGTCAACATCTACGGCACAGCGGCTCCCCCATCTTCAGGGTCGGTAACCACCCCGGCAGCAGCGGCCGCGTATTTCGAGAGCCAGTACCGGGCATTTGTCACCGATCCAAACCAGTGGGCGGCCTTTCATACCGTCCTGGTCAGCCTCGCCAATGACCCGGACGCCGCGCTGTTCCACTGTTCGGGTGGCAAAGACCGTACTGGGTGGACCGCTATGCTGCTACAGGACATCGCCGGTGTACCCCGGGCGACGATCCTGCAAGATTACTTGGCGACGAACAGCTATACGGCGGTGTTCATCAACGCTTCGCTGGCGGCTGCCTCGGCGCAGGCAGGCGGAGGCGCGGCGGGAGCCTACGCAGCGTCGGTCGCCGCACCGATGCTGGGGGTTCAGCCGAGCTTCCTGGAGAGCGGGCTCGATCAGGCGGTCGCTTCGTATGGCTCGGTGCAGGATTACTTGACCCAGGGACTGGGACTGAGCCAGGCCGACATCTACGTGCTGCGCGCCAAGATGGTCCGCTACCTGACATTGCCGGGACAAAGCGGCTTTTCCGGCAACGCTGCCGCCGGGGCCGCGCTGTTGAATGCGTTGCAGGATTCCCCGCTGTCGGGCCACTACACTGCCTTCAATGACTATCTCCAATCGGCCATCGATGCGGGCACGCTGGGGGACGTC
>JANWJK010000247.1 GCA_025452005.1 Acetobacteraceae bacterium | reverse complement strand
TCTCCGGCGTGAACGAGGCGGTGTCGCTGGCCAACACCCGCATCGACTTCACGTTCCATGGCCGCGCCTCGCACGCCGCCGCCGCACCGCATCTCGGCCGCAGCGCGCTCGATGCGGTGGAGCTGATGAATGTCGGCGTCAACTACATGCGCGAACACATGCCGTCCGACGCGCGCATCCACTATGCGCTGCTGGATGCCGGTGGGATCGCGCCGAACGTGGTGCAGGCGCGCGCCAAGGTGCGCTATCTGATCCGCGCACGCGAACTGCCGGAACTGACGCGGCTGATCGAGCGGGTGCGCAAGGTCGCCGACGGCGCGGCGCTGATGACCGAGACGCGCGTGGAGACGCAGGTGGTCAGCGCGGTGTCGAACCTGCTGGCCAACACGCCGCTGGAGCGCGCGATGCACGACAACATCGAGCGCCTCGGCCCGCCGCCGTTCGACGATGCGGACCGGGCGGCGGCCGCCAAATTCCAGGCGACGCTGACCGACGAAGACATCGAAGCCGCATATCGTCGTGTCGGCCTGGCGATGCAGCCGGGCGTCGCGCTGTGCGATCGGATCGTGCCGCTGGACGCAAAGAGTGCGCCGATGATGGGGTCCACCGATGTCGGCGACGTAAGCTGGGTGGTGCCGACAGTGCAGGCCCGAGGTGCGACCTATGCGATCGGCACGCCGGGCCATTCCTGGCAGCTCACCGCGCAAGGCAAGCTGCCGGCGGCACACAAGGGCCTGGTGCACGTGGCGAAGGTGATGGCCGGCACCGCGGTCGACGTGATCCAGGACGAAGTGCTGCTGGCGCGGGCGAAGGCGGATCACCAGGCGCGCATCGGGCGCAATCCGTATGTGTGTCCGCTACCGGACGATCTGGAGCCACCGATCAAGATGTCGGCCTGATTGAAACCAGAACACGGCCCTGCCGACAGCCGGCACCTGTGGCGGCAGGGCGACAGTGCATGGGGCGCCAACGAAATCAATCGAACGTGAGTTGCGCAACGTGCACCATTCAGAATGATTATTATGACAAACAACAATTAACCAGGGGCAAAGCGGGAACACGAACAGAAGGCCATTCGAACGCACGGCTGCAGATCGCTCTGCGGCCGTGGGGGTGAACCGCGTCTTGGCAACACCAAAAGCGGAGCGGTCCGCACTGTGCGGTTCCGCACCGACTCAACAAAGTGGAGGGAAAAGATATGCGACACGTCCATTCGGTTGCACTGGTAGGCATGGCTGCCTTGGCGGCAACGACTGGCTCGGCTGTTGCGGATCCAATGGTCGCATTCAACACGTTTATCCCGGTCCCGGCGGACACCGCGAATGTGCAGCCTGGCGGGGCGTTCTCTTCATTCGACATCAGCTTCGCCGACCCGGTGACCGGAAACATCTTCATTGCCGACCGATCCAATGCCAGCATTGATATCTTTTCGGGATCCAGCCTGACATTTCTCGGCCGGGCGACCGGATTTACCGGGCAGCAGGCGACAACGTCGGTCTCCGGCGCGGACGGCGTCTTGACGGTCACGTCGGGAGGGGTCACGACCCTTTACGGCGGCAATGGAGACAGCACGCTCAGGGTCTACAATGCGACCAATCCGGCTGCGCCGGTCCTGGTGAGCGCGATCTCCACCGGCGGCATGACCCGCGTCGACGAAATGGCCTACTCGCCACTGACGCATCAGGTCCTCGCCGCCAACAACGCCGAGACCCCGGCATACGGAAATCTCTTTTCCACTACGAACGGACACCCGACGGTCGCCCTTACTTTTCCGAGCGGGCCGCCCAACGTTTTTCCCAATAACCAAATCACTGTACCCGCAGGGCGGGATCGCTGCCGGGGGCATGGAGCAGCCGGCCTGGAATCCGAATACCGGAACGTTCTTCGTTTCTATTCCGGCGTTGGCCGGGGCCAATAATCCAGGCGGGGTCGCCGAGATCGACACCAACGGCAACGTCCTGCGCACGATCGATTTCGGAACCATGGGCATCGCATCATGCTCACCCACTGGGCTCGCCGTTGGCGGGAGCGGCAATCTGTTGGTTGGCTGCGGCAACGTGGGGGCGGCGGCGATCCTGCTCAATCCTGCAGGCGCCGGCTCGATCGTCAAGACGTTCGCAGGCCTCGGTGGTACGGACGAGCTGTGGTACGATCCGACGACACACTCGTTCTATGTCACCGGTAACGATGGCAGCAACACCACTCGGTTCTTCGACATCGTCACCGACACCGCGGGGGGAGGCAACATTGTCCAGACTATCGACCTGCCGGCCACCACGAGTGCGCATTCGATCACGGTAGATCCGTTCAACGGCGATGTTTTCGTGGCGCTCGCCGGCACCAGCGCGCTGGATCCCTGCCCTGTCACCTTCGATAATCCGGGCTGCATCGCGGTGTTCTCGCCAGTTCCAGAGCCGGGCAGCTTGCCGCTTCTGGCAGTCGGATTGGCCGGACTGATGGGCCTCGCGGTGCGCCGCTGGCTCCGCGGTTAGACGATTGACCACTGCTGGCCCGGATAAATGCGTCCGGGCCAGCCGCTATTTCTACGCCTTGGGCGCCACATCCAGCCGCACGGCAATTCCCTCAAGCTCCGGCCACGGCGGTGGATAGCGCTGCATCACCTCAGGATCGTGGCCCGGCACTATATGCTGCGGCGTTGGTGCATGCGCGCGCAGCGTGTCATAGGCATCCAGCATGTCGCCGATATTGAACGCCGTCGTGAACGGCCGGCCGGACTCCATGTTCTCGTAGAAGTGGGTCACGTCGGAGGCGAGCACGACGATACCGCGCCGCGTGTTCACCTTGACGAACTGCAACCCCACCGAATGCCCACCCGTGGGAATCACGGAAATCCCCGGTGCCACCTCCCCCGGACCGTTGCGATACACCACGCGCCCATCGAAGTTCAGGCGAACCACGCCGCATACATCGTCCGGCTCGAAGCTTTTCGCCAACTGCCGATGTTTCATATGGCGCCCGACCGCGTAGTGCATCTCCGGCTCCTGCAGATGGAACCGCGCCACCGGAAAGCGATGGAAGTTGCCGACGTGATCGTAGTGCATGTGCGTCAGGATCACGTCCTCCACCTTCGCCGCATCGACACCGACCAGCGCCAAGGCATCGATCGGATCGCGTGTCAGCCTGCGGCCGCGCTTGCCGCCGCTCTCGGCCGTGAAGCCGATGTCGATCACCACCGCGCGATCGGCGTGCTTCGCCACCCAGACGAAGTAGTCCATCGGCATCGGCCCATCGTGCGGATCGCCGCCGATGAAATGCTCGTGCCGCCGCGCCTCGCGCGTGGCGTAGCGGATCGCAAAGACCTCGTACTCGGGCGCTACGGTCATGCATCCTCCGGGGCTGGCGTGATCGCAGGCTGCACATGGCGCGTGAACAGCTCCACCGATTGCAGTGCCTCATCGCAGGTGATGTCGCCGAACGCAAAGCGGCACAGCAGGTAGTTCAGCCCACCTTCGTCGATCGAGGTCTGGATGAACTCGCGCACATGATCCGGCGTGCCCGCGACGGCGCGGCCTTGCGCCTCTGCTTCCTCGAACTGTTCGGGAAACAGAGCGTTGGGATTGGGCAACTGCATGTTGTGCTTGCGCCACAGGACCAGGAAGCTGTCGCGCCACTTGTGATAGCCACGTCTGGCGATCTCCAGCGCCTCCTTGCGGGTTTCGGCAATCACGATGTGCCGACTGACCCCCATCAGCGGCAGTTTATCGGCCGGATGACCCAGCGCCGACCATTCGGCGCGGTAGCGGTCGGTGATCGAGCGCATGCCCTTGCCGCCGAGGTTGGCGACAACATTCACCCGCCTCTCGGCTGCCCACGGCACTGCGTCCGGCCGGCCGATGCCGTACCACAGCGGTGGATGTGGCCGCTGCAACGGCGCCAGTTCCATTGGCACTGCGGTGTAGCGGTAATACGTCCCTTCGAAGCTCAGCTCCGTGCAGGTCATGCCGCGCAGGATCACCTCCAGTGCCTCGGCGTACATCGCCGGCGCGACGTCGGGATCGATTCCGTAATAGCGCAGCTCGATGGGCGAGATGCCGCGTCCCACGCCGAGCAGCATGCGTCCGCCGCTCAACTGGTCGAGCATGCAGATCTCTTCCAGCAGTTTCAGCGGATGATACAACGGCAGCAGGTACACGAGCGGACCGAATCGCAAACGCTTGGTGTGCTGCGCCACCGCGGCGAGCCAGACGCCAGGCGACGGCGCCACACCGAGCGGCGTCGCATGATGCTCGGCGACGTGATAGCCATAGAAGCCGGCGCGGTCATACGCCTCTACCAGGCGGAGCCGATCGGCATAGAAGCGATCGAGCGGAACCGCCGCCCGATCCATGTGGTCGAACACGCCGAACTGCATCGGATGCACCTCCTCGATTCGGAGAAGCGTGCCGCACGCGGTTGGTACGGTCGAGCCCCGCGGATTTGGTCTGGCAAGGGCCCGGCGGCGTCACCATCGTGGCAGCATCAACCGTGATGGAGGCCGCAGTGCAACCTCGAATTGACACGACCCGCGTGAGCCCGAACGCCTACAAGGCCATGCTGGGCCTGCAATCCTATGTCGACGCCTCGGGTCTGGAGAAGTCCTTGCAGGGACTGATCAAGATCCGCGCCTCGCAGATTAACGGCTGTGCGTTCTGCATCCACATGCACCTGCGCGACGCGCGCAAGGCCGGTGAATTGCAGGAGCGTCTAGATCTGGTTGGAACATGGCGTGAAGCACCGGGATTCACCGCGCGAGAGCGGGCGGCACTGGCATGGGCCGAGTCGGTGACGCTGGTCACCGACACGCATGTACCCGACGACGTCTATGAAGCAGCGCGCGCCGAATTTTCCGAGCAGCAACTGGTCGATCTCACCATGGCCGTGGTGGCGATCAACGGCTGGAACCGGCTGATGGTCGCCTTCCGCGTCCCGCCGCAGGGCGTGGAGAAGCCACGCAGAAGCGCCGCGTAGCAGCCATCCGGTCGGCTCTCTACGTAGATCGCCGTACGTTGCAAACTCAATATCACTGATCCTTCCGGGTCTGTACACAACCATTCGTCGAGTGGACGCCGGCCAGCCGGCAATGGGGTGGTGATGCAGACCCAACCGCAGCTTCCCGCCGCCACCAACAGATCCGAGCTTTTCATCGGGGCGCTGACGCCTGACGCCCAGGCGCATCGGCAGCGGTGCAAGACTTTACCACCGATGCAGCCCGGCGAAGCCGAGCGCCTGATGGCGGAGTTCCTGGCGAGCAGGACCGTCACCGCCTGCCCGGTACGCTACGCTGTCGCAGTCGAGCAACGGTAGCAGACCCGCCTTTGAGCCAATTAACAGCATTCCACCGTCATTGGCATAAATGATATGTGGGCCTGCCGGATTATCTTAGGGACGGCAAAGATCTATCTCCTCAGCATCGCTGCTGGTGCGATGCAACGAACCGGATGGCCATGACAGGGGGGCAATTCCCAACCTGTGGTCCGTCACGAACACGAGGAGAGAGACCATGAAGATCATGCTTCGTGCTGCCATTGCGGCAGCGAGCCTTGCCAGCATTGGTTCGGCTTATGCCGAGAGCGTTGGCGGCACAAACCCCATTACCTTCTTCACCCAGTTGCCGGGCGTGGTAGCCAAGGCGCCGGTGCAGAATGTCCCTACGATCGGTACGACACAGAACGGACAGGCGGTCCAGACCTACATGACGCAGTCGAGCCGTGGCACCTGGCTGTTCCCGCCCCACACGAACGAGGGCAGCAACGGCTGATCGCAGCGGACAGAGTATCCAGCGGAGGGCCGGCCTTTGTGCCGGCCCTTTCGCTTTCAGCGCTCAGTGCCGCAGTTCGGACGCCATCTGCTGTAGGGCGACATCGTTGCGGATCGTGATGCTGCTGCGCTCGATCGCAATGGTGCCTTCGCGCCGCAGATGCCCGAGCACCCGGCACACCGTCTCGATGGTCAGGCCGAGATGGTCGGCAATATCCGTTCGGCCCATCGGCAGATCCAGCACATGGTCATGCGCCCCCGGCAGCCGCTCCGCCATCTCCAGCAGGAAGCTGGCGATCCGCTCCGACGCGGTCTTGCGGCCGAGCAGGACCAGGCGGGCATGCGCGGTGCGCAGGCTGATGGACGTCATGTCGCGCAGCCGCCGCGTCAGGGCGACGTTGCTTTCGGCCAGTGCATCCACCATCCGCCGCGGATAGCGGCGCAACGTCACGTCGCATACCGCCTCGGCCGCGAAGTCGAAGGTATCCAGCGCGTCAAAGCCAAGCAGGTCGCCGGCCATCAGGAACTCGCCGATCTGGCGGCGTCCGTCCTCCATCAGCTTCACCGTGCGTACGCAACCGGTCACAATCCGATAGCAATAGGCCGCCGCGTCTCCCTGGCCGTGGATCTCCCGGTCGGCATGAACTGAGATTGTGGTTCCGAACTGCTCGAGGAGAGCGAGCGCGTCGCGCGATGCAGGCGTTATCGCGGAACGGAGGACCGAGCGTTGGGCGGCGGCATTGCCGAAGCGCTGTTCCGTCCGCTGTATTGTCGCCTGCATCCGGCCCTCCAGGATCAATTGTGCGTTTCCTTGCGTCTGGGTGTATCGATCGCAGACGGGCCGCGAAATTCGGAAACGGACGTACGGAATGATACGTATGGTCCCCCGGGACGTGGTGGCGGGGAGAGACCCTATGGCTGAAGCACCTATGGTCCATGTGGTCGATGACGATGCCTCGGTGCGCGATTCGTTGGCATTGCTGTTGGAATCAGCGGGGTTTTCGGTCCGCACCTATGATTCGGCGATGGCATTCCTGGAATCGGCGTCGGATCGCACAGCCGGCTGTGTGTTGACCGACGTGCAGATGCCGGAACTCAACGGGCTCGAGCTGCAGCGGCGCATGGGCGAACTCGGCATCCGACTGCCGGTGATCGTGATGACCGGGCATGGCGACGTTCCCATCGCGGTGGAGGCGCTGAAGGCCGGTGCCATGGACTTCCTGGAGAAGCCGTTCGAGGAGCCGCATCTGTTGGCGGCGGTCGCCAGCGCCATCGCCGCCAGTCAGCGAGAGCACGACGAAGCCGCCGCGATGGCCGACATCGCCGCGCGGCTCGGCACGCTGACGCCACGCGAGCGCGAAGTGCTGGACCGGCTCGTCACCGGGCAGCCGAATAAGACGATCGCCTACGATCTGGGCTCCAGCCCTCGTACCGTCGAAGTGCACCGGGCACGCGTCATGGAGAAGATGGGCGCCCGCAGTCTGGCGGAATTGGTCCGTATGACAATTGCGGCGGAACGTGCCGCACCGCGGTGAAAGCAGCCGGTCGTTGACCTAGGTCAAGGCATGCTTCGCTGGAATCGGCGAGATTACCGCCATGCTGATGCTCGATATGGGTCTGGGATGCGCTGGAGCACACGCGATGCATGACGGGTCTCACCGCTTGGTCGCGGTGGTCGACGATGACGATGCGGTGCGCGATTCGCTCCGGTTCCTGCTGGAAATTGCCGGTTACTCCGTGGCCAGCTACGGATCTGCGGCGCAGTTCCTTCACGAGGCACCCATCGGCGAGCTCGTCTGCCTCGTGGTGGACCAGCACATGCCCGACCAGACGGGGCTGCAACTGGTTGCCCGCCTGCGCGCCCAGGGTGTGTCCTTGCCCGTCGCACTGATCACCGGCTCGCCTTCGGCCGACCTCGTCCGGCTGGCGCGCGAACTCAGCGTGGCCAAGGTGATGGAAAAGCCGCTGGACGACGACGTGCTGCTGGATTTCATCGAGCACGCCCGCGACTGATTGCGACAGCAGGCGCAACGAAAATACTTGCTCAAAACTTCGTCATCGATAGAGTCCGCGGCTGCCATGCAGCAGCCGGACGCCACCGCCTCCTCGGATCTGGCCGTCAGCGACTCGGCGCTGCTCCGCTCCATCCTGGAGACCGTGCCCGACGCGATGATCGTGATCGACGAGCACGGCACCGTGCGGTTCTTCAGCTCGGCGGCGGAACGTCTGTTCGGCTACACCGCCGGCGAGGTGGGCGGCAAAAACGTGAACCTGCTGATGCCGTCGCCCTACCGGGAACAACACGACGGCTATCTCGATCGCTACCGCCGCACCGGCGAGCGGCGCATCATCGGCATCGGCCGTGTCGTCGTGGGGCGGCGCAAGGACGGCAGCACCTTCCCCATGGAGCTTTCGGTCGGCGAGGCGCATCAGACCCACCAGCCCCTGTTCACCGGCTTCGTCCGCGACCTGACCGAGCGCCAGCAGACCGAGCGGCGGCTGCACGAACTTCAGGACGGTCTGCTGCACGTATCGCGCGTGCACTCGATGGGCGAGATGGCGGCGGCACTCGCCCATGAGCTGAACCAGCCGCTGACCGCCACCTCCAACTACGTCCGCGCCGCGTTACGGCTGCTGGCCGCGCCGGAACCCGATCTCGCGCAGGTTCGCCAGGCAATGACCCACGCGGTAGAGCAGACGCTGCGCAGCGGCGAGATCATTCGCCGGCTACGAGCCTTCGTCGCCCGCGGCGAGCTGGCGCGCGAATACGAGAGCATCGCAAAGCTGATCGAGGAGGCGAGCGGACTGGCGCTGGTCGGCGCCAAGGAACGCGGCGTCAAGGTCATGATCACCATAGACCCGGACCTGGCGGAGGCACCGGTCGATCGCGTCCAGGTCCAACAGGTGCTGCTGAACCTGATCCGCAACGCGATGGAGGCGATGGACGGCGGCGCAACGCGTGAGCTCACGGTTGCCGCGTCGAAGCGCGGCGATCACGTGCTGGTGAGCGTGGCGGATACCGGCTCCGGGGTCCCTCCCGAGATCGCGGCAAAACTGTTCCAACCCTTCGTCACGACGAAGGCGGAGGGCATGGGAATCGGCCTATCCGTCAGCCGCACCATCATCGAGGCGCATGGTGGGCGTCTGTGGATGGAGCCCAACACCACCGGCGGTAGCGTGTTTCATTTCACTTTGCCGACAGATTGATCCAGATGGCGTCCTGCCTACGGGCGTGAACACAAGGAGAGGTAGCGCGCCTCCACATCGGCCCGCCGCAGCCTCGCCGTGCCGGCGCAGGCAATAGCGGGGCGCCGGCCGCGGTCCCCCAATCCAGAGCATTTGCGGGAGAGCCTCCGCACGCCAGGGAGAGGGTCGCGGCGGCCAGGAATGCGTCGCCCGCGCCGACCGAGGTATGCATTGCCTCGTCCATCGCCGGCACCCGCAGCACACCGCCCTCCGTTGCGAGCAGTGCACCGTCAGCCCCGAGGGTGACCGCCACCATCCTGGCGGCGCCCCGTCGCACCAGCGCCATGGCCTCTTTGTTCTGTTCCGCCGGATCCTTCAGTTCGCGGCCCACGAGATGCTCCAACTCGCCAAGGCTAGGCTTGACCAGCTCGCATCCCCCCTGCGCGAGCGCCACGGCCAACGCGGCCCCCGACGTGTCCACGACAAAGCGCTGCCCCTTGCGCGCTGCAATCCGCGCCACCTTTGCATAGGCG